>JALRHZ010000207.1 GCA_023259435.1 Paracoccaceae bacterium | reverse complement strand
AATGAGACAACGGCCCCCAAGAGCCACCACATGGGATCGGGTATGACGGCCATGCCGCGCATACGCTCGGCAAACCAAATGGGATCCGCCATCGCAGATACGAACAACCCCAATACACCCAACGCCATAAAAGGGCGCGGTAGCCTATTCAAACCATCAATCATCCGATCAAATAGGGACACCTTAGATGTTTGGAATTCTTGCGCCAACTGTGCAAGCGCGGCGGCCCGTGACATCGCCTCACGTTGAGCGGCCTGCTCTTTGTTTTCAACAAAAATTTCCGCAGTGCTTTGCGCCGCACCGCCCAAGAACAGCGATAAAACGCTTTGAATTAGCCCCATGTTCGCGTCCTTTCCTCAAACTCGCTTGCTGTCATGTGAAATTTGGAGGACATGAATGCCTCTGATCGTACAATCCAGCCGCCTTTTCCCCCCGCACGCGTTTTCGCGAATTTCCTTAGGATGGGCCGCCGCTCAGCCAGATCAAAATAGAAATTCCGCCGCTCAATGGCATAGGCATCAAGAATAAATCCACCCGCTTTTTCCTCGACGCGGTGAGAGGCCTGTATGGTATTGGGACCAATGACACCGTCCGCATTCAAGGGCTCATTAAACAACGTACAGACCTGTTGGAGTATTTTGATCGCACGGCTGCCCGAATTCACCATCATATCAAAAACACAATGTTGAATAGCCTCTGGTAACATATTGATTTTGGGTCGTAAAAAATATTCATCTACGAATATTTTTATCGCATGCTCTTTGCTAAGTGATCTCACATCGGCCATGTCGATACGGCCAGACCCGTCAATGTCCAAACCCAATGATCGTAAAGTGCGCAGGGTAACCCCAAAGTTCGTCGCCCCACCAGGATCATCTGGGTCGTCGACATAGCCACCCTCAAATCTGAGAATGTCATATGCATAGTTGTAAGCTGATTTCATCGCTGCCTCCTGATCTTAAATCAAAAGGCAAACTCTGGTTATTTCGTTATAAGACCGGACGTTGCTTTAGCTATCAGGTTCTTGATACATGCCCTGTTCTTTTAACGCATCTACGACTTCTTTTGGCATGTATGTTTCATCATGTTTCGCAAGTATTTCCGTGGCTTGGAAGGTTCCATTAATGTAACTTCCAGTGCCAATCATACCTTGATTTTCCGCAAAAAGATCGGGCAAAACGCCGGCAAATTCAACGGGAACCGTTGCGCCGCCATCGGTGACAGAGAAACGAATAACCTCGCCCGCACCGCGCACAAGAGAGCCTTCTTCGACAAGACCACCAATTCGGAAAACTTCATTCGCCAAGGGCGGTTCTGCCAAAACTTCGCTTGGGGACTTAAAGAAATTGATCCCATCACGCATCGCATAGCCAATTAATGCCGTGGACACGATTAATGCCACAAATGCCGCGATAATGACCTGAATACGACGTTGTTTCTTTAAGCTTTTCACTGCACTCTCCTATGGGAAGCACGGCACCAAGGTTAAGCCCGTGTTTTCGTTCTCACCTAACATTAGATTGGCATTTTGCAAGGCCTGCCCGCTGCTACCTTTTGTCAGGTTATCCAAAGCGGCAACAACAATCGTTCTGTTTGGAATTCGATCAGCCACAACCCCGATATGCACATAGTTTGAACCACGCACATGATGCGTACTTGGGGTGTCGCCCATTGGCAAAAGTTCAATGAACGCCTCATTTGAATAAGCGTTTTCAAAGGACTTATAAATCTCGGATGCGTCGCCCGAGACATAGGCCGTTGCCAATATTCCGCGATTGGCGGGAATCAAATGCGGGGTAAACTGAATGCGAACATCACGTCCCGCCAGTTTTGAAAATTCTTGGTCAAATTCGCCAAGGTGCCGATGGACACCGCCGACGGAATAGGCGTGATAACCTTCGGACAATTCCGCATGCAAAAGCCCTTCTTTCAGGCTTCGCCCTGCCCCGGATACCGCACATTTCAGATCAAGGATGATGTCATCCAAGCCGATTACCTTGTCCTGAATGAGTGGGCGCAAAATATACTGTCCGGTCGCCGCATTACATCCGGTTCCGGCAACCAACGTTGCCTTTGCGATTTGCTCACGGTAAAATTCGGTTAGACCATATACCGCCTCGCTTTGCCGTTCGAGCGCCGCATGAGGATTGCCATACCATTTTTCATAAGCCGCTGGATCTTCTAGACGGAAATCTGCACTCAGATCGACCACTTTCAGGGTCTTTGGCAAATCGCGAATGACCTCTTGAGACGTTTTATGCGGCAACGCGCAAAAACATACATCAATTGATGAAAAATCCACTTCTGCCAAGGTGACAAGCATCGGCAAGTCTAAATGTCGCAAATGTGGAAACACATCAGAAACGGATTTCCCTGCTTTGCTATTTGCAACCAAAGCAGAAATTTCCATATTGGGATGGCCAGAAATCAGCCGTATAAGTTCCGCGCCCGTATATCCAGACGCGCCGATTATCGCAATTTTATGTGTCATTTCTACCCCATATCTGCATTCTAAGC
>JALRHZ010000206.1 GCA_023259435.1 Paracoccaceae bacterium | reverse complement strand
TGGTCCATTTTGCAAAGACCAAAAAACCGCATGATTTTTTCTTTTGACGCTTGTCTTGTCCACATTTGGAGGACGGCGAAATTCACTCTACTTGAGGAGTTAACCCATTGACTCTTAAACAGGGTATCAGATAGGTTACATTCATTATTCAATTTAAGTGATACAGCTCCTTTATTTAAAACACATAAGGATATTTTGTCAAAACGATGAAAATTATTACAACCTCTTTCAGATAATTTCCAAGGGTAGTGATGTACTGCGTTCAAAATATTTTCAGACAAGACTATCATCTTTTGCCTGACAGCATATGCAGTTTATTGATCATGGACCTTAGCGTGATCCATTCGGAAATTTATCTTCCAACAGTTCCTCAAAGAATACAATAATGCTTGGACTGCAAAAAGACTCCTGCGTCCATACAGAAACAGGGCATTCCTGCCGATGAGGCACAGGCCCTTCAAGGCTCCCATCTACCCCACATGCACTCAAACGATACAATCGGCATGACGTGGTCATAGACGGTATTCAAAGTGCGCAGGAGTAACCAGCTTGAATGGATATTGTTGGCCTGAAGCCACGCGCCCACTGCAAATTATGCAGCCGATCTCGGTTACGAGTATCAACGTGGACTCAAGCACTTACCAAGTGACTGCAAAAAGGGTTGTCCGATTTCATAAGACGTCTGCACCAAAAGGCGCCCTTCACCTGACGCTCAAACCAATCCGCTCTTCTGAGCGATCAAGACAGCTTGTGTCCGGTTTTCTGCGCCCAGTTTGTGACAGATCGATCGCACCCGCATTTTGACAGTGGTTTCGGGTAGGCTGAGAATATTGGTGATGTCCTTGTTCGACAGACCTTCCGCCAACTTCTTGAGCACCTCGAATTCCCCTTCGCCGATACCATAGCTGTCCTTGCCGATCCGACCACCTCCAAAGGTGAAGAAGTTTGCCGGAACAAATTTTTGACCTGTTGCTATGAACTTCAAGGCGCTGGACAGCGCATCAACAGAAAATGTCTTCGGTATGAATCCCGAAACACCTACATCCAGGCAATTCTGCACAAAAGTCTCTGACACAGTGCCCGAAAAGATTACGACATAACCATTTGCGTTTAGATCAACAATTTTCTTGACCTCTTGCAGTCCTACGGCTTCCGATAGAGTGATATCGAGCATAACAATGTCGAAATTTGTTTTTTCAGCTATTTTCTGACAAGCTTGATCCAAAGAGACGGCACAGGTGACAGAAAAGGCGTTTGTCGCCTCGAGACTCTCTGAAATCAATTCCAAAATCAACTGGTGATCGTCGACGAGCAGAATACTTGTATTTTTCATTGCTCGATATCCCTTTCCAACACAGATCTAGATATCCCTATCAGATATCATATTGCCGTTAGGCGTAAAAGATATGCGTCCGAGTAGATAAATTGTAAACACCATATTTTTATATATATTTCCTCAAATAAAAATCTTTGGATATATGTTCGACATTTATGTCATGTTGCTGCCGTCCAAAATATGCAGACTTCGAAACTGGGTCGAATACCCCTGTCTTGCGAGACACCCTGCTCGTCAAGAATGTAACAGGCCAAGTGCGCGGGATCGGGCAGACGCGCATCCCCGTCGTCCCGGATAATCGCGATCAAGGCCTCCATCGACGATGATCCCCAGTTCCGCAAGGTGAGCGCGCAGGGCATTGATCGCTTGTTTGTTCGCTGTCGCACCAAGAGAGCAAGAGCCTTCAGCACCATGGTCGCAGCGTGCTGGTCGGCCGTCTAGATCGGAACGAGGTGTCGCGCAACGGAACGGACCCGGGGACGCGCGCTGACCTCCAAGAGTCGGAGCGCGCGCTCCCGGGCCCGCGGGCCGTTGGGCTGTGGGTTCACCCCTTCAGGGCGTCCTCGAGGTCGCGCAACCTATAGCTGCGTCCCTTAATGTTGAGAACGTGCGGCCGGTGTAGCAGGCGGTCGAGGATGGCAGTTGCCAAGACCTCATCCCCGGCCAAGAGTTCGGTCCAGTCGCGGATGCTCTTGTTTGTCGTGATTACCATGGTGTGAGTGCTGGACGTAATCTCCCCAAAACGGCTGGATGAAAATTCCCCAGTTGGGCGCTGAGGCCGGTGGTCAAGGGGCATGCCCCCTGACCACCGGCGGCGCAGAATAACCCCTGTAATGCCAATGGAAGGGCGTGCAGGTGGTTGGATTGAGGGAGATAGTGATGATCTTGGAATTGAAGCGGCAGGGCCTGGGCGTCAGCGCGATTGCGCGGCAGACCGGGCTGGATCGCAAGACGGTGAGGAAATATCTGGAGCTTGGCCTCGAGGCCCCGGTTTACGGACCCAGAGAGCCGAGTGATCGATTGGCAGACCGGTTTCGATCATATCTGGCTGAGCGGCTCGAGGCGTTTCCTGGTCTCTCGGCGCGCAGGCTGCATCGCGAGATCAAGACCATGGGGTATGAGGGGGCGTATTCCACGCTGACCGAGTATCTTCGGCTAAACCGGCCTGTCGTGCCGCGGCAGTTCGAGCG
>JALRHZ010000205.1 GCA_023259435.1 Paracoccaceae bacterium | reverse complement strand
GATTTGAACAAGGTCATCAGACCGGTCACTTCGATCTGAGTCCGTTTCCAATTTTCCGTAGAAAAGGCAAAGATGGTGACGTATTCGACCCCATAGTCCGGACAACATTCAACAATGTTCCGAATGCGTTTGGCGCCCTCTCGGTGACCAAACAAACGGGGCTGGCCGCGCAATTCGGCCCACCGTCCGTTTCCATCCATGATAATCGCCACGTGACGTGGGGATTTTTGCTCGACCTCGTCACGTGCCATAGTTGTATCAGACCTGCATAATTTCTGCTTGTTTGGTTTCAAGCGTTTTATCGACCAGCTTGATGAACTTGTCCGTCAACTCTTGAACCTCGCCCTCCCAAAGCTTTTGATCGTCTTCTGACATACCATCTGCCTTGGCCTTTTTCACTTGGTCCATACCATCGCGACGGATGTTTCGAATCGATACCCGTGCATGTTCTGCGTATTGCGCAGCGACACGGGTCAATTCTTTGCGGCGTTCTTCGTTCAATTCCGGAATAGGCAACATGATAATCGTGCCGTTCAACTGAGGATTGATCCCCAATCCGCTTTCACGAATGGCCTTTTCAACAGCGTTGACCATGGATTTATCCCAGACGTTGATTGTGACCATACGAGGTTCCGGCACGTTCACAGTGCCCACCTGATTAATCGGCGTCCGTTGGCCATAAGCCTCAACCATGATCGGCTCAAGCATCGAGGCAGACGCACGACCGGTCCGCAATGAGGCAAACTCGGTTTTCAACGCGCCCATGGCACCGGTCATGCGGCGCTCAAGTTCGTCGGTATCAATCATAAAATCGTCAGACATGCTCTTTTCTCTTTTTTGTGTCTCAGATCATTGTGTCGCACTTAACAGGGGATTGCCCCTTATGTCCAGCTATCCTGCCACGCGGGTATAGGTTCCCTCACCCGCAAGGATACCCCGGAACCCGCCCGGTTCATCAAGAGAAAACACAATGATGGGCAAGTTATTATCACGCGCCAAGGCAATTGCCGAAGCATCCATCACGCCCAAATGTTTGGTCAGCACTTCGTCAAAGGTGACGTTGTCATAGCGCACGGCATCATCATGCTTAACTGGGTCTTTGTCGTACACACCGTCCACTTTGGTCCCTTTAAAGATCGCCTCGCAGGCCATCTCGCTGGCCCGCAAAGTGGCGGCCGTGTCAGTTGTGAAATACGGGTTTCCAGTTCCAGCTGCGAAAATACAAACGCGTTTCTTTTCTAGGTGGCGCACGGCACGACGACGAATGTAGGGCTCGCACACTTGGTCCATCGGAATAGCTGAGATAACACGCGTAAACACTCCAAGTCCTTCAAGCGCGCTTTGCATTGCCAATGCGTTCATGACAGTGGCCAACATGCCCATGTAATCGGCTGTGGTGCGTTCCATACCCTGCGCGCTGCCTTGAAGGCCCCGAAAGACATTTCCACCGCCGATGACCATGCAAATTTCTACGCCAAGATCGTGAACTGATTTCACCTCTCGGGCGATCCGCTCAACGGTCGGAGGATGTAGTCCGTACCCTTGGTCCCCCATCAACGCTTCGCCAGAAATCTTTAGCATTACCCGTTTGAATTGCGTTTGGGGTTTGTCGGACATGGGGGCCTCACTCTGTGCTTCAAATCCCGTGCAAAATGTCCTAAAACCCCGAAAGGTTCAATGTAAGAAATGCTTTTCGAGGCAGAATTCTTTAATTGACCGCAAACAATCTGTCTTAGAACCACAAGAACAAGAGGAGCGAACGGCATGACACCAAACGATGTTGTCTCACGGCTCGATCCCTCGGTTCCGGTTTTGATTGCTGGCCCGACAGCGTCGGGAAAATCAGCACTTGCACTAGACATCGCAGAGCGTCAGGGCGGCGTTATTATCAACGCAGATGCCTTACAGGTGTTCGAAAATTGGCCAATTTTATCCGCGCGACCATCACAAGATGACACCGAACGGGCCAAACACGCGTTATATGGGCATGTTGCCTATGATGCGACGTATTCTGTTGGGCACTGGTTGCGCCAAGTTGCACCCTATTTAACCGGCTCTGATCGCCCGATCATTGTTGGCGGAACTGGGTTATATTTTATGGCCCTGACACAAGGTCTTGCAGAGATACCGCCGACGCCAGCCGAGATTCGCCATGAGGCTGACGATGTCATGAGGCAGCATGGACGACAGGCGATGCTGTCTGAGTTGGATGCCGAAACGCAGGCGAGAATTGATACGTTAAATCCCATGCGGGTTCAACGCGCGTGGGAAGTTTTGAAAACAACTGGCCGCTCATTAGTTGAGTGGCAAGATGCGACGCCACCGCCCCTTTTGCCGATAAACGCCGCACAGGCCTTTTTGATCGAGGCGGATAAGGCATGGCTCAATAACAGGATAACTCAGCGCTTTGATCTGATGCTGCAGGCCGGCGCACTTGATGAAGCGCACCAGAATCATCACAGGTGGGACCCATCCCATCTAAGTGCAAAAACAATCGGGGCGCCGGAGCTTATTGCATATATCGAGGGACAAATGACATTGGCCGCTGCA
>JALRHZ010000204.1 GCA_023259435.1 Paracoccaceae bacterium | reverse complement strand
ATAGATAGCAATGGCTACCAGTAAGAAAATAAAACGGGTACCTACAGGTTTCCAGCTTTTCAATAGATATGCGAGCGCTTTGATTGGGCGGAGAGGCCAGTTCCAATAGGGAGCCGTTCTTAAAGGCAGCTCTGGGGTGTAGTTCCATAATTTGCGCGCCATGTTAGCCCCTGTGATACACATCTGCTTCTAACAGACTAGATTTTCGAACGTTGCCGTCTTTTTTGGGGCCGACACGACCATGTCGCTTTTGGTTATGGGGAAGAGAAAATTTGGAGCGGGTGATGAGATTCGAACTCACGACATTTACCTTGGCAAGGTAACGCTCTACCCCTGAGCTACACCCGCGTCCGTTGGGTATGCGGTGTTTAGTAAGAACCGCACAAAGCTGCAAGCGTAAAATGCACAGTTCAACTATTTTTTTAGAGGTATTCAGAGCGCCCGCGCCGGTGTTGGTCGCGTGGCGACCAAGCCTTCAAAGCAGGCGATGGGCGTCACGGGAAACCCGAAAGTTATTCGAGCTCGATCAACAGGTCTTTTGCATCGATCTGGCCACCTGCTACCACATGGATGGCTTTGACTTTTGCATCGCGGTCCGCGTGTATCCCCGTCTCCATTTTCATGGCTTCGATTGTTAGCAGAAGATCACCTTCGTGTACCTCTTGTCCAACGCTTGCCACCACAGAGGCCACGACACCCGGCATAGGCGCGCCAACATGGTTCGCATTTCCTAATTCTGCTTTGGGGCGCGCTGTGGTCTGGGATTTGACCAATCTGTTCGGCACACGGATCACGCGCGGTTGTCCGTTCAATTCAAAGAAGACTTTGACTTCGCCATCGTCGGTCGTTTCGCCAATGGCCTGCAGTCGGATTTCCAATGTCTTACCAGGGTCAATTTCCGCAGTGATTTCTTCACCCGGTTCCATGCCATAAAAGAAAGTTCGTGTCGGCAAAGTGCGAACGGGGCCATAGGTCGTGTGCCGGTTCATATAATCCGTAAAGACTTTGGGATACATGAGGTAGCCATTCAAATCTTCGTCGTCAATCGCTTGCCCAAAGGTGTCAGAAATCTCTGCGCGTGTCTTTTCTAGATCCACAGGGGCAAGGTGTTTTCCAGGGCGGTCAAGATTTGGCTTCTCCCCTTTTAAGACCTTGGAGACGATGGCGCTAGGGAACCCTCCTGGAGGTTGCCCTAGGTTTCCGCGCATCATGTCGATGACGCTATCTGGGAAGGCAACATCTGTCGCTGGGTTTTCGACGTCGTCGCGGGTGATCCCCTGTGACACCATCAACAGGGCCATATCGCCCACAACTTTGGATGATGGTGTGACTTTGACGATATCCCCAAACATTTGGTTCACATCCGCATAGGTGCGCGCGACGTCTGGCCATTTCTCCTCAAGCCCCAAAGACCGAGCCTGCGCTTTGAGGTTGGTGAACTGGCCACCTGGCATTTCGTGCAGATAGACCTCGGATGCAGGGGCTGCAAGGCCGCTTTCAAAGGCGGCATATTGTGCGCGTACGTGCTCCCAATAGTTACTGATCTTTCTGATTTCTTCAATGTCCAAGCCGGTATCGCGATCTGTGTGGCGCAAGGCTTCGACGATTGATCCCAGACACGCCTGCGATGTGCCGCCCGAAAAGGCATCCATTGCGGCGTCTACGGCGTCCACGCCTGCATCTGCTGCTGCGAGAATAGTTGAGGCCGCGATGCCGGATGTGTCGTGTGTATGGAAATGTATCGGCAGGCCAACTTCTTCCTTGAGGGCTTTGACCAAGATACGCGCGGCTGAAGGTTTCAAAAGCCCCGCCATGTCTTTTAGGCCCAAAACATGCGCGCCCGCATCGCGCAGCTCTTTGCCCATATTCACATAGTAGTTTAGGTCATATTTTGCGCGATTTGGATCAAGAATATCGCCAGTGTAACAAATCGTGCCTTCACAGATTTTGCCGCTTTCAACAACGGCATCCATGGCAACGCGCATGTTTTCAACCCAGTTCAGGCTGTCAAAGACGCGGAACACATCGATCCCTTTTGCGGCCTCGGCAACAAAGGATTGCACCACATTGTCAGGATAGTTGGTGTAGCCCACGCCATTTGAGGCGCGCAGCAACATTTGTGTCATCAGGTTTGGCATCGCGGTGCGTAAATCGCGCAGGCGTTGCCAAGGGCATTCTTGCAAGAACCGATAGGCCACATCAAATGTAGCACCACCCCAACATTCCATCGAGAACAGCTGCGGCAGGTTGGCGGCATAGCTTGGGGCGACCTTGATCATGTCAATGGACCGCATCCGCGTTGCAAGCAAAGATTGGTGACCATCGCGCATTGTCGTGTCTGTGAGCAAAAGATGTTTTTGCTCTAGCATCCAGTCGGCAACCGCCTGCGCTCCTTTTTCCTCTAACAGGTTGCGCGTGCCATAGGCTGGCTCGTTTAAGGGGGCAGGGGCGCGTGCAGGTTTCAGGTCTGCAGGTGGTTTTGCGCGATCTGTCGTTTCGGGATGTCCGTTGACCGTGATATCCGCAATATAGGTCAGGACCTTCGTGCCGCGGTCACGGCGCTTTTCGAATTCGAACAAAT
>JALRHZ010000203.1 GCA_023259435.1 Paracoccaceae bacterium | reverse complement strand
ATTGTTTTTGCGCTCGTCCATGTCGATAAAGTCGATAACGATCAAGCCGGCAAGGTCCCGAAGACGCATTTGACGTGCAACTTCTTCTGCGGCTTCTAGGTTGGTCTTTAGGGCTGTTTCTTCGATCGAGCCTTCTTTGGTGGCACGACCCGAGTTCACATCAACCGCAACAAGCGCCTCTGTGATGCCAATCACGATATAGCCGCCGGATTTCAGCTGAACCACCGGATTAAACATCGAGCTGAGATAGCTTTCAACCTGATAGCGTGCGAACAAAGGCATTGCATCGGTGTAATGCTTTACGTTCTTGGCATGGCTGGGCATGATCATCTTCATAAAGTCTTTGGCAATGCGATAGCCGCGCTCGCCTTCTACGAGGACTTCATCAATCTCACGATTGTACAGATCACGAATGGTCCGCTTGATCAAATCGCCTTCTTCATAGATTTTCGCAGGCGCAATTGATTTCAGGGTCAATTCGCGCACTTGTTCCCACATCCGCTGAAGGTATTCGTAATCACGCTTAATTTCGGTCTTGGTCCGCTTTGCACCGGCTGTGCGTACAATAAGACCTGCACCAGTTGGGACATCAATTTCAGATGCGATTTCTTTTAGCTTTTTACGGTCGTTTGCATTGGTGATTTTGCGGCTAATTCCACCGCCGCGCGCGGTGTTGGGCATCAAAACGCAATACCGGCCTGCCAATGACAAATAGGTTGTCAAAGCAGCACCTTTGTTGCCGCGCTCTTCTTTTACAACCTGCACCAATAGGATTTGGCGCACTTTGATCACTTCTTGAATTTTATAGCGACGCGGACGTGGCTTGCGACGTGGACGCAGATCCAAAATGTCGTCATCATCGGATACCGCTTCGATAGAGTCTTCTTTTTCCGCAGCCGTTTTTTGAACAGGTGCATCGTCGTCATCAGGAACTTCAGAGGTCATATCCTCTGATGTCGCGTCATTTACGACGTCACTATCTGGCGCGGTGTCGGCCTCTACGTTGTCTGTGACCTCTGCATTTTGAGGTTCTGCATTTTCAGCCTCAACAGCATCTTCACCAGCTGTTGATGCCTCTTCGACCGGTGCATCGCTTGAGGTATCTGATACGTTTTGATCTGCATCAGATACGCCATCGACCAGTTCAACGGTTTCCAAGCTCTCGGTCGAACTAACATCGTCGAGATCGATGGTTTCCATACCGGTAACATCGCTTGCCTCGATTTCACGCGTTTCAACTGCGTCTTTAGCAGTCGTGTCCTGCGCTTTCGAAGATCGTCTCCGACGTGTGCGCCGTTTTGGTTGGTTTTCCGCCTCTTCCAGTGCCTTTTGCTCTTCTGCATAGGCCCGCTCTTCTTCCATAAGAGCTTCGCGATCTGCGACAGGAATTTGATAGTAATCGGGGTGGATTTCGGAAAAAGCCAAAAACCCGTGACGGTTTCCACCATAGTCCACAAAGGCCGCCTGAAGCGACGGCTCAACCCGTGTTACTTTTGCAAGATATATGTTGCCAGCCAATTGGCGGCGGTTTTCAGATTCAAAGTCAAATTCCTCAACCTTGTTTCCATCCACCACAACGACCCGAGTTTCCTCGGCGTGGGTGGCGTCGATAAGCATTTTCTTAGCCATGTGATCCACTGACCCACATACACTTCGACCGTCGTATTTGACCGTGTCCATGCTGTAGGATTATTTGCTAGGGCGATGGCGGCAACATTTTGGGGGCTGCGCGTGGCGCCCCTCAAAAGTCTATCAATCTGCGTCGCGCGCCTCATCGCGTTTCTACTCCGACGGTGCAAAGGGTGCGTTTTTCAACCACTCTGCCCGTCCAACTAATGTCCAAATGGGTACACCCATCGGGAATATTCTATTGTGCCAAGATTTGGCATTACATCTGCGCGGGCCATGTTATGCGCCGCTCACGCATAAGAATTCGTCAAGCATAGGACGCACATGCGTCTTACTTACCTTTCATCTAAGCCAAGAAGGGCAGCAATTACAATGCCTAAATTCGAAATGCCTCGATTTGAACAGATTTAACCGTCCAAAGCACGAAGACGTTTGATCAAGCTCGAGGTATCCCATCGCCCCCCGCCCAATTTTTGAACATCTTTGTAAAACTGATCCACAAGCGCGGTCACTGGCAAACTCGCGCCGTTTTGATCTGCCGCCTGCAATACGATCCCAAGATCTTTGCGCATCCAATCAACGGCAAATCCGTGATTGAAATGATCATCAAGCATTGTTTCATATCGGTTCGACATTTGCCAACTGCCTGCGGCCCCTTGGCTAATCACTTCGACAACTTGGCGCCCGTCTAGACCCGCTTTTTCCGCAAAATGAAGGGCTTCGGATAGACCTTGGACCAAACCGGCGATTGCTATTTGGTTGCACATTTTGGTTTTTTGCCCAGCTCCCGACGGACCGAGGTGGCGGCAAATCTTGGAATATGAGGCAATAATCGGTTCAACGGTGGCATAGGCGGCATCATCTCCGCCGCACATAACCGATAACACACCGTTTTCCGCACCGGCCTGACCACCCGAAATTGGTGCATCTACAAAAGACAGACCCAAATTTTTA
>JALRHZ010000202.1 GCA_023259435.1 Paracoccaceae bacterium | reverse complement strand
CGATATCGCGGCGGCCACAGCAGGGCCACGGCAATCCGCGACGAATAAAACCTCGGCGCCAAGTGCCTGTTCCAATGCGGGGATCAAGGGGCGCAGGCTCATCTCTGGGACGGTTTCGCCTTTTGGGCGGCCAAAATGCGCCAACAAAATAGGGATGCCACCGGCGGCTAGGATGTCGCGTACGGTTGGGACGATTTTCTCAATACGGGTCGCATCGGTGACCTGCCCGTTTTCGACGGGGACGTTGATATCAACGCGGGTCAACACACGTTTCCCTTTAAGGTCTAAATCATCTAGTGTTTTCCAGCTCATCCTATGATCCTTTTTCCGTAGCGGCACTATGTTCAGTGTCATGCCACTCTTGTCCTGAAAAGAAAAGGGGCTTAGGTAAGACAAAACAGTTCAAAAAGGAGCGCCAGATGGCCGAAATCAAAGATCCCGAAAACACAATCTTGATGGACCTCAAGGATGGCCAAGTTGTCATCGAGCTTTTGCCAGATATCGCACCTGGGCATTGCGAGCGTATGAAAGAATTGGCGCGCTCTGGGGCCTATGACAACGTATGCTTTCATCGTGTCATCGATGGCTTTATGGCGCAAACGGGCGATGTGCAGCACGGCAATATGGAAAAAGATTTTGATCTGCGTATGGCAGGGACCGGCGGCTCGGATTTGCCTAATCTTAAGGCTGAATTTTCCGGTATTCCCCATGATCGCGGCACATTAGGCGCAGCGCGGTCGCAAAATCCAGATAGCGCAAATAGCCAGTTTTTCATCAACTTTAACGACAACCATTTCCTAAACCGTCAGTATACGGTTTACGGTCGCGTAATCGCGGGAATGGAGCATGTGGATGCGATCACCCGTGGTGAGCCACCTGCAAGCCCAGACCGTATGATCAGCGTTAAGGTTGCCGCAGATGTATAAGGCGGTCTGTGCACTGTGCGTGATTGCCTCGCAGGTTGGGGCCACTGGTCTCGAGGTGCAAATCTCGGGCGAGGGGGCAAATGGCACCATCGTTATCGATCTGTTCGAAGATACCGCGCCTTTGCACGCTGAACGCATTGCAACACTGGCAAAAGAGGGAGCTTATGACTCGGTCGTCTTTCACCGTGTGATTGATGGCTTTATGGCCCAAACCGGTGATGTCCAATACGGAAAACTCGGCAGTGATATGCGCATGGCGGGCCGTGGCGGATCTGAGTATCCTGATGTCCCTGCGGAATTTGGCGAGATTCCGTTTGACCGCGGTGTTGTTGGAATGGCGCGTGCCCAAGATCCAAACAGTGCAAACAGCCAATTCTTCATCATGTTCGAAGAAGGTCATTTCTTGAACGGCCAATACACGGTTGTTGGCCAAGTGACCCAAGGCATGGATGTTGTGGATACGATAAAGCGCGGCAAAGGCCGAAACGGCTCGGTTCTGGGTCAGCCCGATGTCATGACACAGGTCACTGTGATCGAATAAACTATCAACTTTCCCCTGCGCGCTTTTGTGCCGCGCTGGGGGCTTTCTATCACGAGTTGTCACAACTCTGTGTAGAGGCGCCAATCTCCCGCAGGCTTATGCTAAGCTGAGAAAAAGGGAGATCACCATGCGTTATGTCATCCACATCTTTTTGTTCATATGCGCAACGTCTGTTGGCGCGGATCCAAATTTCTGGCGCCACGAGTGGCCGGACACAGATTTTTCGAAATTCTCTGTGCCATTCTCTGAAATTTTTTCTGGCGGTCCGGGTAAAGACGGCATTCCAGCCTTGACCAATCCAAAGTTTACCTCGCTCGCGGCCTCAGAGATCCCAGAGCAAGAACCTGTGATATCTGTCACTGTTGGGGGGGAAACACGCGCCTATCCTTTGCGGTATCTGACTTGGCATGAAATCGTGAATGACCAGATTGGCACGTTGCCAATTGCCGTCACCTTCTGCCCACTGTGTAATTCGGCCCTCGTGTTCGACCGCAGGCTTCAAAACCAAGTGCTAAGCTTTGGTGTCACGGGAAAACTGCGCAAATCGGACATGGTAATGTATGATCATCAGACCCAAAGTTGGTGGCAACAGGCCACAGCAACCGCCATAGTGGGCGCACTTACAGGCGAGAGCCTAACGCAAATCCCCAGTAGAATGGAAAGCTTCGCAGACCTGAAACAACGCAACCCAGATGCGATCCTAATGGCACAACCGGACTTTGGCCGCAACTATGGTCGCAACCCTTACGTCGGCTATGATAGCAGCTCACGACCGTTCCTCTATTCGGGCGATCCCCCACCGCATAATATCCCAAGTTTGGCGCGGATCGTCCGTGTCGGAAACCGTGCTTGGCCCATGACGCGTTTCCAAGATACGCCCGTCATCGACGAGGCGGGCTACACACTCACAGCCTATGGCAACCAAACATCCGCGCTGGATGCGGCAATTATTTCAACCTCGCGCACAGTGTCCTCAATCCGCGTCCAAGATGCACAGGGCAAGGATATCGCCCATGACATCATGTTCGCCTTCGCCTTTGATGCGTTCTGGCCGGACGGTATCTGGATGATAACCGCCCCATAAAACCCACATTATTTCTTTGATAGAAAAATACTCGACGGGG
>JALRHZ010000201.1:2453-2701 GCA_023259435.1 Paracoccaceae bacterium | reverse complement strand
ACACAAGTGTAAATGCGATATCATGGTACGCATCCTGCCCAGCTTGCGTAAATTTGCGCTCAATTTTCATTGTTGGTTCGGTCCCTTGCTCGTTGATCAATTCAATCGGGACACCTAAACAATTTATAGTTCCGCCTACCATATATTGTGTGCACCGATGTGGTGGCGACAAATTGACGTGTATTTTATCGATGGGTCAATCAATTTTTTTTGATTTTTTTCATTCAACAGTCTTGACCGGATTTTCT
>JALRHZ010000201.1:0-2443 GCA_023259435.1 Paracoccaceae bacterium | reverse complement strand
TCTGATTTGGCGCGGATCAACTTATCCACATCGACCCCTCGAAAAAGTTAAAAATAACTTAACAAAAAAATGCTTTGAAACAGCCTGCTTAGTAGAGAGAGCCGCACCGCGACGTGCCAAAAAGCCGATTCCCATTTGGAACAAAAAGTGTGCCCTGTGGACAAAGGCCACGATCAGAATTTGAACGCTTGCACAATCTATATACCGGATAAATCGTATAGAGGTATAGCCGATAGGATATTGGGCAAAACCATATTTCGTAAGTGTGGCCAGACGCCATGGCGCAAACCAAGAATTTGATTCTAAAAGCGTTCAAACATACGATGTATTTGTTGGGAAAAGTGGTCGGGACGGCTGGATTCGAACCAACGACCTACGGTACCCAAAACCGTCGCGCTACCAGACTGCGCTACGCCCCGACTGTGTGAGGGTGTTTAGCCAAAGTATTTCAGATTGAAAAGAGGGATTATGACAAAAAATGTGATTTTTGCATTTTATTTTTCGGCACATGCCCAAATGGCTGCTTGACCAAATACTGGGTGACGGACAGCATCCCCCACGCGCAGGCCAAGCCGCTTTGAAAGACCTGCGTTGACCTCTAGGACATATTGATTTTCAGGACCCCCATATATTGGATCCAAGGATTGCGTTTTCGCATTGGGATGGATGTGCTGAATAAGGCCCGTTTCATCGATGAAGATTATATCAAGCGGGATAAAGGTATTCTTCATCCAAAACGTTAATGGCTGAGGTGTGGTGTAGACGAACAACATGCTGTGTAGTGTCGCAAGCTCTGTGCGATACATCAGACCGCGCGCACGTTCCTCAGGTGTGATAGCCAGTTCCACACTGAACCGTGCTTGCCCCCAAGTGCCTTTAATATCTACAAAGCCTGCATCACAGGCGTCTTGCGCGCGCGCCTGCCCTATGGATAAGAGTAAACCTATTAAAAAGACGCGGATTCCCATGATGATACCTCTGCGGCTAGCTTACCACGCTTTCCTTGGATCACACGCAAAGAAATCGCCTCGCCTGGCAATAGATCTGCCAATCCCGATTTACGCAAGATCTCGACGTGAATGAAAATATCATCGTGACTGCCAAAGGCGTTTGCAAACCCAAAGCCCTTGGCCTTGTCGAACCATTTCACGCGACACGCGAGCCTAGGCAAATTGGCGACGACCGCTGGATCAAATTCTTCAAACTCGGCCAGAGGATTTGCGTCACCGACAGGTGGTTGGATCTTGACGACCTCTGTCACCTGATGTCCACGCTGCGTGCGGGTGGCCAAAAAGGTGACCCGCGCCCCATCCGCAACAGAACTTTGTCCAAAGTTTCTGAGCACGTTGGCATGTAGCAAGATGTCCTCTTTCGAACCATCCTGTACCACAAATCCAAACCCTTTGCTTGGATCAAACCATTTTACTATTCCAGCCAGCTCAAGCTGATCTTTTTCGTTCGACACCAGTTTCACCAAAAGTTTATCATCCCCACTTAAGTCTTGCCGCATAATGGTGCATACATGCAACAAATAAAATTACATAAATTTCAATATGTTACAATTTATGCAACATGAACGACATGGAATTTAATCAAATTTTACAACTTGGGGTGAAGAAATGTCATGGATTCAGGCGATTGCAATCCCATGCGCCATCAACCGCACTGCGTGTAAATCTAAATCTATCATGCAACCTAAAGTCACCATCAGCCCACAATTCGATCTCCAGAGGGGCGATGCGAAATCCACCCCAAAATTCTGGACGCTTGGGGTTAAGACCATGTGCAGCCGACACTTTTGCGACCTCAGCAACTAATGTCGCACGAGAGTGTAACGGTTGCGATTGACGTGACGCGATTGCACCTAATCTACTTTTTAAGCTTCGTGAGTTGAAATAGGCATCCGCGCTTGGCCCGTCTTCTTTCTGAACAAGACCGCGAACACGAACTTGTCGGCGCAATGATTTCCAATGCATCACAAAGGCCGCCTTGCCGCTGGCCTGCAGCTCTTGGCCTTTTACGCTGTTGTAATTGGTATAGAAGACAAATGCGGTGTCTTCGATATCTTTCAGCAGGACCATACGCGCATTTGGCATACCATCGGAATCAACGGTGGATAATGCAATGGCATTTGGGTCGTTGATTTCTGTCTTTTCCGCCTCACTCAACCACCGGCGCGCAATTTCAATTGGACAATCGCCTGCAAAAATTCCTGTTCGGTCGCTCATTCTTATATCCTTTGTCCCACAACTCCCGCCTTTAAGCTTTAATTTGCCATAGTCCTCTTGATAGGCTTCCGGCAATCGCCTAAACGAACATAACACAAATTGGGCGGAG
This sequence comes from Paracoccaceae bacterium, assembly GCA_023259435.1. Lineage (GTDB taxonomy): Bacteria > Pseudomonadota > Alphaproteobacteria > Rhodobacterales > Rhodobacteraceae > JALRHZ01. Next base: position 106 of record JALRHZ010000201.1, on the reverse strand, counting down.
TTTTCTTAATGTCAAACAATCTTATGGCCGGCAAACGTGGCTTGATCATGGGCGTTGCCAACGAACGCTCGATCGCTTGGGGTATCGCTAAGGCAATGGCGGACGC
>JALRHZ010000001.1 GCA_023259435.1 Paracoccaceae bacterium | reverse complement strand
ATACCGTTGAAGACGCGGTTTATAATGGGCTGCAATCGGGTGAGATTGCTAAAATTTTTGATAAATATAGTGTCACGCTACGGCCACCGGAACTGCGCTAACTACACCCTTAGTCTTATATCCTGTCTAGGCGATTGTCGCTTAGCATGATCTTAATTGGAGAGAACATTAATGAAGCTAACCGATTCCAAATTGATTGCGGCGGATCGCGACACAGTCTGGCAGGCACTTTTGTCTGCGGATGTGTTGAAGGACTGTGTTCCTGGATGTCAGGAGATGAGTGGCAGTCCAGAAGAAGGCTTTGAAGCTACAGTGGTGCAAAAGGTTGGACCTGTTAAAGCAACCTTTAAAGGCGCCGTGACCCTGTCCGATATGGTTGTCGGCGAGAGTTTGACCCTAACCGGTGAAGGCAAAGGCGGCGCGGCTGGCTTTGCCAAGGGCGGTGCGAACGTGACGCTGTCCGACGAAGAGGGTGGCACGCTGTTGGCCTATGAGGTCGAGGCCAAAGTTGGTGGCAAACTCGCCCAACTTGGCAGCCGTATCATCGATGGATTTGCCAAGAAAATGGCAGATCAGTTTTTTGAAACATTCCGTTCCGTCGTCGAAGGGCCAACAGAAGAGGTCGAAAATGACGATGGTGCAGAAGAAGGTGAAAAGAAAAAAGGATGGTTGGGACGTCTGGTGTCAGGCTGAGCCAACCCAAAAAATGAAATACGTCTAGGGAGGTAATCATGACGAATATTTCAATGACCGTAAACGGTAAGACCGTTTCAGGAGAGGTTGAGGGGCGTACACTGCTTGTCGATTTTCTGCGAAATGATCTTCGTCTTACTGGAACCCATGTCGGATGCGATACAAGCCAATGCGGCGCGTGTACGGTACATGTGGACGGAGTTGCTGTAAAATCTTGTACAATGCTCGCGGCCGAAGCAGATGGCGCGGATGTGGCTACAATTGAAGGTCAAGCGGGCGCAGACGGGTCGCTGAACACTATTCAGGCCGCATTCCAAGAGCATCATGGTCTGCAATGTGGATTCTGTACACCGGGTATGGTGATGGCTGCTGCTGATTTGTTGAAGAACAATCCAAAGCCAACAGAAGCAGAGATCCGTCATCATCTTGAGGGCAACATTTGCCGCTGTACGGGGTACCATAACATTGTCAAATCCATCATGGCCGCGTCTGGACAAGACGTCAGCCAGTTGGCAGCGGAATAAGAAACGGGAGGAATTGAAATGCCTAAAGATAGCGGCATAGGCGCAAGTTCAAAGCGTCGCGAGGACGTCCGGTTTTTGACCGGCACAGGCCAGTATACCGATGACATCAACATCCATGGCCAGACATATGTATATTTCCTACGCTCAGACGTAGCACATGGAAAAATCAACAACATCGATACTTCGGCAGCCGCGGCAATGCCCGGCGTTGTGCGCATCTTTACGGGTGCGGATTTCGAAGGCATCGGCAGTATTCCATGCGGTTGGCAAGTAACGGATCGCCATGGCGAGCCCATGCAAGAGCCGGCACACCCGGTTTTGGCACAGGGCAAAGTGCGCCACGTTGGCGACCCCATCGCAGCGGTCGTTGCAGAATCGTTGGAACAAGCCCGCGATGCGGCCGAAGCCATTGATCTCGACATTGAAGAATTGCCTGCGGTGGTCGACATGAAAGCGGCCTTGTCCGACGGGGCAACCAAAGTGCATGACGATTTGTCGTCAAACCTATGTTATGACTGGGGCTTTGTCGAAGAAAACAAAGGCGCTGTGGATGAGGCAATCAAAAACGCGGCCCATGTTACAACGCTTGAATTGGTTAACAACCGTCTGGTTGCAAACCCAATGGAGCCTCGTGTTGCTGTTGGCGATTATAATCGGGCCAACGACGAAAGCACACTGTTCACCACTTCGCAAAACCCACACGTTATCCGTCTTTTGATGGGCGCCTTCGTTTTGGGTATCCCAGAGCATAAGCTGCGGGTTGTTGCCCCTGATGTGGGCGGTGGCTTTGGTACGAAAATCTTCCACTACGCAGAAGAAGCCTTTTGTACTTTCGCAGCGCGCCAAATTAATCGTCCTGTGAAATGGACAGCAAGCCGCTCTGAGGCATTTATGTCCGATGCGCATGGCCGTGATCACGTGACAAAGATTGAATTGGCATTGGATGCGGACAACAACTTTACCGCAGTACGCACAGAAACCTATGCAAACATGGGGGCGTATCTATCCACATTTGCGCCATCTGTTCCAACATGGTTGCACGGCACGCTGATGGCGGGGAACTATAAGACGCCTTTGATCTATGTAAACGTCAAAGCTGTCTTTACGAATACAGTTCCTGTTGACGCTTATCGCGGCGCTGGGCGTCCCGAGGCCACCTATCAGCTGGAACGTGTCATCGACAAAGCGGCACGTGAATTGGGTGTTGATCCGATTGCGCTGCGCCGTCAGAACTTTATCACCGAGTTCCCATATGCGACGCCTGTTGCAGTAGAGTATGATACTGGTAACTACCCTGCGACGATGGATAAGCTCGAAGAGATTGCCGATCTGTCTGGGTTCGACGCGCGCCGTAAGGCGTCAGAGGCCAAAGGCAAACTGCGCGGATTGGGTGTCAACTGTTACATCGAGGCCTGCGGTATCGCGCCATCGAACCTTGTTGGTCAGTTGGGCGCACGTGCGGGGCTGTATGATGCGGCGACGGTGCGTGTAAACGCAACCGGAACAATAAGTGTGATGGTCGGTGCCCATAGCCACGGTCAAGGTCACGAAACAGCGTTTCCTCAAGTCGTTGCAGAAATGCTAGGTATTGATGAAAACATGATTGATATCGTTCATGGCGATAGCTCAAAAATCCCGTTTGGGATGGGCACCTATGGATCACGGTCAATTGCGGTGTGCGGCTCTGCTATGGTGCGGGCAACCGAAAAAATCATCAACAAGGCCAAGAAAATCGCGTCTCACCTGCTAGAAGCCTCCGAGGCTGATATCGAGCTTAAGGATGGTCAATTCTCAGTGGCGGGCACAGATAAATCTGTTGCTTGGGGGGATGTGACTTTGGCGGCCTATGTGCCGCATAACTATCCGCTCGAGGATATCGAACCCGGCCTTGAGGAAACCGCTTTCTATGATCCGTCAAACTTTACCTATCCGTCAGGTGCCTATGCCTGTGAGGTGGAAGTGGATCCTGAAACTGGTAAGGTCACAATCGAACGCTTTGCTGCGGCAGATGACTTTGGCAATGTGATCAACCCCATGATCGTAACTGGTCAGGTTCATGGTGGGATTGGTCAGGGGATTGGTCAGGCCCTTTTGGAAAACTGTGCCTATGACGAAAATGGTCAGCTGTTGTCAGCATCCTATATGGATTACGCGATGCCACGGGCCTCTGATGTCCCATTCTATACGGTGGATCACTCGTGCCAGACGCCTTGTACGCACAACCCGTTGGGTGTGAAAGGCTGCGGCGAAGCAGGCGCAATTGGATCACCGCCCTCAGTGGTGAATGCGGTCGTGGATGCGCTGCAGTCAGGTGGCCATAATGTAACCCATATCGATATGCCCGTATCGCCATCGCGCGTTTGGGCCGCGATGAACAACGCGTAATTAGGAGGGATACCCATGTATAACTTTGACTTTGAAAAACCTTCCACAATCGCAGACGCGGTGGCCGCATTGGCCACCGAGGACGCACAAGCGTTGGGCGGGGGACAGACGTTACTTCCTACGATGAAACAGCGCCTTGCGAGCCCGTCGAAAATCGTGAGCCTCTCTGGCATTTCGGAAATGCAAGGTGTGTGCAAAGGCGATGACGGTTCTGTCTGTATCGGTGGTGCAACAACGCATGCCACGGTCGCAGCTTCGGCATCTGAATATCCAGCTTTGGCAGCTTTGGCGTCAAACATCGGTGATCCGGCGGTGCGTAATCGTGGTACGATTGGTGGGTCATTGGCCAACAATGATCCGGCGGCCTGTTATCCATCAGCGGCCTTGGCGTCAGGAGCGACGATCGTCACAAACGCACGCCAAATCGCGGCGGACGATTATTTCCAAGGCATGTTCACGACGGCGTTGAACGAAGGCGAAATCATCACGGAAGTTCGGTTCCCTGTGCCTGAGGCTGCGAATTATCAAAAATTTGAGCAGCCAGCATCGCGGTTTGCGATGGTCGGGGTCTTTGTTGCGAAATATGCAGATGGTGTTCGTGTAGCCGTGACGGGAGCCTCGGAAGAGGGGGTGTTCCGTTGGACAGAGGCTGAAGCCGCATTGAGTGCGGACTTTAGTGCACATGCGCTAGAAGGCCTGTCTGTTTCCGGTGAAGGGATGATCAACGACTTGCATGGTTCGGGCGAATATCGCGCGCATCTTGTTAAGGTTTTGACCAAGCGTGCCGTGGCTGCGTGTTAAGCTAGGATTTATAAATGCGAAAAGGCCTCGTCGCATGACGGGGCCTTTTTGTTTTAGGGCTTTGCCCTCTTGGCCGATGGCCAATTCACCCAAGATATTTTTGGACAAAAAATGGAATTAGGTGTGATAGCCGATGCAGTCCCATTTGATTTGTATTTCAATTTTAGCTGCTAATGGCGTCTCGGATGGCGCGGATGTTGGTGCCGTAGATGTCCGGACTGGTGACAGAACCGCCTTTAAAGACGGCTGATCCTGCAACAAGGACGTCGGCACCTGCTGCGGCCATTAGGGGGGCGGTCGAGGGGTCCATTCCGCCATCAATTTCGATGTGGATCGGACGATCACCAATCATTTTGCGTAGTTTTTGGACTTTTTCAATTTGCGAGGAGATGAATTTTTGTCCTCCAAACCCGGGGTTTACAGTCATCACGCAAACGAGATCGACCATATCAAGTAGGTACTCGATGCTTTCGGCAGGTGTGGCGGGGTTTAAGGCAATGCCCGCTTTGCATCCAGTTGCACGGATTGCTTGCATGGTGCGGTGCGGGTGGGGTCCAGCCTCGATGTGGGCGGTGATTACATCTGCGCCTGCATCTGCGTAGGCGTCAATATATTGATCCACTGGAGCTATCATGAGGTGAACGTCCATCACGGTTTTGATGTGTTTGCGAATTGCTTTGCACAAGGGTGGTCCGAACGTCAGGTTTGGAACAAAATGCCCATCCATGACATCGACATGTACCCAATCTGCACCTTGCGTCTCTATCGCCTCGATTTCTGCACCAAAATTGGCAAAATCTGCAGATAGAATTGACGGAGCAATTTTGAGTGTTCGGTCAAAGTCCATGGTGCGTTCCTTTTTCACTTATCTTGAGGGGCCTGAGAGTGCAGACCATCGAGGCTGTTCATTTGGTACCCTTTTACCCCCAGTTCTCGATTGCCTCAACCGCTTGTTGCGCGGTTTCGACAAACTTAAACAAGCCGAGGTCTTCTCGAGAAATTGTTCCCGCCTCCGCCAAGGCATCCCAGTTTAAGATGTCTTGCCAGAATTTTTCACCGAACAATAAAAACGGAACAGGTTCCATGCGCCCTGTTTGGATCAAGGTCAGTGCTTCGAATAGTTCATCTAACGTTCCAAACCCGCCCGGAAAAACGGTAATGGCCTTTGCTTTCATAAGGAAATGCATTTTCCGGATCGCGAAGTAATGGAAATTAAAGCACAGTTCAGGCGTTACGAATTCGTTTGGAGCCTGTTCATGAGGAAGGACGATGTTTAGGCCGATTGAAGCACCGCCGGCGTCAATAGCACCGCGGTTGCCTGCTTCCATCACACCAGGACCACCCCCAGTCACAATCACATTTTCGCGGCCATAGCTTTCCATGCTTTTTAGGGTCATGAGACGTGCAAACTCTCTTGCTTCGTCGTAGTATTTGGAGAGCCCCGCTAGGGTTTCGGTCTTTGCTGCGCTGGCATTTTTTGGTTCTGGGATGCGCGCGCCGCCGAACATGACAACCGTGCTATTTATCCCTCGCTCGTCCATGACCAACTGCGGTTTTAGCAGCTCTAGCTGAAGCCGAACTGGGCGCAACTCGTCACGACACAGAAAGTCATCATCCGCAAACGCAAGCCTATAGGCTGGCGCACGGGTTTGAGGTGTATCCGGCACCTCTTGTGCTTGGGTTATGTCGGATTTTGCATTTGGGAATACGCGTTTGCTCGACATTTTGGCTCCTTACCTTGTACGAACTCTTGTAACCATTGTACGCAGCACACAACACCGTTATAGGAATTGCAACAGATTTACTCGGGAGAATTGAAATGTCTAACGCTCAGCTTGAACAAGCAATCGAAGCCGCGTGGGAAGTCCGCGATACAATTACACCTGCCACAACTGGCGAAACCCGTGAGGCGATCGAAGAGACTCTCAACGCTTTGGATAGTGGGTCTTTGCGCGTAGCAGAAAAGATGGACAGTGGCGATTGGCATGTGAACCAATGGGCCAAGAAGGCGGTTCTTTTGGGTTTCCGTATCAAAGATATGGAAATGCATGAGGGTGGTCCACAAGGGGCCGGTTGGTGGGATAAGGTCGACAGCAAATTCAAAGGCTGGGGCGACAATCAATGGAAAGCGGCAGGGTTCCGGGCTGTGCCAAACTGTGTTGTTCGGAAATCTGCGTTTATTGCGCCCGGCGTTGTTTTGATGCCCTCATTTGTAAACCTTGGTGCCTATGTTGACGCAGGCACAATGGTTGATACGTGGGCTACTGTTGGCAGCTGTGCACAGATTGGGAAAAACGTGCACCTATCTGGTGGAGTTGGCATCGGTGGCGTGCTTGAGCCCATGCAAGCGGGTCCAACGATTATCGAAGACAATTGCTTTATCGGTGCGCGCTCTGAGGTTGTCGAAGGCTGTATTGTACGCGAAGGTTCCGTTCTTGGGATGGGCGTGTTCATCGGGAAATCCACAAAGATTGTGGACCGCGAAACAGGCGAAGTGATGTATGGCGAGGTTCCACCATATTCCGTTGTTGTGGCCGGTTCTATGCCGTCTAAAAACGGAATAAACCTGTACTGTGCTGTCATTGTTAAGCGCGTAGATGAAAAAACGCGGAGCAAAACGGGTATCAATGAGTTGCTCAGAGATTAAAATATCCTAAAGGATAATTTTTTGCTCAAAAGGTTCTTTAATATGAACTTTTGGAATGCATAAAATTAATCTTACTTCCGCTAAGGTTTAGGTGTTACGAGTTTGAAATGTTATGTGTGTGATGGCGGTTTTTTGACCGCCATCTACATTTTGGGCCTTTGTTTAGATTTTTTCTAAGGTCCTATTCTGCGTAAAGGGCACAATCAATCACGCAGCTCTATTCTGCTAACCGTCTGCGGATGGATAGACGGTTAGTTGACATCTAACACGTATCAGAGCAAATCGGGCGCTTTAGGGCGCCCGAAGTTTGGTTTAATCTACGACGCGAACAGCGCCTTTTGCGGCCGAGGTTGTAAGCGCAGCATAGGCTTTGAGCGCCGTAGTCACTTTACGTTTCCGCGGTTTGACTGGCGTCCACCCTTCGGCTTCTTTCTTGGCCCGACGTTCCGCCAGAACGGTATCATCTACAGCCAAATGAATTGAACGGTTCGGAATGTCGATTTCAATCAAATCGCCATGTTCAACAAGTCCAATCGTTCCGCCCTCAGCTGCCTCAGGAGAAACGTGACCAATGGACAGGCCTGACGTGCCGCCGGAAAACCGTCCGTCTGTGACCAAAGCACAGGCCGCGCCTAATCCTTTAGACTTCAGGTATGAGGTAGGATACAGCATTTCTTGCATACCCGGCCCGCCGCGTGGCCCTTCATAGCGGATCAAAACAACATCGCCTTCTTTGACTTTGCCTGTCAAAATATCGTTTACGGCGTCGTCTTGACTTTCAACCACATAGGCCGGACCGGAAAACTTTAGAATGCTTTCATCCACACCAGCGGTTTTAACGATGCATCCCTCTTCGGCCAAGTTTCCGAACAAAACAGCAAGACCGCCATCCTGAGAGAATGCGTTTTCTTTGTTGCGGATCACGCCAGTAACGCGGTCGGCATCAACGCTGTCGTAGCGGCGGCTTTGTGAAAAGGCTTGGGTCGTGCGCACACCACCAGGGGCTGCGCGGAAAAAGTTGTGCACGTCCTCGTCGTCCGTGCGCACGATGTCCCATTTGTCCAATGCATCGCCGATCGTTGGGGCGTGAACGGTGCGGCACTCACGGTGAATGAGGCCCGCGCGCTCCAACTCGCCTAGGATGGCCATGATGCCACCAGCGCGGTGCACATCTTCCATGTGGACGTCGGATTTGGCCGGCGCGACCTTTGACAAGCAGGGAACCTTGCGAGACAGGCGATCAATGTCGTCCATCGAAAAATTCACGTCGCCCTCATACGCCGCCGCCAATAGGTGCAGAACAGTATTAGTTGAACCGCCCATAGCAATATCCAAGGACATAGCATTTTCAAACGCTTCGAAGGTCGCAATGTTTCGTGGCAGCATGTTGGCGTCGCCTTGTTCATAACAGGCTTTTGCCATTTCAACGATCCGACGGCCCGCTTGTAAGAATAGCTCTTTTCGGTCCGCGTGCGTCGCCAAGGTTGATCCATTACCCGGCAGGGAGAGGCCCAATGCTTCGGTCAAACAGTTCATTGAGTTCGCAGTGAACATGCCTGAACATGATCCGCAAGTTGGACAGGCGTTTTGTTCGATTTCTTCTACTTCGGCATCTGTGTATTTATCGTCGGCAGCGGCCACCATGGCGTCCACTAGGTCGAGCGCTTTTTCTTTGCCGTTCAAGACGACTTTGCCCGCTTCCATTGGTCCGCCTGAGACAAAGACAACAGGAATATTGAGGCGCATTGCGGCCATTAGCATACCTGGAGTGATTTTATCACAGTTTGAGATACACACCATGGCGTCTGCACAGTGGGCATTGACCATATATTCAACGCTGTCGGCGATAATTTCGCGTGACGGCAAGGAATACAGCATCCCATCATGGCCCATTGCAATACCATCATCCACCGCGATTGTGTTGAATTCCTTTGCAACACCACCTGCGGCCTCGACTTCGCGAGCGACCATCTGGCCCAAATCCTTGAGATGCACGTGGCCCGGCACGAACTGTGTAAATGAATTCACAATAGCGATGATCGGTTTGCCAAAATCGCTATCTTTCATTCCAGTTGCGCGCCAAAGTCCGCGCGCGCCTGCCATATTCCGACCGTGAGTGGAAGTTCTTGAACGGTACATTATGTGCCCTCTAAAGCCAAAGTTGATCTGAAACGTACCTAAAGGAAAATATTATACTGATCAACAAAGACAAACCGAGTTTGACCTCTAAGAATCGCACAACATCCAGATTTTTAGTGGCGAGCCATATTTTTGGTGATGATACTGTGTTTTCGTCAGGAACTAGGTGCAGAATTTTAGAAATTGTGGATTACGGGATACGAATTTCTGTTCATCGACAGTTTTCGAAATGCATAACAGACACAATATATTTAAAATCCTATCGCTGTCATTTACTATTGGTCATATGGATAGCAGACAGTACAACTTTATTCCTCCACCCATTCTGACCGATCGGGAATTTGAAATTCTCGAATGTGTTAATGATGGTTTTCGGCGGGCCGAAGTTGCAGATGCTTTGGGTATATCCGAAGAAACAGTCAAATTTCATATGAAAAATATTTTACGGAAATTTGGCGGTACCCGTGTTACCGATGTCTCTTCTGAAATCGCAAGATACGTTGAGGCCTTTAGTCGACACGGTTTAAACTATCAGGTTCATTATAAAAAAATTTCGAATTATATTGAGGTTTCTAGAGATTTTCGCGAAGCCAAAATTTTTCGCCGCTCGGAAGGGATTGTTGTTAGAGGCGAACTTCGAGAGCATGTTATAGGCAGTACGTTTCAGGGAGAAATGCAAGACGTTAGGATTTGTGGCAAGACAGCAGACGCAGTTCAAAATAATTCGTCTGGCACATTGTACACGATTTATAGGCTTGGCCTCGACACTCCGCTAAAGCGTGGACAATCTTTTTTGAAAACCTTTTCATTTCAGGGTGTGTGTTGGCCCAATTTACATTATTTGGAATCGACGTTCACGATTGGTTCACCAACTTCAGAAGTTGAAACACGAATTAAATTCGCAGCAGGTGATCCAAGAAATGTGGAAGCAAAGAAACTACACGGTTTATATTTTAAGGACGCCTCAGATTTGCCAAACGTCAATTTTGATGTCGTCACTGACACGATCTTGTTTCGTGTTGTAGAACCAAAACTTGAAGAAAAATTCACTTTAAGTTGGTCACTAGATTAGACACACCTTTGGGGGTTATGATTTACCAGAGGTCTGCACTTTGAGCGCGCCAACATAAACAAAATCTTATGTACCAACTCTTTCCGACCGTTTTTTGAGTATTTTTATATCAAAGAAGCATTGTAGCTATTGCGCGCATGCCGTTATGTGGTTGGTAGGGCAACGTTAATTCAATAGGATTTGAGACATGTCACAGTCATCTGAGAAACCAACAAAAACCCAGAAGGTTTATACACTTCTTGTTCAGGTTGGGCGGAAGGATGGGGATGGATTGCCGAAAAAAGCAACCGGCGCTGGGCTTGTGTGTTTTGCATCTGGTGTGGATGAGGCCGAGGCGGTTCGTGAAACTGTGGCGATTTTGAAGCAGGCAGATTTAGCGCCTTTGGATGTCACGGGTTATGGCACATTGTCCGAACGCGAAGAACAGGGCCATGAAATTGATCAAGATGAGCGGGAATTGATGCAGCGGGCTCTTGATGAAAATTCCGTCATTGTGGCACAGATGACTCCCTTTTTTGGTGATGAGGGCATTGAGGGGATCATACAGTGATGCGGTGTGTGTTTTTGGACCTCGACGGAACCTTGATGGATTCGGGGCCAAGCATTTTGGCGTCTTTTCAACATGGATTGCGGTCGGTTGGTCGGTCGGAAATTTCAGGTGATACAAGTTGGATTGTGGGACCATCGTTGTGGGTGAGTTATGGAAAGCTAGGGCTTGAAGGAGAAGAGTTGGACTGCGCCATTTCTGCTTATAGAGCCTATTACATTGAAACAGCGATGCTACAGAGCGTGCCTTATGATGGCGCATTGGATCAGGTTCGGCAGCTGCATGAGGATGGGTATACCTTGTGTCTCGCGACCTCAAAGGCGCATGTTTATGCGACCCAGATTACAGCGCACTTTGGGTTTTCACGATATTTCGAGCGCGAGTTTGGGTCAGAATTGGATGGAACACGAACCGAGAAAACCCCTTTGTTGGCCTATGGTTTGGATCAAATGGGTTTGCACGCACAGGATGCGATCATGGTTGGAGATCGCATATATGACGTAAAAGGTGCGAAGGCGAATAACATGCCTGTGATTGGTGTAACATACGGATATGGGACAGATCAGGAATTGCGCAGTGCCGGAGCGGATGAGATTGTTCACAGTCCACAAGAGTTGCGGCAATCGGTTCACAAATTTTTACCGTTATGAGGGGATTTTATGACAGAAATTGATCCACAAGACTTAACAGCACAACTCATTCGGTGTCCGTCTGTCACGCCAGAAGAAGGCGGGGCGATTATTTTGTTGGAGGAGCTTTTATCTCAACATGGTTTTGTTTGTACACGGATAGAACGAGGGGGAATTTCCAACCTATTTGCGCGGTGGGGCGCCGGTAAGAATGGGCGGACCTTTGGATTTAACGGGCATACGGATGTTGTGCCGATTGGGGATCCAGATGCTTGGACTGTTGATCCATTTGGCGCCGAAATTAAGGACGGGTTTATGTATGGTCGTGGTGCGACTGATATGAAATCGGGCGTGGCGGCGTTTGTCGCGGCGGCAATTGATTTTGTGCATGATACGCCACCCGATGGGTCGATTGTGATTACAATAACGGGTGATGAAGAGGCAGATGCCCTTGATGGGACAACGGCCATTTTGGACTGGATGCGCGCGAATGGTGAAACAATGGATCATTGCTTGGTTGGGGAACCGACAAGTCCAAACCACATGGGTGAGATGATGAAAATCGGCCGGCGTGGATCCTTAACAGCCTTTATCTCGGCTGTTGGAAAGCAAGGGCATTCAGCCTATCCGCATCGTGCAAATAATCCGGTTACGGCATTAGTCTCGCTTTTGAACACGCTTGCAGAGCATGAGCTAGATCAAGGCACAGAGCATTTTGATCAATCGACCCTTGCCATAACAACGGTTGATACAGGAAATCCTGCGACCAATGTGATCCCAGCGCAAACGCGCGCAACGATAAATATTCGGTTTAACGACCTGCATAGTGGGCAAAGTTTGACGGATTGGTTGCAGTCAGAAATTGACAAGGTGGCACAAGCAACAGGCATCATATTTGAACTAAAGGTCAAAGTGTCTGGGGAAAGTTTTATCACGCCCCCTGGTGAATTGAGTTCGCTTATTTCAAAAGCTGTTCAGGTCGAGCTGGGTGTGACGCCAGAAATGTCTACGTCTGGTGGCACGTCGGACGCCCGATTTGTCAAAGATATGTGTCCTGTGACGGAATTTGGTTTGGTTGGAAAGACTATGCATGCAGTGGACGAACGTGTTGAGGTCGCGCAAATTCATCAGCTTAAATCGATCTACAGCCGAATTTTGAGGGATTATTTTGCCTAAATCCAAACAGGTGCTGGTCCTTATGCTGAAACAGCCAAGAGTGGGTCGAGTGAAAACGCGCCTTGGTAAGGATATTGGTTTTGTTGCTGCAACCTGGTGGTTTCGTCATCAAACAAGATCTTTGGTCCGCCGATTGTCTAATGGTCCTTGGGAGATTTGCTTGGCAGTCGCGCCGGATCGTGTGGCAAGCACTGCCACCGAATGGCCTTTGGATATTCCGCGCATTCCACAAGGTGGCGGAGATTTGGGAGATAGGATGGGTCGCATATTGCGTTGCCGTCTGGCTGCGCGTGTGTGTATCGTGGGTGGCGATATTCCGGGCATACGAGCCCACCATATCGCCCGCGCGTTTCGCGCGCTTGGCGCAAATGAGTATGTGTTGGGACCTGCCCCCGATGGGGGATATTGGTTGGTCGGAACTCGGTCGGGGTTTGCGCAACCTCCGTCTCTTTTTAAGGATGTGCGGTGGTCCACTGAACATACTTGTTCTGATACGATACGAACTTTCGAAGGTCGGTCGTACGCTTTGGTTGATACCTTGCGTGATGTTGACACAGAGGATGATCTAAATTGGCAATGACGCCGACCTTTATCCGTGGTACGAGCGTCCTATGACAACACTTCCGACAAAGCAGCAAATCCTTGATTGGATCTCTGCGAATCCGACAATGACTGCCAAGCGCGATATTGCCAAAGCTTTTGGAATCAAGGGCGCAGACCGCATTGATCTAAAGCGTATTTTGAAAGAGTTAGAGGCCGAAGGGCATTTGACCAAGCGCAATAAGACATACCGCGATCCCGATAGCTTGCCGCCTGTATCTGTTCTAAAAGTGATGGCACCGACGCGGGACGGTGACATCTATGCCCGTCCGCTTGAGTGGCATGGCGACGGGGCTGAGCCCATCATTTTAATGGTTTTACGAGACTCGGATCCAGCAGTTGGGCTCGGGACGCGCATTTTGGGGCGCTTGACCAAGGTGTCCGGAGAACAGCATCAATATGAAGGCCGCATTATCCGCAAAATCGCAGTCATGACCAACAAGGTTGTGGGTATTTTCCGCGCGACGTCCGAGGGTGGTCGCATCGTTCCCATAGAGCGCGGCGCCAAGGAATGGAGCGTCCCGCATAACATGACACATGGCGCCAAAGATGGCGAGCTTGTCGAAGGGGAACAGGCCGGTCCGCGGGGGAATCTTGGTCTACCAAAAGCGCGAATATTAAACCGTCTTGGGGATCCGACTGCTCCTAAGGCAGTCTCTCTTATTGCGATTCATCAACATGGCATTCCTGATGATTTTCCCCAATCTGTTTTGGATGAGGCCGATGCGCACAAACCTGCGGGTCTAAAGGGGCGGTTGGATTTGCGGGATATGCCGTTGGTCACGATTGATCCTGCCGACGCGCGAGATCATGATGATGCATGCTTTGTGGAACCTGATACCGACCCAAAGAACAAAGGTGGCCATATCATCTGGGTCGCGATTGCAGATGTTGCGCATTATGTGACACCCAATTCTGCCCTTGATCGCGAAGCGCGTAAGCGCGGGAATTCCTCGTACTTTCCCGATCGCGTGGTTCCGATGTTGCCCGACCGTTTGTCGGGCGATTTATGTTCGTTGCACGAAGGCGTGCCGAGGGCCTGTATTGCCGTGCGGATGGTGATCACGTCAGAGGGTGAAAAGATTTCACATGAGTTCCATCGCGCATTGATGAAATCGCATGCGTCCCTGCATTATGAAGAAGTGCAGGCCGCGATGGATGGCTCTCCAAATGATCGCACTTTGCCCTTGTTAGAGACTGTTATTCGCCCTCTTTATGGTGCCTATTCTGCCTTGACCAAGGCCCGCGAAACGCGTCAGCCTTTGGATCTTGACCTACCTGAACGCAAGGTGGTTTTGTCGGACGAGGGCAAGGTCACATCGGTTGCAATTAAGGATCGATTAGACGCGCACCGTTTGATCGAAGAATTCATGGTCTTGGCCAATGTCGCAGCGGCGGAAACCTTGATCGAAAAGAAAAGTCCGCTTTTGTTCCGCGTCCACGAAGAGCCATCTCAGGATAAACTAGAAAGCCTGAGGGAAACGGCCCAAGCGGCGGGGTTGACCCTTGCCAAGGGGCAGGTTCTGCAGACACGTCATTTGAATGCGCTATTGCGTCAAGCCCGTGATACTGAAGATGCCGAATTGATCAATATCTCAACCCTTCGGTCAATGACGCAGGCCTATTATTCACCCGAAAACTTTGGGCATTTTGGCTTGGCTTTACGCAATTATGCGCATTTCACGTCACCTATTCGACGTTACTCAGACTTGATTGTGCATCGCAGCCTTGTATCGTCGCATAACTGGGGCAAGGATGGGTTGTCCTCTTGGGATGTTGAGAACCTAGACGAGACTGCAAAACAGATTTCAGAGACCGAGCGCCGGTCGATGTTGGCGGAACGGGATACCGTCGATCGATACCTTGCGGCTTATCTTTCAGAACGGCGCGGTGATGAGTTTGTTGGACGTATCAACGGTGTGACCAACTTTGGTGTTTTTGTCAAAATTGATGACACTGGGGCGGATGGTCTTGTTCCTGTACGCTCGATTGGGAATGAGTATTTCCACTATGACAAGCAATCCAATACGCTTATGGGATCCGACACGGGCATTGTTCTGTCGTTGGGGCAACGGGTGACGGTAAGGCTTGCCGATGTTGATCCAGCTGTCGGAGATGCGACGTTTGAGTTGTTGGAAATTAATGGCACAACCATGCCTAGATCACGCGGACCTCGGTCCATGTCCAAGCCCTCAAAACGCAAGTTTGTAAAGGCCAAGAGGAAAGCCGACAAAGTGAAACTCAAAGTCAAAAGAACACGTTGACAATAGGGGGCATCAGCCCCCATCTTTACCCTTCTCCGAATGGAATCCAGATTGTTTTGCGCTCAGTTGCGTTATGTAAAAACTCGATTGGATCACTGTTGAGCCAATCACGATCCAGTCCGTAATTCACCCAAGTCAGTTTGATATTTCCGGCTGCGTTCTCTTCGATTGTTTTAGAGATGTCTTGCGCGCTAAAGCTCCAAACAGCATCAACCCCAAGGTGCGATGCCATATGTGGGGCCAGGTCGACATGTGATCCTGTCAGAATACTAACCACGCCCTTTGGCACATCAGATGTATCCAAAATTTGGTAAAGGTCGGTTGCAGATAGCGGATAGGCCTCTGATGCTGTTAGGATAACGCGGTTGCCCATAGCCAAAGCAGAGCCAAGAGTGGTGATAAGCCCAAGCAAAGGGGCGCTGTCTGGACAGAACGCACCGATGATACCGACGGGTTCATTCATTCCCAAGGCCACCCCACGGATTGGAACATTGCGCACGTCGCCGTCGAATTTATCGGCCCATGCGCCATATGTAAATAGAGCGTCAATGGATGCTTCGACTTCGGCGGCACCCGTTTTGCCACCGCGCATCTGATCAAGTCGGGCCGCGAATTCGGTTTTGCGTGCGTCTAGGTTTTCACCCAGATAGTATAGGATTTGAGATCTAAGGTGACCTGTCGTTTTGCCCCAGCTTTCTGCTGCAACCGCAGCTTCGACAGCGTTACGAATGTCTTTACGGCTCGCCAATGGAATGTCAGACATGTACCGGCCTGAGGCGTCATACACTGCTTTGGAATACCCGCTGTCTGGTCGTGCTTGTTTTCCACCGATATATAGCTTTGCAGTACGGTCTAAGTCGTGGTGTTCGTTTGCAGCACCTGATTTTGGTGTTATCAGTTTTGCCTTTTTAGAGACTGTTTTTGGCTTTGTGTAGGCTTGTAATCCTTCCCAACCGCCTTCGCGGCCAAACCCACTCTCGCGCATGCCGCCAAAACTTGCCGCCGCGTCGAACATATTAGTTCCGTTGACCCAGACCACCCCAGCCTTGAGTTGTGGGGCGATGCCTAGGCACAGATTGACATTCTCAGACCAAACTGAGGCCGCCAAACCGTATTTTGTATTGTTTGCCAATTGAATCGCTTCTGCCGGTGTGCGGAATGTTGTTGTGACCAAAACTGGGCCAAATATCTCCTCTTGCATCAGGGGATGCGCAGGAGATAGGCCGGAAATCAATGTGGGCGGATAGAACCAGCCACTATCGGGCATGTCCAAATCTGGTTGATGTACTGTGCCGGTCTGACACGATCCGATCATGTCTGAAATTCGGTCATGTTGGGTGCGATGCACAATCGCGCCGATGTCGATGGATTTGTCCATCGGATCCCCAACGCGCAGTTTCTCCATGCGTTGAACAAGCTTTGCGTGTACCTTGTCGGACACGGCTTCGTGTACCAAAAGACGCGAACCGGCACAGCAGACTTGGCCTTGGTTGAACCATATTGCATCAACTACGCCCTCAACAGCGCTATCCAAATCCGCGTCATCAAAGATGATAAACGGAGATTTCCCCCCTAGCTCAAGCGTCAGAGACTTTCCTGTTCCGGCAGTTTGGCGACGGATGATCCGGCCAACTTCTGTTGATCCGGTAAAGGCGATTTTTTGCACGTCGGGATGTGTCACAATCATTTCGCCCACGGCTCCATCGCCGGTTACGATGTTGACGACGCCTTTGGGCAGACCCGCCATTTGGCACAGCTCGGCAAAGGCCAAGGCGGTTAAAGGGGTGTATTCTGCTGGTTTCAAAACAACGGTATTGCCCGCCGCCAAGGCCGGTGCAATTTTCCACGCCAACATAAGCAAGGGAAAGTTCCAAGGGATGATTTGGCCGCATACACCAATCGGATCGCGGTCTGGCAATTCGGTTTCGAGTAATTGTGCAAGGCCGGCGTGATAGTAAAAGTGGCGCTGGGCCAAGGGAATATCTATGTCGCGCGACTCTCGTATTGGTTTCCCGTTATCCATCGTTTCCAGGACCGCAAGCAAGCGAGAGTGTTTTTGCATTAATCGGGCAAGTCCATAGAGCTTGCGGGCACGTTTATGGCCGCCAAGTTTCGCCCAGGACTTTTGCGCCGATTTCGCGGCCAAGACGGCGGCATCAACATCGGTTTGTGTGGCTTGCGTAATCTGTGCAAGATGTTCGTCGTTTGCGGGATTGCGGGTGTCAAATCCGTCACCCGGCTTGGTAAACTCGCCATTGATGAAATGACCAAACGCGCGGCCTTTGTCCTCAAGCCATTTTTGGGCTTCTGCTGCGCTTTCGGGTGCTGTGCCATAATCCATCGATTCAAATATCTCTTTAATACTCATTACTTATCCCATCGCATGTCTAAAGGTCGCGGAATACGCGCCTGTGACATAATGCTCGAGCTGTCGCTCAATATCGCCAAGCAGGCTAGATGCGCCAAAACGGAAGAGGTCTGGCTGCACCCAGCGCAGGCCAAGCTCTTCTTTCATCATAGACAGGTAAACCAAGGCATCCTTTGCCTTGGAAATGCCGCCTGCGGGTTTGTATCCTACCATAAATCCGGTGCGCTCATGATAGTCACGAATAGCGCGGATCATCACTAGCGAAACAGGCAGTGTCGCGTTGACGCTCTCTTTTCCGGTTGACGTTTTGATAAAGTCTGCACCGGCCATCATGCAAACCAAAGACGCCCGCGCAACATTTCGAAGCGACCCAAGCTCTCCCGTTGCAAGAATGGCTTTTACATGGGCGTCTCCACAGGCCTCGCGGAAGGTACGCATCTCGTCATACAGGGCCTGCCAATTGCCCGATAACACATGTCGACGGGAAATGACTATGTCGATTTCATCAGCGCCAGCTGCGACGCTTTCGGTGATTTCAGCAACGCGCAGGTGAAAGGGGGACAGACCTGCGGGAAACCCTGTTGACACAGCAGCAACGGGAATACCTGTTCCTTCTAAGGCGGACTTGGCGGCTGGGATCATGTCATGATAGACACAGACCGCGCCAACCGAGATATTTGGCATCTCGAGTTTCGCCAAAATGCCAGCGTCAACCGGTTGCTTTGCCTTTTCGCACAACCGCAAAACCCGATTTGATGTGTCATCTCCTGATAGAGTTGTTAGGTCTATACAAGAGACAGCTTTCAGCAGCCACGCGGCCTGGTGCGCTTTTTTAACAGAACGCCGTGTGCCAAGTTGCGAGGCGCGTCTTTCAATTGCTGATGTGTTTGCTTGGGCAGACAATACCCAATCAAGATCAAGTCCCATTCCGCCATTACGAGGAATATCCAAGGGGTTATTATGCAACGACATGGTCGTGTAATCCTATCTGACGTGCCATTATTATTTTATAGGAGAGTGACATGCCGCTTGCACAATCTCAAGTGCGGGATTATCTCTACTTGCGAACCATTCTCAATAAACATGGTTTGTGAACGGGTAGCTGGATAAAACATGCAAAGACGGGACTTTTTAATAACTGCTTTATGCTCTGTGGGGCTGCCACAGGTTGGAGTTGCGGATACAAAGCCACGTATTTTGGCGACTACAGGTATGCTTGGTGACTTGGCACAGCACCTTTGCCAAGATTTTGCTCTTGTTGAAAACCTGATTGAGGTTGGGCTTGACCCGCATAGTTTTCGTCCAAGTCAGTCGGATATTCGAAAACTGGTGAATGCAGACCTCATTATCGCCAATGGTATGGGCCTTGAGCAACAAATGGAGCCTTTGCTTGAGAAACTGGCAAAACGGGCGCCTTTGTATTTTGCTGGTCAAATTCTTGATTCAGGTGCTTTGCTGCCGTATTCTCAAGATTTTCCAGATCGCCATGATCCCCATGTTTGGATGGATATCGATCTGTGGTCTCGTATTTTGGCAGGTATAGCCTCGGCGCTTGTAGAACAATTCCCAATTCAAACAGATGCGATTTCTCGTAACTTGTCAGACTACAAATCAAAATTGCGGAGCCTGAACGCGTATGCGAATGAGGTTCTCGGGACTGTACCTGTAGACCAGCGCATTTTGATTACAGCACATGATGCGTTTCAATATTTTGGCCATGCCTATGGATTCGAAGTGATGGGTGTACAGGGCATATCGACAGATTCAGAGGCAAGCATTTTGCGAATATCTGACATTGTACGCACGATCGTAAAGCGGAAAATTCCTGCTATTTTTGTTGAAACAAGCGTTTCAGATAGAAACATTCGTGCAATTCTAGAAGGGGTTCGAGCCGAAGGTGGACAGGTTGTTTTGGGTGGATCGTTGTATTCAGACTCGATGGGATCGCCAGGCACATATGAGGGCACATATGTTGGTATGATGGATCACAACATAACCACAATCGCCCGGAGTTTGGGTGGTCAGGCACCTAAGGCAGGCTTTGAGCAAAAACTAACAGGTGTCGCGCTATGACCGAACTTACTTCTACAGAGAAAAGCCCTGTCTTACGGGTTAACGGTCTTAGTGTGTCGTATAACTCGGACCCTGTTGTCTATTCCGTTAATTTTGACATCCCGCACGGCGCAATGAGCGCGATTATCGGTCCGAATGGTGCCGGAAAATCGACCACACTTAAGGCTGTTGTTGACATACAGCCTCGGCTGACCGGACAGATTGAAATTTTTGGCCAAACCTATGACAAAGTGCGCAATAGGATAAGTTATGTTCCCCAACGCGCATCTGTGGATTGGGATTTTCCTGTGACTGTCCAAGACGTTGTGTTGATGGGCGTTTATCCCACGCTAGGATTGCTCGGCCGTGTTCGTCCTATGCACTGGGCCAAAGTTATGGAGGCTTTGGAACGCGTAGGCATGACGGGCTTTGCGGATCGGCAAATTGGCCAATTGTCAGGCGGACAACAGCAAAGAGTTTTCTTGGCGCGTGCCTTGGTACAAGATGCGGATCTATACTTGTTGGATGAGCCGTTTGCCGGCGTTGATGCCGCCACTGAGAAAGCTATCGTAAAGGTTTTAAAAGACCTTCAATCCAAGGGAAAAACCATCGTTGCCGTTCACCATGACCTTACAACGGTCGAGGCTTATTTTGACCATATTGTTTTCATAAACCGCAGCATTGTTGCCGCGGGTTCTGTTGCAAGAGAATTTACAGAGGAACATATAAACCAAACATACGGTCGGCTTGTTGCGTCACAAAAACAGGTGATATGACATGTTCGGCTATAACGCATATCTAATCGTGTCTAGCGCGACTGTTCTTGGCGCAAGCGCGGGTGTATGTGGCACGTACCTGTACATGCGCAAGAATTCGTTGTTAAGTGACGCGATTTCCCATTCTACTCTTGCTGGGTTAGCGATGGCATTTCTGTTGGTGTCAGCTTTAGGAGGCAATGGGCGTAGTCTTGTTGTGCTCTTGGTTGGGTCTACTCTGTCTGCCACAGCCGGCTTGGCAGCTGTCAGGTATCTTGTAAATAACACCCGCCTTGGATCAGATGCTGCAATTGGGGTTGTGCTCTCGACATTCTTTGCGCTTGGGGTCGTGATGTTATCGGTCATCCAGATTTTACCCATAGGCCAGAAGGCTGGTCTCGAAGGATTCCTACTTGGATCAACCGCGGGGATGCTTGCGCAAGATGCCGTATTGATCACGGTTCTGTCTATAATTTTGGTTGTTGTTTTTTTAGTGTTTCGTCGGGATATTCTAGTTGTTTCATACGATCCAATATTTGCCCAGACGCAGGGAATTTCGCTGCGGCGTACTGATTTTATTGTCATGTACGGAACGCTGGCGGTAACAGTCGTGGGTCTAAGTGTTGTCGGGCTTATATTGATTGTCGCTCTGTTGATTATTCCATCAGCAGCAGCGCGGTTTTGGAGCAATCGAGTTGAGATCATCGTTATTACGGCAGCTGTCTTTGGCGGCCTATCCGGAGCCGTTGGCGCGAGTGTATCTGCTTTCGTTGAAGATGCGCCTGTGGGATCTGTCATTGTCTTAGTAAGCGCGACCATATTCGTGTTTTCACTTGTCGCATCACCGGAGCGTGGTCTTGTCATAAGCCTGATTAGAAAGGCTCAATCATCTTGGCGTGTACACCTTGCCATGGGCTTGCTTTCGGTAGCTGAAAACCGCCCGATCTATGAGGAAAAAACACGCACTATCTTGCAAAAAAATGGATATCTTCGACCGGATGGAAGCGTCACAGCCACGGGCCAAAACGCGGCGATGGTTGCGTTAAAGAACGAACAGAGATGGCAGGTTTGGACCTCGCAAATGCAGGCAGAGGGAACTTCTGTTGATCCGTTGGGATGGATGAAGATCGAACACAATCTGACGCCGGATCAGTTACGTTCTATTGACAGGCATTTATTTAGACGAGACCTGTCCAATGCTTGACGACTTTTTGATGTTCTCGTTTGCTCCGATGCTGATCGGTTTATTCATCGCAATCACTTGTGCGATATTGGGCAATTTTTTGTTGCTACGAAAACAAGCTCTTGTGAGTGATTCAATTTCCCATGTGGTTTTGCCCGGAATTGTTCTTGCGTTTGTGGTGACGGGATCAGCTGCGACATGGCCTATGATGATAGGTGCAGGTGTGGCTGCACTCTTGTCTGTCGCCTTTATAGAAGTGATCGTACGCTTCGGGCGCATCGAACCAAGTGCGGCGATGGGAGTTGTGTTCACTTCGATGTTTGCTCTTGGAGTTTTGCTATTAGAATTGAGTGATACTCGAAACGTGCATTTGGACGTTCAACATGCCCTATATGGAAGCTTGGAAAGCCTAATTTGGCTAGATGCTGTTGGATGGCGCTCTTTGCTTGATCCTGTGGCACTAGCGGGCCTCCCGCATGAACTATGGCGGGTGTTGGCGGTATTTGCCTTGGTCACAGGTGCAATCATTGTGTTTTGGCGTCATTTTGTTCTCATCAGTTTTGATGAAACATTTGCGGCAAGTGCAGGTGTACATGTTGGATTGGTTTCAATCTTTCTTATCTCACTTTCCGCAATAGCCGCAGTCGCGGCATTTGATGCAGTGGGGTCGATAATTGTCATCGCAATGTTTGTGTGTCCGCCCGCCACAGCACGGTTGCTAACAAATCGATTAAAGACACAGGTTGCACTTAGCGTTTTATTTGCCAGTTTGTCTGTGATCGTTGGAATTTTGGCCTCGGGATATGTACTAAGGCCGTTTGGGTACACGGATAGTGTAAGCGCCGCAGGAATGATCGCAGTGATTAGTGGTATCTTGCTTGCTGCTTCAGCGGTTTTTGGAAAACACCGCTTGGCTGTTAACTAATCTTAGCCGCAGTGGATTTAAGACTTGGCAAACGGCAAAAAAATGTGCTGACTACCCACATAGTTGTTTTAAGGGATTTGAGAAATGACAGGCACACAGGTGTTCCGCCACGCTTGGAAAATGATATTTAACGACGTAAGAGCGACGGTTCTTAACACTCTACCTCCTTTTTTGGGCGCGATTTTGATCGTTTTTTTGTTGTTCGGCATGGATGTGTTTCAAACCGATATCGACGTCTATGAAAACGGAAACGAACAGATGTTCGCCGAGTTGATGCAAAAAACTCTCTATGCGTCTCTTATCACGATGTTGGGATCAATACTCATGGTCATATCGTGGCATCGCTATGTCCTGCTGGAAGAAGGAGCGCATGGGTTGTTAAATGCAGCGCGCCGCTTCGTACCGTATTTTTTGCGCGTGATCATCCTCATGATTGTAAGCATAATTTCCATTGTTCCAATCGCCCTTGGAGTGGTGGCACTTTCTGTGCTTCCACTGGGGATCGCCGTTCCGATTGGCATCTTAAGCGGACTATTTTTCTTAGTGTATTTTATGGCTTTCGCTTTTCGTGTGTCCCTTATTTTGCCCGCTGCAGCGATTGGTCATCCGCTTACACTTGGTGATGCTTGGTCACAAAGCTCAGGTCAGTCTGTTTGGTTTTACTTGAGCATCGCTCTGTGGGTTGGGTTAGTTGCGGCGGCTCTTGGACTTGTGTCATATGTCGTTGGATTGGTTTCACATCAGTTGGGATTATTCGCCAACTTCGGCGTACAGTACTTCACAGCCATTCTATATGCCGGCACCCTAACGACCCTGTTTGGAGTCTTCATACAAGGGCGTAGTCTAAGCCTTTGATGTCGAGGGCATGCTAGGGCTCCATGCGTACCCATCGGGGCACAAAATTGTGCCTTCATACAGGCCATGAGGTTTCTCGCGGGGTGGCTCAATAATCGTGGCGCCATAGTCTTTGGCGCGCTGGAGTGCGGTGTGTGGATCGTGGTTGAACAGGTAAAATTGAACTCCGGCGCCCCGAGGTGGAGTTTCAGGAACCAATGACAACAACGGGTGCGCGCCATATGTGCGGTCTGAGTGCAATTGAAAGACCTGTAACTTATACGCCATGATGGCAAAGTCGTCGGACACGCGATGTGCCGTCATGCCCAGAACAGTCGTTAGGAATTCCACTGACTTTCTTACATCAGCCACCAAGAGGTTAATGCCTATTCCTTCAAGAGAGCGTCCAAAATCTGCCGCTGAAACTTCTTCAAAGTCCATATCAAATCCATTTGTGAGTATCTTGATCAATAGAAAACTCTATGCCAATCTAGGACATGGAAGCATACCCAATCACATATTGCATCAAGATTTTTCGTACAGGTTACCTGTGCGCGCCTTTGCGTGCATTATGAAAGACAAAAAGGAATATAGATGACACATGACACACCTCCCTTGTGGCAAACCCCATTTGGTCAAGCAAAGCAAAGTTTTACATCTGCGAATGAGGCAGTTGATTACCTCGAGGCGCTCTACGCAGAGTCCCTTGCTTTTTTAAGAAGTGCATTTTCGCGGATAACTGAAAGCGGCCCAGATGGACAAAAATACCGAGCATTTTATCCCGAAATTCGGATCACAACCACACGGTTCTCGACAGTAGATAGCCGTCTTAGCTTTGGCCACGTGCCCGAACCTGGGACCTATGCGATAACTGTCACGCGACCAGATTTGTTTCGGAACTATTTGGTTCAGCAAATCGACCTGCTTTTGTCAAATCATAGCGTTCCGATTGAAATTGGACCATCGAATACGCCTATCCCAGTCCATTTTGCTGTTGTGAATGATTCATCTCTAAGTGTCCCGCAAGAGGGGTCAATTGACTTTTCGCTCCGCGATGTATTCGACGTTCCGGACCTAAGAACAACAAATGATGATATTGTAAACGGAGAGGCAAAACCCGCTCCAGATGGAACACAGTACCTTGGCCCATTTACAGCTCAGCGGGTGGATTATTCACTTGCACGATTGGCGCATTATACGGCTACAGAGCCGGAACATTTCCAAAACTTTGTTCTATTCACAAACTATCAGTTCTATGTTGCTGAATTTGAGGCCTATGCGCGCAAGATGCTTGCTGATCCTAATAGCGGATACACAAGCTTTGTCAGCACGGGAAATCACGTTTTAACCGACTCAAACGGCGAAATCCCACCGGTTGGCAAAATGCCGCAAATGCCCACCTATCACCTAAAGCGTGAGAACGGGGATGGGATCACGTTGGTCAATATTGGTGTTGGCCCTTCGAATGCGAAAACGGCGACGGACCATATTGCAGTCCTACGACCGCACGCATGGATTATGGTGGGGCACTGTGCAGGCCTTAGAAATAGCCAATCCTTGGGTGATTTTGTCTTAGCCCATGCCTATCTCCGCGAAGACAAGGTTTTGGACGATGATTTGCCGGTCTGGATCCCAATTCCTGCGCTTGCGGAAATCCAAATTGCCTTGGAAAGCGCAGTAGAAAGTGTTGCCAACTTAAGTGGGTATGACGTCAAAAGCGTCATGCGGACGGGGACAGTCGCAAGCGTTGATAACCGCAATTGGGAATTGCGAGAGCATACTGGCCCCGTCAAACGGCTTAGTCAATCGCGCGCCATTGCGTTGGACATGGAGAGCGCAACAATCGCGGCAAATGGGTATCGATTCCGCGTTCCATATGGAACACTTCTATGCATTTCGGACAAACCACTGCATGGTGAACTCAAGCTACCCGGGATGGCCTCTGACTTTTATAAAACACAAGTTGCCCGTCACTTGCTAATCGGGATACGGGCCATGGAAAGCCTGCGCGACAAGCCTTTAGAGCGCTTGCATAGCCGAAAATTGCGAAGTTTTGACGAAACTGCCTTTCTTTAAGGCTAACATCGTGGAAAAAAAGTATGAAATCGCAATAATTTTCATACAAATTCTTGTGTAATGCTACTGGATACGGTTACAAAACTTGGACAAGGCTCAAAATCGTGGGCAGTACTACGGAGAATAAGAATGTCAAAACCAATGACAAAAACACAGCTGGTCGCAGCACTAGCAGAAGAAATGGGTGCAGACAAGAAAGCAGCGTCTGCCGCACTTGATGCGATCTGCAACCTTATTACACGCGAAGTGTCAGGCGGTGGCGCTGTGACATTGCCAGGTGTAGGCAAGATTCAATGCCGTGAACGTCCAGAGCGTATGGTTCGTAATCCTTCCACAGGCGAGCAATTCAAGAAGCCTGCTGATAAAGTTGTAAAAATGACAATTGCAAAAGCGCTAAAAGACAGCGTGAACGGCTAATACCAAAAATTCGGTATTGATTTTGGGCCGCAGTTGCGGCCCTTTTTCGTTTTACGCTAGGCCAAAAGGGTTTTGATTATGTCTTTACGTGCGGTGGTTATGGGATTGTCCTTTGCCCTGATGTGGTCTTCGGCGTTTACATCGGCGCGGGTCATTGTGGCCTATGCCTCGCCATTGGCGTCATTGTCGTTACGGTTTTTGATTAGTGGGCTGTTGGGTATCGCGATTGCAAAAGCACTTGGGCAGAGCTTTAATTTGACGCGATCACAATGGCGCGCGACGTTTATTTTTGGTCTGTGTCAGAATGCGCTTTATTTAGGTTTGAACTTTGTTGCCATGCAAACTGTTGAGGCATCTCTGGCCTCGATCATAGCGTCAACCATGCCCCTTATGGTTGCTTTTGCAGGTTGGATCGTCTTCAAAGATAGGCTTTCTGCTTTGGGCCTTGTGGGCCTTATACTTGGTGTTGGAGGCGTGCTGGTCATCATGAGTGCGCGTCTATCTGGAGGCGTTGATCCCTTGGGTCTGGGACTGTGTGTCGTTGCTGCAGTTGCCTTAACAGTCGCAACGCTTTCTGTTCGTGGCGCAAGTTCGGGCGGGAATGTTATGATGATCGTTGGCCTTCAAATGCTGGTGGGTGCGGGAATACTTGCTGTCGCAGCGGTACTTTTTGAACCATTGCATGTGACATTCTCATGGCAACTTGGTGTTGCATTTGCCTATACGACACTAGTTCCTGGTTTGGCAGCGACTTTTGTTTGGTTTACACTTGTAAACGAGATCGGCGCCGTCAAAGCAGCGACATTTCATTTTCTCAATCCGTTTTTTGGTGTTGCTATCGCTGCTATTTTACTTGGCGAAAGTTTGGGGGTCTTGGATATTGTCGGAGTTGTTGTGATTGCTGCGGGTATTTTGGCGGTTCAACTCTCAAAGCAAAAATAGAGCTGGGGGCGTTGCCCCCAGACCCCCAGAGTATTTGACTATCAAAGAAGTAACGAGATTAGCCGATTTCACCTTGGTTCTCACCAATTTGACCGCGGTGAAGAAGAAGATGGTCTAGCAGGACGCAGGCCATCATGGCCTCGGCCACTGGGACCGCACGAATGCCAACGCATGGATCATGGCGACCTTTGGTTACCACGTCGATTGACTGGCCTGATTTATTGATTGATTTGCGCGGGGTTAAGATCGAGGATGTTGGCTTGACCGAGAAGCGTACAACGATGTCTTGTCCTGTCGAAATACCACCCAAGATGCCACCAGAATGGTTTGAGGAATAGGCGGGCTTGCCATCATTGCCAAGGAAAATTTCGTCGGCGTTTTCAGAGCCTTTGAGCGTGGCGGCGTTCATGCCTTCGCCGATCTCAACGCCTTTGACGGCGTTAATTGACATCATTGCGGCGGCAAGGTCTGTATCGAGTTTTCCATAGATTGGAGCTCCTAATCCGGCCGGTGCGTTTTTTGCGTTTACTTCTATGATTGCGCCGACTGAATCGTGGGATTTTCGGAGATCATCCAGATAATTAGCCCAGTCATTGGCGGCCTTTGCATCGGGTGTCCAGAATGGGTTTTGGTCAATTTGATCCCAGTCGAAATTCGCCCTGTCAATCGCGTGCGGACCGATCTGCGTCATATATCCTGTAATCGTCAAATCCGGCACCAGAGACGCCAATGCAGCGCGTGCAATGCCGCCTGCGGCCACCCGCGCCGCTGTCTCACGTGCTGAGGAACGCCCCCCGCCACGGAAATCGCGATTTCCGTATTTCTGAAAATAGGTGATATCCGCATGGCCCGGGCGAAACGTGTCGGCGATATCACCGTAATCTTTTGATCTTTGGTCGGTGTTTCGGATCATCAATTGGATCGGAGTGCCTGTTGATTTACCTTCAAATACACCTGATAGGATCTCGACTTGATCAGGTTCACGGCGCTGCGTTGTGAACTTATTCTGACCTGGTTTTCGTTTTTCCAACCAATGCTGAATGGCCTCGGCGGTGATGTCGACATTTGGGGGGCAGCCGTCAATGGTGGCACCCAAAGCAGGCCCGTGGCTTTCGCCCCATGTGGTCACACGAAAGAGATGTCCGAATGTATTGAGGCTCATGTTTAGGTGCTCCGATGCTTGGTGGCCCATGGATAAAGCCATCGGCGCCAAGGGGCAAGACCCCCTAAGAATTCAGATCTTTTTACGTCGGACGGTTTTTAATTTTCATATTTAAATAGCAGGGCACATCGCGGCTGTGCTTTAGGTGCGAAGCGTTGGTCTAGTCCCGACATTTTCTTCTATTGATCATTCTTTGAAATCCTCTACATTCCACCTTACCTCGGGGTGCCATTCTATGGCTGAGACGCATATGCGGACCCGTTGAACCTGAACCGGTTAGAACCGGCGGAGGGAAGGTCTGGAACGTTTCCTGATGCTTACTCTCCGCTTGCAAAAGGAGAGTTTGAGATGAAGACCCTTACACTTGCAGCGGGCTTATTAGCGGCGACGTCTGTCGTGGCGGACACCCCTGTGTTGACTGTTTATGCCCCTGATTATTTCACGTCTGAATGGGGCCCAGGCCCGTCGATTGAAGAGGCGTTTGAGGCGCAATGCAACTGTGACCTACAGTATTCCGCTGGAGATTTGTTACCGCGTTTAATGTTAGAGGGCGACAAAACCCGTGCTGATATCGTTATCGGACTGAACACGGATGTGACGGCCAAAGCGCGGGCCTCTGGTCTGTTTGACCCGCACGCGCAAGACAACACCGCGTTGGATTTGCCAGTAGAGTGGGGAGACGATGTATTTTTGCCCTTTAACTGGTCCTATGTGTCCTTTGTCTATGATGCGACCAAGATAACTTCGCCCACCTCATTTGAAGACTTGGCAAAGATTGATGGAAAGATCGTGATCCAAGATCCGCGCTCTTCGATTTCTGGGCTTGCCTTGGTATTATGGGTCAAGGCGGTGTACGGCGACCAAGCCGAGGAGTATTGGGCGCGTCTTGCGCCAAAGATCCTAACCGTGACCAAAGGGTGGTCTGAGGCCTATGGGCTATTTACATCAGGTGAAGCCGAGGTTGTTTTATCGTTCAACACCTCTCCAGCTTATCACATTGTGGCGGAAGAAGACACAACCAAGCAGGCGGCGATTTTTTCCGAGGGGCATTATCCGTATTTCGAATTGGTGGGCAAAGTGGCCAGCACCGATCAGCCCGAGTTGGCGGACCAATTCATGGCGTTTGTTCTATCGGATGCGTTTCAATCCTTGATCCCTTTCACCAACTGGTCCTATCCGGCGGCGCAACCTGTATCTGAGTGGCCAGAGGCGTTTCAAGTGTTACCGCGTCCGAACGCCGCTGTGATGTACTCCGAGGATGAAGCAGAAGCCATCCGCAAGCAAGCGATTGAGGAATGGCGCCGCGCCTTGTCCCGATAACTGCGGGTCTTGTTGTCTGTGGTTTGACCCTTGGTCCTTTGTTTGCCTTGATTGCGCATGCGGGGATCGGGGGCAGCCTATTGGCAGCAGATTGGGCAGCGTTGCGGTTCACCGTGATGCAGGCCGCTGTTTCGGCAGTGGTCTCTGTCATCTTGGCTGTTCCAGTTGCGCGGGCCTTGATACGACGGCAATTTTGGGGGCGCGGCTTTGTGCTGGCTCTCTTAGGAGCGCCGTTCATTCTGCCGGTTATTGTTGCGATTTTGGGCCTTTTGGCGATTTTTGGGCAAAACGGTTTATTGAACATCGCCTTGGCAGAGATTGGTTTACCAAAGCTATCTATTTACGGAGCACATGGCGTGATTTTGGCACATGTGTTCTTTAATCTGCCTTTGGCGGTACGCATGGTTTTGTTTGGATGGCAGGCCATTCCGGCGGAACAGGTTCGTTTAGCGCATAGTTTGGGACTTGCGCGGTGGACGTTTTTTCAAGTTCTAGAATGGCCCATGTTGAAGCGCGTGCTGCCCAGCGCCTGTGCCGTAATTTTTGTAATTTGCTTGTCCAGTTTTGCTGTTGCGCTGACCTTGGGCGGTGGGCCCAAAGCGACAACAGTGGAATTGGCCTTGTATCAGGCGTTTCGATACGACTTTGATTTTGAAAAAGTGGCGATGTTGGGCATGGTCCAGATGGGTCTGTCATTGGGGGCAGCTATGATTGCCATCTCTGTTCGGGTTCCAGTCGTTGGCCAAGGGTTGGACAGGTCCATTTCGTTGGGAGACACAAGTTGGCCTGTGGCTGTATGGGATGCAGCGTGGATTAGCATAGCCCTTGCCTTTTTGGGCCTGCCTATTGCCTCGGTAGTTGTAGATGGCATCGGGGGGCTTTGGGATTTACCAAAGAGCGTATGGCCAGCTTTGGGAAGATCGCTTTGGATGGCATTGATCTCGTCTGCTCTGGCGGTTGCACTTGGCGCTGCCTTGGCCAGCCGCACTGGTGAAATTTTGGCGACTCTGGCCATTTCAATGTCGGGTCTTGTCCTTGGTTCGGGTCTGTTCTTTTTCCTGCGCGCTTGGGTCAATCCGTTTGATTTCGCTTTATTTGTGACTGTTTTGATGAATGCACTGATGTCTGTTCCTTTTGTCGTCCGTATCCTACGCCCAACATGCGAAGCCACCGCGCAAAACTATGGCAGGTTGGCCCGATCTTTGGGTTTGGGGTGGCCCGCATGGGGTCTATGGGTCGCGTTGCCAAGGATGCGGAGGTCCCTAGGGTTTTCTTTGGGTCTTTCTGCAGCGTTGAGTATTGGAGATTTGGGTGTCATCGCCCTGTTTGGAAGTGCGGAAACGGCGACATTGCCTTTGGTTATGTACCAATTGATGGGAAGCTACAAGATCGAGGCCGCTTCGGGTGCTGCGCTGCTGTTGATGATGGCGGCTTTGGGATTGTTCATGGTCTTTGATCGATGGGGGCAAAATGCTAGAGCTTGACGAATTGAAATTCGGGTATGATCCCCTGCAGGTATCCGCCTCGTGTGAGGTCACAGAGCGCGGCATAACGGCAATAATGGGACCATCCGGCGCAGGCAAATCAAGCCTCTTGGCGTGCCTCTCTGGATTTTTGCCACCGGTGCAAGGACGAATATTGTGGCAGGGGCAAAACATCACCAAAGTACCAGTGGCCCAGCGCCCTGTTTCAATTTTGTTCCAAGACAACAACTTATTTCCGCATCTCACCATCGAGCGAAACCTTGCATTGGCTTTTACACGCCGGTTGCGTTTATCAAGCGAGGCAAAGGCGCGAATTTCTCATGCTCTTGAACAGGTGGGCTTGTTTGGGTTTGGAAACAAACGCCCGTCACACTTATCCGGAGGACAGAATTCACGTGCAGCGCTTGCGCGGGTCTTATTGCAGCGCCGGCCGATTTTGGCCTTGGATGAGCCCTTTTCCGCGCTTGGTCCTGCGCAAAAGGTTGAAATGCTCGAGTTGGTGAAATCTGTTTGCGCGGCTGAAAATATGAAATGTCTTATGGTGACCCATGATCCGCAAGATGCACGTTTGATTGCAGAGGATATTTTAGTGGTATCCAAGGGATATGTGTCTGGGCCATTTTCAGTTACAGAAGCACTTGATCCTAAGACTGGACCGTTGCGGACGTATCTTGCGTGACATTTAATATGGGAGTCTGGCGTAGGGGGCGCGGGCCAAAGGCCCGCGCCCCCTACGCCCTTGGTCGGATCGCATTGCGATCCGAAACCACTTGTTACAGAACATAACGGCTAAGATCTGTACTCTTGCTAAGTTCCCCAACGTAGGTTTCAACAAAGCCAGCATCTACGGTCACTGTGGTCCCTGATTTATCTGGCGCCGAAAAAGACAAGTCCTCGAATACGCGTTCTAATACAGTGTATAAGCGGCGTGCCCCGATGTTTTCCACCGATCTGTTAACCTCGGCTGCGATCCGAGCAAGAGCCGCGATTCCGTCATCTGTGAATGTAACCTCAATGCCCTCTGTTCCCATAAGGGCCGCATATTGGCGGGTCAGCGCATTGTCGGTTTCGGTCAAAATGCGGACAAAGTCCTCTTCGGTAAGGGCTTCAAGCTCAACTCGGATCGGAAGGCGGCCCTGCAGTTCCGGCAAAAGATCAGAGGGTTTGGCCACATGGAACGCGCCGGATGCGATGAATAAGATATGATCTGTTTTTACAGGGCCATGTTTTGTGCTGACGCTGGTGCCTTCAATCAATGGCAGCAGGTCACGTTGAACACCCTCACGGCTGACATCTGCGCCGCGCGCATCAGACCGTGCACAGACTTTGTCAATCTCATCAATAAACACAATCCCGTTGCTTTCTACGACCTCTAGGGCGGTTTTTGTCACGGTTTCGTCATCTAAAAGCTTGTCTGCTTCCTCACCCATCAAGATATCATGGCTTTCAGCAACAGTCATTTTGCGCTTTACTGTACGACCGCCCATGGCTTTGCCAAACAAATCGCCCAGATTCATCATGCCCATTTGTCCGCCGGGTTGTCCTGGAACGTCAAACATCGACATTGGGTTTGAGGTGTCAGACAATTCCAATTCGATTTCAGTATCATCCAATTCCCCAGACCGAAGCTTTTTACGAAACATCTCGCGGGTCGCTTCACGGGCATCTTTGCCCGCGATGGCCTCTATCACGCGTTCTTCGGCGGATTGTATGGCGCGGGCTTTGACGTCTTCTCGCATGTGCTCGCGGGTCTGAGCGATTGCGGCCTCCACCAGATCACGGATGATCTGCTCAACATCACGACCGACATAGCCAACTTCGGTAAATTTGGTTGCTTCGACCTTGATAAAGGGTGCCTTTGCCAGTTTGGCCAGACGTCGCGAAATTTCGGTTTTACCGACACCTGTTGGACCAATCATCAAGATGTTTTTTGGATAAACTTCGTCGCGCAGGTCAGGAGACAATTGTTTGCGCCGCCAACGAGACCGAAGTGCCACGGCAACAGCGCGTTTCGCCTTGTTTTGACCAATTATGAACCGGTCTAATTCGGATACGATTTCGCGGGGGGTTAGAGTGCTCATTTAATCCTCAATTCTTCACTAACAAAGGCAGTTTTGGCTATTGCGCCAAGGTCTCGACCGTGAGTTTTCCGTTTGTGTAGACACAGATATCGGCCGCGATTGCCATGGCTTCGCGTGCAACAGTTTCCGCATCTTTATCGCTGTCCATCATGGCCCGTGCTGCGGCCAAAGCGAAATTGCCACCTGATCCGATGGCGGCCACGTTATGTTCGGGCTCCAATACGTCGCCCGCGCCGGTGATTACAAACAGTTGTGATCCGTCGGTGACAATCAACATGGCTTCTAGCTTTTGAAGATATTTATCTGTGCGCCAGTCTTTCGCCAGATCCACAGAGGCCCGGGCCAATTGTCCTGGTGTTGCCTCTAGCTTTGCTTCTAACCGCTCGAGAAGGGTGAAGGCATCTGCGGTAGAACCCGCAAATCCGGCGATGACATCATATCCACCGGGGGAAAGCTTGCGCACTTTTCGGGCCGTTCCCTTTATTACGGTCTGCCCAAGGCTGACTTGCCCATCACCTGCGATGACAACTTGGCCACCCTTCTTTACGCCGATGATTGTGGTTCCGTGCCATCCGGGGAATGCGTCCTGCGCCATTGTATGCTCCATTTTATTCTGTCTGTAATATGGAAGCCCTTTGGCAGGGGTGCAAGGTCACCAAAGGGATGAAGTTTGGCTAGCCCACAAAAAAGGGCGCTGGATAGCGCCCTAATTTCGGTATGCTGTGAGGCGTAGCCAATTAGATGCTTTCTTCGATCCAAGACTGCAATGCCGCTTTAGGTGCTGCACCGGCTTTGTTCGAGACAACCTCGCCATTTTTGAAAATGAACAGTGCGGGGATGCCACGCACGCCCAAAGACACGGCGGAATTTGGATTGCTGTCTACGTCGACTTTCGCGATTTTGACTTTGCCTGCCATTTCCTCGGACAACTCTTCAAGAGCTGGGCCGATTTGTTTACACGGGCCACACCAAGCAGCCCAGAAATCCACCACAACGGGGATATCTGAATTGCGCACCTCTGCGTCGAATGTTTCGTCTGTGACTGCGACTGTCGCCATTGGAATTCTCCTTTGAATGAGCTTGGAGGGAACTTACGGTTGACTCCGAGAAAGGTCAAGGTTTGTAGAGGCCAAAGCAGACATCACAAGATCTTGAGGTATCTCCATCAACAGGGCGGTTTCCGTCCATAGTATTGATGTCTTTATATTGTGATTACGGAATATGTTTTCAAGGAGGGCGCGATAGGCTCCCATTTGGCGCAATAGGCCCACTGGGGTGTTTTCCGCGGTGTTGGGGACCAACTTATTCGTTTTGTAATCTATGACGTGCACAGTATTTTGGTCGACCAACAGACAGTCGGCGACCCCGTATACCGTGCGCCCGCCAAGGGCGTCTATGGATCCGCTTAATGGAACCTCATGCAACGCATCCTTGGAAAACAGATGCGCCAAGTCCGGAATCTCAAGGACGCGAATGGCATTATCAATCACAGTCTGATCTTGCGTTTCCATAACAAGGTTTGCACTTTCTAAGACTTGTCGCGCAGCGGTAGGCCAATCCACTTGCGGAACATTTGGTAGATGCTCGAGCAATAAGTGCATCTGAGATCCTTGACGCAGGGCTGTTTCTGTATCTTGACCAATATCACCCGCAAGCGCTTTGGCGCCGCCAAGATCAGAAGGTGAAAGTGGGCCCGCATCAGACACTACTTTTGACGCTTTCTCATGTATCCACTTCGGCTTGTCCAAGACCTCTTTGGTTTCGATAACGGGATCGTTTGCCAAGATATCATCCCAACGTCCATATTCATAACGCAGCCCAGTCCCCAATCGCGTCTCTATTTTTGATGCGCCAACGTGATGCATACCGCTTTCAATTTGGCTATACCAAGATGGAGGATCCGAGTTGACGTCGCCCGCAGCAGCGACGATTAACCACTTTTCAGCCCGAGTTAGAGCCACATACAGCAGGCGGTCTCGTTCTGAAGCGTTGCGATTTTTAAGGGTCTCAATCATTTGTTCTGCTGCCAAAGGCAGGGTGTCGGATGTCGGTTTCCATATGACCCCATCCGTTCCAGTAAGAAGTTGATCCTTGATGTCATTCTTTCGTGCCGCCGTATCCGGTAAGATCACAATAGGCGCCTCAAGTCCTTTTGATCCGTGCACGGACATCACACGTATCTGGTCGCTTGCGCTATCAACTTGGCGTTTGATTTCGATGTCATCGGTTTCCATCCAACTTATGAAACTTGTCAGACTTGGGATTTGTGCCGATTCAAAGTTCATGGCTTGGGTCAACAATGCATCAATGCCATCCTCGGATTCCGCGCCCAACCGCGCAACAAATTTTCGACGGCCCCCATGCCGCAGCAAAACGCGCTGAAGCAAATCATAGGGCCGCAAGAAATCAGCATGATCCCTTAGGTCGTTCAAAATGCTTAATTCGTGGCTATATGCGTCTGGATCACCACGCAAAACTTGCCATAGGTATTTGCGGCCACGTCCATGTGCCAAGGTGAACAATTTCTGCTCGGTCCAACCAAATAATGGGGATTTTAAAACAACCGCCAATGACAAATCATCTTCGGGTAGTGATAAAAATGAGAGCAAGGCGGCCAGATCACGAACGGCAATCTCTGCGCCAACTTTCAAACGGTCTGCACCCGCAATTTCAAGCTTGTTTGCTTTGCATGCGCGGATAATTTCATGGAACAACTCGGACCGCCGTTGCACAAGAATAAGAAAATCTCCGGGACGAACTGGACGCCCTACGCACGTTCCGTTGTCATCTACCTTTTCTGGCAAAATGACTTTGTGATCGATCATATGTTTGATTTCATCGGCGATATTCTCGGCCAGTTGTACCATATGATTTTTGGCGGCTTGCTTATCGACGGGCGATGACCAATCTTCAATCTCGGGATCGCTGGTTTTTTCAACCACTGGCCATAGATCGACACGGCCTGGCAGCGTGCTATGAAATGCTTTGTGGGGTTGATTGCTATGGAACCCAGAATTTCCACGTCCCAAAAAGACATGATCAACGAGGTTCAATATCGCGTGTGAAGATCGGAACGAATATTCAAGCGTTAATGTCTCAAGTGGCGCCGGAGAGGCCTTTAGTCGGGCGTCAAATTCGCGGCGCATTCTGTCAAATTCATCTGGATCCGCGCCTTGGAACGAATAGATGGATTGCTTTTGATCGCCAACCACAAACAACGTCCGTTCTCCGATCGCGCGGGTTCCCTCGCCAGAGGCCAATTCACGGGCCAATGTTTCTATGACCTTCCATTGCACAGGGCTCGTATCTTGGGCCTCATCCACCAAAATGTGATCAATTCCACCATCCAATCGAAATAGAACCCATTCCGCCACTGCCGGATTGGAAAGAAGATCGCGTGCTTTGAAAATAAGATCGTCAAAATCAAGCCATCCCCGCAGTTGTTTTTCGCGTTCATATCTGGGGAGGAAGGCCTTTGAAAAATTTATCAAGTCGCGGGTCTTTTCACAAGCCAACACAGCAAGACGGGCATCTCTGCACGATGCAACACGTTCCATTAGATCATTTAGTGATGGCATAAGGTGGACTGCAGGACCTGCACGAACCGCTTTGGTTCCGACACTATCAATTTTTGGCCCGAATGGAGATTTCGCAGTCTTACCATATAGAAAAACAGACTCTAACATGGGCAAAAACGCGAATTTTTCCTCGGTGATTGACGCAAGTGCCAGACCGGTCTTTGTGTTGCTTGACCCCCCAGCATTTATCAAAACCTGTGAAAATTGATGTAATAGATCCAAAGTATCTGCTTGAAAAACATACTCTGTAATACTGTTTTGGCTTGTGTTTTTGTCTATGCCAAACACTTGGTGCAACGTGTCCGTATCCATATTTCTAATTTGGTCACGGCGTTGGGTAATTGCAGCCAATAGTTTGTCTATCTCGTGGTCACCTGTGTGTTTAATCAGACGCTCGACGACTGGACGATTTGAATCCTGTGACATCGTCTCAAGAATGTGACTTGCCAATTCGGCGATCAGTTTTTCATCGGCTTCCTTAAACTGTGGGCTCACACCTGCCTCTAGGGGGAAGCGGCGCAAAAGTGACGCGCAAAACGAGTGGATCGTTTGTATTTTTAGGCCGCCTGGGGCTTCAATAGCGCGCGCAAACAAGGTGCGCGCACGGCGCAGTGCATCGGAGTCTAAATTCTGAGACACCCCAAGATCCACAAGCTCTTTACGAAGAGCTTCATCGGTTTTCATCGCCCATGCGCCAAGTCGTTTGAACAGTCTATTCTGCATCTCGCTGGCGGCTGCCTTGGTGTATGTCAGACATAGAACCCGCTCGGGTGGTACTCCCTGCAATAGCAGGCGTGCCACGCGGTCCGTTAAAACACGTGTTTTACCTGATCCAGCATTGGCAGATAGCCATGTAGAAACCTCTGGTCGCGCAGCTTGGATTTGTCGTAGGGTTGCATCGTTGAATTGGGTCATTCCAAATCCTCAGCTTCGGCCAAAGTGTCGATGTCCCATTCCCCAAATCGAGCCAAAAGATCATAGTCGGACTTATCATCCAATTTATACATGGCGCCTCGCGATGTGTAGCCGACAGAGGGGTCTTGGAAATGCCGCAGCAGCGTTTTGAATTTTTCCCATGCCGTTTGTACGTCTTCGTCGCTTGTCGGGAAATTCCGAACTTCGTTTTTGCTGCCTAATCCTATGAACGCGGCGTTTTGAACTGTGATGGGTCCAATGTCTGAAAATCCACCTGCCTCGGCTATCGCTGCCATTAGGTAAAGCTGTTTGTCGAACGTGCGTTGCACTTTGTCAGTCGGGACAGGTCCAGTTTTATAGTCATAGAGGATGGCTTGGTTGTTGGGTGTGATATCAATACGGTCCGCTTGTGTGGTCAGCGTAATACCAAGCTCGGTGATAAGGTGCCTACCTTTGATTTCAAAAAATGTTGGCATGCCCATGGCTTGACGCTCTTCTTCGGTCTTGATCACCCAATCTGCGATCCGCTCAACCCGATTGTGCCAAAAGAGACGCGTATTGATCCAAGGCACTTCTTTTTCCAAGATCTGGTCGGTGATGCGTAAAAGTGCCGGTTTGCGGTCGTCCTGTGCGAGCTGGGGCCATGCTTTAATGAATTGCTCCATGACCGAATGAAACAAGATTCCACGCAAGCGCGCATCAGGCTGTTTATCCAAAGGATTAAGCGGTCTAAGCGCCAAAATACGCTTGGCATAAATCGCATAGGCATCGCGGATCAGGTGCTTTACGTCCGTCACAGAAATTTCGTCTGGTCGTGCGGCGCGGGGTGGTCGCGGTGATGGGCGCTTTGCACGTTCAATGGGTTGAGTTGCTTCAAGTTGGCGGGCTAGCTCTAACCAGTGGGTCCCACGTGCACGCATGTCTTTTACAACATCCGGTGCTCCTTGTTCGCCTAGGCCCTCGAGCAAGTTCAAAAGGCGATTAAGCCAGCGCGACGGAACGGTCTGTGCATCCTCCGAGCGGATTGAACGGGACAAGACCACAGTGGGCTTTGTTGCCGCCATCTGCCAATCATGGGCAGATAGACCAATACGCCTTTCTGGAAGCAATAGACCCGCTTCAACCCTAAGGGCGCGATTGAGCCACGGATCCGAGGCGGGTGGTTCAGGCCAACTTCCTTCATTCAAACCCGCCAAAATTACAACATCCGCTCCTTCTACGCGCGCCTCTAAGGTTCCCCAAATTAACGCTTGTGGATGGGGCACGTCAGGCGAGCGCACTTGTTCTGTCGCCAAAACTTGAGAGATGACATCAAGATAATCTTGTATTGTGACTTCACATTCGGCTGGCGCGGCATCATGAATGCGCGCCATTGTTGCCTGTGCTGACCGTCCGGCGCCTTCACTCCATAGGGTGCCAGCGGTGCCATCTGCTGCACCGGAGGATCCACGAGAAATAGTTTCCGAGAGGATAATATGTGTCTCTAATAAGAACTTAAATGGCAACTCTCCGCTACTCACATCGGGTGCGATCCACCCTGAAATCCATTCAACCCAAGTGTCTATCCCCTCGAAATCTTTGCCAATGCACCAATCGTGCATCACCTGTAGAGTTGGAAACGGAATGCTCTTGTTTCGTAGGTGCAATTCAAGCTCACGGGTCAATAAAAGATGTTGCGCGCGGTCAGAGCCTGAATGGGTAAGAGGGTGTTTCAAAATAGCAAGTAGGTCTGACGTCTTAAGCTCGCCACGCAACACTGTTCCGACGTGGCGCAATAGTCGTCCCGGTGGGGATTGCTGTAATGGCATGCCGCCGCTGTCATCTGGCACAATGCCCCAGATATCCAAGGTGGCGGCCACTTGACGCGTGAGGGTTCGGTTTGGTGTGATCAATGCGGCGGTTTTGTTTGCTGCGATCGCATCACGCATACATATTGCGATTGCTGTTGCCTCATCCCGTTGCGATTGCGCTTCGATCAAAGACAGGCCGGCTGTGGCCGTGTCTATTTGTCCGAGGTGCGGGCCTTCGTCCAGCCACGCATCTGTAACCGGCGCTGGCCTAAGCGCCAAAGACAGAAGGCGATTTCGCGGCTCACAGGGGGGGGGCGTATCTGACCAAGCGGGAAGGTTTGAAATGTCACTTTCCAATTCATTTGCAACATGGAATAGCCGCGCCTGAGGATGATCTTCTGTGGCGAGGCGGTCCGCCAATTTTTGCCACGCATGAGAAGGCATGTGTGCATCATAACCCGGGACAATGACGCAACCTTGAGGCAAAGTGACAATCTTCCGCATGAGCGCAAGCGTAGTGCCACGTGACCCAGTTGAGCCAACTAAAATGACAGGATCCTGTGGGGGGTGTTCAGTCCACAGTTGGTCGAGATATTCAACCACGCGTCTTTGGTGCCCCTCGGTATCTGGTGTCGTGCTGCGGGCGCTTAGATACTCTTTGACGATGGACACAAACGCCAATGCGCGTTGCCAATGTCCAGACTGATCTGTGACGTTCAATTTAGAAAATACATCGGGTGCGACGTCTTCTCCCTGCATTTCATCGATCAACGCTGCAAGGCTGTCGGCAAGGTCAAATTGGCTTGCTCTGGCGGCAAGATCGGGTTGTTCGTCAAGTAGCTTTTGAACCAGCGACAAAAGTTCAAAACGCGTGCTAAGTTTGTTTTGAGGCTTTGGCCAAGGCACAGGGCCAGTCAGGTCGCTGAGATCGGAAATGAGGTGAATTTTCGGATGAAGAAGTGCTTTTTGCTGTATCAATACATCTTTGATTTTGCGCTGCATCCGACCGGTGTTAACGATTACATTGACGCGGGCGAGATCTGTCGGGTCACGGTCTTCGTATCGCGAAAGTAAACCGTGCACAAAGGCCTGTGGTGTATCAAGCCCTAATTCGATTTGGAACAAACCGCTTATTCGCGTCATTTTTAAATCCATTGATCCTGAAATACTGGGTCCAGCCTAGAGGCCCATGCGCCCGCGGTCCACGTAAATTCGATAGATCGGCTGTCCTCGGCCTGCAGGGGTGTAAGCGTAATGGTCAGGGCATCCTTTGGAGCCAGATCATTTAAGCGATCCGGCCATTCGACGAAACACAGTGCTTCTTCAAAGGCGTCAATCAGGCCCAATTCAATGACCTCATCCGGCCCATACAGACGATATAGATCTGTATGCCATACGGGTCCAATGTTGGTTTCATACTCTTGGACCAAGGTGAAAGTAGGGGATGGTACATCTTCGGGATGATCTTGGCAGTGCTGAATGAGTGTGCGGGTCAAAAAAGATTTTCCCGCCCCTATTCCGCCTTCAAGAAGAACCACATCACTTGGTTTCAAGAGGGACGCAAGGCGCATAGCAACTTCTGCGGTCGCCGCGGGAGACGGGGTGATAAGTGTACGTTTCTGAAGTGTCATGGTGGCAAAATGACAGTTGGCACCCTAACCTACAAGCGCGAAATTTAGGCGCGGCGGGCGTGATCAATCTGCTGCGCAGGCACTGCGAACCGGATAAGAGTCGCATCGCCCATTATTGGCGTTAATTGGCAGGTCAGGGATGCACCAGATTTGCGGTGGATCACAGTCTCCCATGCCGCTCGATCTTGGTAGGAGATGACAAAATCGCGGATGTCGCCCCAACTGGGCGTGGGGTGGCATTCTTGCGACCAGTGTTGTGTAGCATTTATTATGTTTGGCGTTTCCCCAAATTCCTCTGCTTCGGTGCCCCACAAATTATCATACGATTGGTTTGACACAATCAATCGACCTGCACCAGAGAAGACAGCCATCGCGTCTGGCAAACAATCAATCATGTTTTGATATAATTCCAACTTTGAGGCATAGCGCCGTCCCGTGGAAATTTCCGCGCTGATATCTTCAAACAGAAAGGCAATTGCCCCGTTGGGATGCGGACGGCCGGAAATGCGATAAATACGCCCATTGGGCAAATTCCAGACCTCGGAATATGTGCCTTCAGACGCTGCAGCTACGACCATAGCAAGTGTTTCGCGCCAGTTTCCGTAATCTTTAGGTTCTGGCATGATTTGCGCGTCCCTTAACCGATCAAAAACAGACATTAAATTTGGCCGCCCACTTAGAAATTCAGCAGGCAGAGCGGTTAGATCAACAAGGGCTGGATTGAACAAAACCAATTGCCGGCTTTTGTCAAAAATTGCCAAACCAATGGACAAATGCGCAAAAGTTTTCGTCAGGGTTTGCACAAAATTTCTTTGGGAAATTTCGGTTTGAACCTCGGTTGTGACATCAATTGCATAATTAAGGTGGCCATCCTCGGTGGCCTTTTGCCGAAGATCAAACCATTTCAATGCTGGGTTCTGTCCCGTTTTTATCATGATCCGCTCTCGATTTTTTTCTATTCGAGACAATTTATTGCTGAGTTCACTCAATGATTGTTTTTGCCCTTCGACAAGGACCTGGGTTGCGGGGTTGGACAGGCATGTCCGGTGCCCTTTATCTGACTTCCAGACTGGATAAGGAATGTTTTCTGACAAGGTTTTTATATCGCGAAGCAAGTCTCGCCGTTGACGTGCAACATAGGTTTGCGATGCAGACATACCGGTTTCTGTAACGCGAAATAGGCTTCCCAGAGGGTGCGGGGTACAAGCAACGAAATTGTTTGTAAGTTTGTCGTTTTTGTTAAAAACCTTTAGCTTTTTGGTCACGGGAAGCGTTTCAAGAACGGCCTCAAGGTCAGGGTATTCATGTTTTAAAAAGTCTCCCAAATCTTGCGCGGTCTCGATGCCAAGATCCATGGCATCAATACCGATCACCTGTCCGTCAACGGTGACAATAAAATCAGACGTAATCTGAACAGATGTGAGACGGGTCGAATTGCGCGAGACACGGTGACCGTTATGGTACAAAATTATGATGCCTGCCACGAGACACGTTGCGATCAGAATGTCGAGCCAAACCATGCGTACCTCTTTTCCAAAGGCACCTTGTCTAGGAAAAGGTTAACAGCAGGTTAATGCTAAACGCTAATATGTGTTGGCAATATTTTCACTGGTGATGATTTCTGTGTGCTCAATTTCAGAGCGGGGCCAACTAATTTCAACTATTGCGCCTGTTTGCTCTCCTTTTTTGCGCCTGTGCCGCGGCAATTCTGACAAATTGGCAAAACTAAGAGTTGCTCCGGTCCGTTCCAGCAATGTTTTTGCGATGAACAAACCCAACCCCATGCCCTCGTATCCTGGTCTGTCATTGTCCACGCGTGTACGACGACGGCGCAAAGACGGGTCGCCAATTCGACCCAAGACCCAATTCGGATATCCGGGTCCGTCGTCCATAACACGAAGGGTGATGTTCTCTTGGGTCCATCCATATTCAATCCAAACGGTAGAAGCTGCAAAGTCGACCGCGTTTTGTATCATATTCCGAAGGCCATGTATTACTTCCGGCTTTCGATAAATTTGCGGCATTTTATTCAAGTCGCCCTCGTCCAATGCAGAGTGTTGAGAAATCTTTATTAGCGCGCCGCGCATTTGGTGGGGCTCTGCGGCTTCCTCAATCACGGCAGAAACTGGTGCTTTTCTCAGGTGCAGGTCATCTTTTCCTGCCCGCCCCATAGATCGCAGAATGTCGCGGCACCGGTCTGCCTGTTCTCTTATGAGTTCGGCATCTTCTTGTAATTCTACCCTGTCACTTAACTCTTCTATCAATTCAGCGCTGGTCAGTTTGATCGTCGCCAAGGGCGTGCCCAATTCATG
This sequence comes from Paracoccaceae bacterium, assembly GCA_023259435.1. Taxonomy (GTDB): domain Bacteria; phylum Pseudomonadota; class Alphaproteobacteria; order Rhodobacterales; family Rhodobacteraceae; genus JALRHZ01. The sequence continues at coordinate 68,950 of JALRHZ010000001.1, read as the reverse complement.
CGCAGCGGCCGCTATGACACCCCCCAAATCTGTCAACTTTTGCTCGCGGGCCAAGGCCATTTGAGTGGCTAAAAGGCCATCGCTCATCGCGTTTACTTCGCGCGTCAGACGCGAGACATATAGGCCAACAAACACCATAGAAATGACAATTGCTACATAGTTACCGTACATAAAAACCAAAGGGATACGCATAATAAATCCCATATCGGTCCGCAACGGTTGGAAAAAGAACAACAGAAGGGTGACAAACACCACTGCAAGGCCTGCGATAATGCTTGTGGTTTTTCCTTTAAACACCGAGGCAGCAACGGCAACGGGAGCCACCATCAGCATTGAAAACGGATTATTTAGGCCTCCGGTGACGAACAATAAAACGCTGAGCTGCACGAGATCAAAAATGACCAGAGCTGCATTTTCGGCCTCGCTGAGGCGCTTTCCTTCGGGATACACAAAGGTTGCGAATAAATTCACACAGGCCGATGCGCCGATGGCGACTGTACAGATGCCAAGGTCAATTGCTAGATCAAAATATTGGATGCCGACAAGAACCGCGCTTCCTTGACCCAAAATGGCAAACCAGCGCAGATAGATCAGTGTTCTTAAATTGACCCAATTTCCGTGGCGATATCCCGAAAAATTCTCAATGGATTGATCAGACATTAGTGTCGCACCCTCTTTTGATTGTGGCCTTGTTCGCTTAGGTGATATTGTGAACCGCGCGGCCCGAATTACAAGGAGGCATTTATGACACGCATCTTGAGTGTTGTTTCGACAGTTGGCATAGCAATACTATTGGGCCTAACGTGGTGGGCAGGAACCGATAGTTGGCCGTTTGGTGCAAAATCAGATGACAAATATGCCCAATGCCGGACCAGTACCGTTGTTGGCGGGGCAGGATCACTGGGTGGGGCTCTTGAGCTTGTGGATGCATCAGGTCAGACTGTGACAGATAAAGATATCTTTACCGAGCCAACCTTGCTGTATTTCGGCTATACGTTTTGTCCTGATGTGTGTCCTATGGATACGGTCCGCAATGCCGAAGCAGTTGATCTGTTGGCCGAGCAAGGATATGTCGCCACGCCGGCTTTTATTTCAATAGACCCAGAACGTGATACGCCTGAGGTTGTCGGAGAATTTGCCGAAGCTGTTCATCCAAAAATGATCGGCCTGACAGGATCACTGGAACAGATCAAAGCCGCAAGCAAAACATACCGTACGTATTACAACAAGCAGGACGCTGAGGATGAATATTATTTGGTGGATCACTCTACTATGACATACCTCGTGATGCCAAATGAAGGGTACGTGGAATTCTTTAGACGTGATGTCCCGCCCGAATCCATGGCAAAAACCGTTGCTTGTTTCATGGATCGTGCTAGTTAATTGACCAACGGTGTTCCGTTGGATACTGTCGGCAAAAGAACGTGAAAAGGGGCGTAAATGTCTGTAAGCGCAGCTCAGGAAATCGGTCCAGATAAGACACTTTTGTTGGTGGACGACGATGAACCGTTTCTAAAACGTTTGGCAAAAGCGATGGAAAAACGCGGTTTTTCCGTGGAAACCGCAGGGTCCGTTGCCGCAGGGCGGGCAATTGCCACAGCACGTCCTCCGGCCTATGCCGTGATTGATTTGCGTCTTGAGGATGGCAACGGGCTAGATGTAGTCGAGGTCTTGCGCAACCGCCGTCCCGATAGTCGGATTGTCGTTTTGACAGGGTACGGTGCAATTGCTACGGCTGTGGCCGCGGTCAAAATCGGCGCGACGGATTATCTGTCGAAACCCGCGGATGCAACGGATATCACAAATGCGCTTCTTGCAACTGGTGATGATTTGCCGCCGCCTCCCGAAAATCCGATGAGCGCAGACCGCGTGCGTTGGGAGCATATCCAGCGTGTTTATGAGCTTTGTGACCGTAACGTAAGTGAGACAGCGCGGCGGCTAAACATGCACCGACGGACCTTGCAGCGTATTTTGGCAAAGCGTAGCCCGAAATAACCCTGATCTAGCCATCCAGCCAGTAAAGCTTTTGAATGCGATCCACTAAGGTGCCATCCGAGAGCGGGATGTTTTCATAGACCTTGTTGTCTAGGAAGCCCAGCTTTGAATAAAAAGCCAAACTTGGCACATTGTAGGCGCGAATGGTTGCATCCATGACTGTAACGCCAGAATCCTTCGCAACATCTAACGTTGCAGCAAAAAGCAAGTGTCCGATCCCAAGGCCGTGTTGATCCGGAGTAACAAAGGTCCCAATCTCTGCAGACCCACTGCGTAGGCCATCTCGGTCCCTCCACTGTAAAGATTGAAATCCGACAATGCGATCAGCGGATAACGCAACTTGGCAAGAAATAAAGTCTACGGGTTGAATATAGTGCTGTACTGCACGCTCAACGTCAAAAAGTGTCATGTGCGCTGTCGTTGTGCCGTCAACAATCAAGGGGTTAATGACGCCACACATTCCCTGAGCATCACTATAATCTGCAGGGCGTATAATAATTTGGGTCATATTGCGGTCAAAAGCCTGTCAAACGTTTTGATAAAATCTTTACGGGTTTCTTTTGGGGGGCGTAATGTGATCCCCAGCCCTTTTGTAAACGTGCGATCTGGCTTTCCAAAGAGTTTATCGGCCTCGGCTTCACTAAAGCCTGCAATGTTTATCGCTTCCATCCACGCGCTGATATAATCGGCTTGTTTGATTTGTTTTTTGATCAACGCGGGCAATTTCGCGGGTAATCCAAATCGGATATGAATAGCCGCCGCTAAGCGATCATCAAGGTCGCCATAGCCTTGGCCTATGGCGGCTTTCACGGGGGAAATCATGTCACCAATAACATACTCAGGTGCATCATGCAGCAATGCGGCAAGCTTCCATTTCTCTGCAATACCGGGGTTCATGCGCGAGAATAAGGTTTCCACCAATAAGGAATGCTCAGCCACGGAATAGGCGAAATCCCCCCGCGTCTGACCATTCCAACGCGCCACAAAGGCAAGCCCGTGGGCGATGTCCTCGATTTCTATGTCCATTGGCGTCGGGTCCAAAAGGTCCAGACGACGGCCTGACAACATCCTTTGCCATGCGCGTTTATGTTTCATCTTTCCTCACATGTTCACGTTTTGTTTACACACGAAATCGCATGGTGGTTCAAGTATAATTTCGGCCTATTGCATCAACGTCGGAGAGAAGAGCCGTCTTGCAAGCATCTACAGCTGTGAACCCGTTCTTAGATTTTATCGCGCTTATCAAAGGTTGCTTGGTTCAAATTCGAGATAACCGCAACGCATTGGTCACCACAAAGACCGAGCTAAAGGCCATTGCCGCGGCGGCGAACATGGGTGACAATAACAGACCAAAACTTGGGTAAAACAAACCTGCAGCCACAGGAATAAGGCAAGTATTATAGGCAAACGCCCAAAAGACATTTTGACGAATATTCCGCATTGTTTTGCGAGAAATGTCAAAAGCAATCGCAACTGAACTGATGTCTGACTTTGACAAAACAATTTCGCCAGATTGAACCGCGATTTCTGTACCGTGTCCCATGGCGATCCCAGTATCTGCCTGCACCAAAGCGGGGGCATCGTTAATTCCATCTCCAACAAAGGCAGTCTGGCCGATTGTATCCTGCAACTCTTGTACGATGTGCGCTTTCTGCTTGGGCAACAGCTCTGCGTACACTTTGTCTATACCCAAATTTTCGGCAACATGATGCGCCGCTCTGTGTTGATCGCCAGTTACCATTGCAAGTGTGATACCACGGTCTCTCAGATCTTGAAGGCCTTTGCGCGCATCTGCTTTAATCTCGTCTGAACATGCAAATGCTGCGATGAGCGTGTTATCTCGCGCCGCAAAAGAGAGTGTATATCCTTTGGACTGCGCGTTAGTTATGAATTCGTAAGCAGAACTTAGGTCGACGCCATCTTCGTCCATCATGCGCTGCGAGCCGATGGCATAGTGATGCTTGTTTATAGTCGCTGTGACGCCGCGGCCATGCAGTGTCTTATAGTTTTCAATCTCTGGGTGGAGTGCGTCTTTGGATGTGTGTAGGCCAGACAAAATCGCTTTGGCCAATGGGTGTTGCGACCGTGCTTGCAAGGCCTGTAGAGCGGGAATGCCCTTGGGTAAGAAAATCTTATGATCCATCAACACCGGTTGTCCTGATGTCAACGTGCCGGTCTTGTCCAGTGCTATCGCTTGAACCTGAGACATGTTCTGCAATGCTTCACCGCTTCGGAACAGGATATTGTGACGCGCTGCCCGCCCGGTGGCCACAAGAACAGAAACTGGTGTCGCTAGGCCGATCGCGCAGGGGCAGGCAATGATTATAACACTTATGGCATTGACCAAGGCAAAGCGAACACCCATCTCGGGCGCAAAGACGATCCAAGCCAAGAACGTCAAGGCAGAGATTGCAAGAATGATTGGAACAAAGACGCGGATCACAACATCCAGGTACTTTTGAATTGGCAATTTTGTAGCTTGCGTCTTTTCAACGGTGTCTATGATCTGGCCCAATGCCGTATCTTTGCCTATCTTTTCAGCGCGATAGAGAAGCGTTCCTTCGACTAGGAGTGTTCCTGCGAATACCTGATCTCCGGCTTGGACCGCAACGGGAAGTGGCTCGCCATTTAACATCGATTGATTGATATAGCCGCCGTCAGACACAACGGTGCCGTCGACAGCAATCTGATCGCCGGCTTTGGCACGCAGATGATAGCCTATTTCAATTTGACTGACTGGAATGCTTTGTTGCCCAGTCTCGGTTTCGTGCCATGCGGATTTTGGGGCGAGGTTCAAAAGTGAGGTAATTGCGGAACCTGCGTTGGTTTTTGCCCGATGTTCAAGCCATCGTCCAAAAAGGATCAGTGTCACAATAACACCAACGGTTTCAAAATAGACAACCTGTTGTTGGGCTGAAAATGCGTCCTTTAGAACAATAACTGCGAATGAATAGGAAAAGGCGGCCAAGGTACCAATGGCAACCAATGTGTTCATTTCAGGTGTCCCACGCATAAGCGCCGGTAGACCCTTTGTTAAAAACACGCGTCCAGGAAAGGCCAGTATAAGTGCGGCCAATAGGCAGGATATGGTCCAAACAAGTTGTTGGCCAATGGTTGCTGTGATGAAATGGTGAACACTTGGGAACATATGCCCCCCCATTTCGACCACAAATATGGGTAACGTCAGCACAGCAGATAGGATGACATCTTTTTGCAATGCTTGGGCCGTTTTAAGATGGTCGGTATCGTGCGTGTGCTGAGCATCGTGCGCCCGTGCAACGTATCCTACTTTGGCGACGGCTCGTATAAGCTCTTTCGCAGAGACAACATTTTTTGGCACTGATACCGTTGCAACGTTTGTTGCAAAGTTGACTGATGCTTCTGTGACATAAGGAACCTGACTAATCGCATCTTCAACACGCCGAGCACATGTGGCACAGGTCATGCCCTCGATAGTTAGGCGAAAGGTCTCAGATTTGGCCGGATAGCCAGCGTGCTCAAGGGCATTTAAAATTTCTGAAAAATTCTGCTGCGTAAGTGTTGCCGAGGCCATGTGTGTCGCAAGGTTGACAGAGGTGTTTTGGACCCCATCTACCGATGCAATTGCGCGTTCGGCACGGCCAGCACACCCAGCACAATTAAGGTTTGTCACTTGGAATTGAAGTGTCTGAGACATAAGGCCCTGCTTTCAACTGATACGTATCACGCATATATCGTGATTTTCAAAAAATTTTCAAACAAGTCACTGGAGATGTGCAAAAATACTGTTTAAGAAACGTATTAAAGCGGGGTTAGCACTTTGAATTTTCCAACGATCTTAACAGTGTTACGATTAATTGCCGCACCTGCGGTTGCTGTTATGTTTTTGTATCTTCAACGGCCCTACGCCGACTGGTTTGCTTTGTTGTTGTTTTTATCAGCTGCAATCACAGATTGGTTTGATGGGTATCTTGCACGACTATGGAAACAAGAGACCAAACTTGGCGCTATGTTGGACCCTATTGCAGATAAGGCAATGGTGGTTATCGCGCTTATGGTCATTGTTGGATATTCAAGTATGTCTCCTTGGCTGGTTTTGCCTGCGACGATGATTTTGTTTCGCGAAGTTTTCGTGTCCGGATTGCGTGAATTTCTAGGTGATACGGCTGGCACCCTTAAGGTGACGCAATTAGCCAAATGGAAAACCACCGCACAAATGATCGCCATATCTGTCCTGTTTTCACATGGCGTCTTTGAACATCATTTTGGTATTAATGTGATTGGGATGGACGCGTCAATCGTCCAAGATATCCTTTCAGGCAAAGAAGAAGATCTATTCAATATACGTTACTTTTTTCATGCGATGAATTGGTCTGGATGGTTTGGCATTGTTTTGTTGTGGATCGCGTCTATTTTAACGATCATCACTGGATGGGATTATTTCCGCAAAGCAAAGCCATTTTTGGAAGGATAGATCAAAATGCGGTTGATGTATTTTGCATGGGTACGCGAACGAATTGGCTTGCCCAAAGAAGAGTTTGCCTCTGATGCGTCCACCGTATTGGAATTGATATCTGAGTTGCGACAGCGAGAAGATCGTTATGACCTTGCGTTTTCGGATATGTCTGCGATCCGAGTTGCACTTGATCAAGAGCTGATCGAAGATCTGAATACGTCCCTAGAGGGTGTATCCGAGGTTGCGTTTTTCCCGCCAATGACTGGGGGATAACAATGGATATCCGCGTTCAGGACGCCCCTTTTACATTTGGAGAGATAGCCCAAGAATTTGCCTCTGGTCATGCGCATATGGGTGCGATTGTTACCTTTACTGGCGTGGTGCGGGATTCTGACACCGATGATCTCGATTATATGGAAATCGAGCATTATCCGGGTATGACGGAAAAGGCGATTGAGACCTATGCAAACCAAGCAAAAGAGCGTTGGTCATTGGGGGATGTATTGGTCATTCACCGGTATGGTGTGTTGAGACCTGGTGATATGATCATGATGGTTGCCACAGCGGCGCCTCATCGTGTTGACGCGTTTCAGGCCGCAGAATTTTTGATGGATTACCTGAAAAGCCGCGCCCCATTTTGGAAAAAAGAAGTGACCGCCGACAAAACGACTTGGGTCGAGGCAAAGTCAGAAGATGAAGATGCCCTTAGCAGGTGGTGATTTATTTTCCCTGCGAAATCTTTTCGATGTAGGCCCGTAGTTCTTCCGCCTCAAGCCGCGCCTCACGCACCCCTTCCATCGCAGCCCTTAGTTCGGCCTCGGTTTGGGCAAGCTGACTCGTCAATTCAGATTCGCGCTGTTGCAGATATGTGATGGCTTGATCCCGAGTTTCCTCTGCTTCATGCAATTCTTGAGACATGCGTTCGAATTCAGAAAGGTCTGCTTTTGACACGCGGGTAAAGCGATGTACCAACCAATGACTGAACCAGCCCAACACAAAGGCGATGAACAGGATAATGGCGGTTGCAACGATAAGCTCAGTTCTGTCCATCTGTGTTGGCCTCTTGTGTCTGATCCGAAGGTTCTGGACCGGTGTTTTCGACTAGTTTAAACTCGATACGGCGATTTGCTTCGCGACCCTCTTCAGAGGCGTTGTCAGCAATCGGTTCGCTCTCGCCATAGCCTTTTGCCACCATATTCGTGGTGAGGACGCGGCGATTTTGCAATTCAAATAAAACCGCTTGGGCCCGCGATTGGCTTAATTGGCGGTTCATTTCTTCGCGGCCTTGGCTGTCGGTGTGACCTGCGATCTCAAGCTCAATTTGGCCGCAAGATTTCAATATCTCTGCAATATCATCAAGGATCTTCTTGCCAGCTAAGTCTACACGGTCGGACCCTGGTTCAAAATTGATTTTCTGGGTGCTGAGGATGTCACCAATTCGATCAACGCAGATATCTTGCGCCAAAACGATATCCTCGGGCGCTATAGGTGGTTCGATATAGGTCACATTGATTTGATATTGGTGCGATGTCCCGAGCTTTTCACTCAGTAAACCCGCAATATCAGAGTTCACGCTCGCTATGTTGGACTGCCCTTTGATAGATATGCTTTCATTATCCAGTATTGCGACGCCTTGGCTTAGCTGTGCTGAGGCTTCGACAACGGCTAGAACACTCGCCCCCCAATTGCGGGGGATAGAGGGATCAAGCCGTGAGGCCACGCGCACTTTGTCTGCACCAAAGCGGGCTTCTGCCATACTTTTAACCGTTAGTTCAGAAAGTTCATCACGCAAGGGGCCCCGAATTTGCACGGACCCCTCAGGGCTAATAGTAATCGTTGTTTCTAACGTAGAAACGTCAGTTTCGGTTTCAGGAGCCTCTAATACTGCTTGAAGCTCATAGCCTGCGGGCAAATCGTTTAGCAACTTGGCCCGTGTTTTGTTAAAAGCGTCTTCTGATGTTGATTGGGTCACAAATAGCCGTAGCCGAGTGTCCGAAAGCGTCACGTCACCTTGTTCAACGGCGCCCAATGCTTTGGCTGCTGCGCTTACTGCGTTTGGCCATTCTGATGTCGGCATACCCAGCCCAATGCGACAGGTAGGTTCGGCACCTAGATCTGCTTTGAGAGTAGCTTCAATTTCCTCTTTAATCTTTTCAGACGGGACAGAACATGCATCTACACGCACGCCGGTGTCGGTTTTTACAGCCCTAAACGCATAGGGGGAGATTACTGGTCGAGGTGACATTAGGTTTAACGTCAGTGTCGCCGTTTCAGGAAGAGACGCACGAATTTTCGTTTCAATGCTGCCACGCTTTGCGGGATCGGAGACTAGGCCCGCGATGTCAACGTTCGTAGAAGACACAGAAATTTGCGCCTGATCCAACAAGGATAATGTTTCGACGCCAAAGACAAGATGTGCATTCCAATGGGTGGGCGCAGGATAGCTTGCAAGGTCCAACAAATCCGATACGGCTCTTTCCGCCGCAACGACTTGTAGTTCTTCTAACAGGGCCTCTTTGCGTGTTGAGGCAGGCAACAAGCCAATGGCCGACACACCACCGCCGTTTTTCAAAAGTGTAATTTTAAACTCTGGCACCTTTACCGGTGACAGATCTTCGATGTCGATTTGGTCAATAACGCGCGCAGAATCAACAACGGTTGCCGCAACAGTTAATGCTTTGAACCGATCAACTTCTGTCGGAGCGGTTCCATGCACAAAGACCTGCAAACCGTCCACATCCACGTTTCCCCAAGTCAAACCCTGTTCCGCTAATGCAATTTGTACAGCGCTTTTTGAATTGTCCTCAACAACAATTGCAGAAAAATAAGCGGTCAATCCGGCCAAAGCCGCGCCGCACAGCAATGCAAAAGCTGAAAGTAAAATCGAAGATATCCGCATAGTGTCCCCAACTGGCTAAAGTTGTTCTACGCCTTAAATGACGTGCAATCAATCACAGGACTAAGGCTATGGCGAAAAATAGCACTGGTATCAGGCCTGCATCTCGATTTGAACGGAACAGATGCAGCAAGGATTGGCTGTTATTGGGATCGAATTGACGCATTTGCCAAACCATATGAAGGCCGAAACCGATAGGCGCAATATATGTTACCCACCCTGTTGTGGCTATCGAAATAGCCCACCATAGTGCAAGAGTTGAAAGAATAAGAAATGAATAAAGCCAGAGCCGACTGTTTTCGCCAAACAAACGTGCAGTGCTTTTGATCCCGATCAGTGCGTCGTCTTCGGTGTCTTGATGGGCGTATATCGTATCATAATACAGGGTCCAAAGAATCCCTGACATGTATAATATAACAGCAGGCCACTGTAACGCTCCGGTGTGGGCCACATAGGCCAAGAGGGCGCCCCAATTGAACGCGATCCCTAAAAAGACCTGTGGCCACCATGTGAACCGTTTTGCGAATGGATAGATTAGTACAGGACCAAGGGAAATTACGCCCATAAGGATTGCGGGTGTATTGAGTGTCAAAAGTATCAGCAGACCCACCAAGGCCTGTAGCCCCATCCAGAATACGGCTTGTCGTGGGCTAACTTGGCCTGAGGGCAGTGGCCTTGATTTGGTGCGTTCCACCTGACCATCAAAATCGCGATCGGTGATATCATTCCAAGTACATCCAGCGCCCCGCATCACAAATGCACCAATCCCGCACCCAAAAAAGATCCAAAGATCATGCCAAGACGCAGTGTTCGTTTGCAACATTCCAAGCAAAAGCCCCCACCAACATGGCAATAGCAAAAGCCACGTTCCAATCGGACGATCTGCGCGGGACAGGCGTAGAAAAGGGCGCGTCCATTCTGGCGCTCGTGTGTCCACCCAATTTCCCTTCACCGCATCTGCAACATGTGAATTGACCTCTGGTATTGGCGCTTTGTCGGACATATGTTGGCTCCATGACCGCTAAAATTAGACTCTATGTAGATCACCCCTTGGGGGTTGCGCAATCGGTTCCCTTGGATCGCGATCAGGCACATTATCTTTTTGGCGTCATGCGCCAAGTAGAAGGTGGAATGGTTGCACTGTTCAATGGCAAGGACGGAGAATACCTTGCCCGTATTACACAGGCAGGTAAACGGACCGGAACGTTAGAATGTCTAGAACAGACCAAACCATTGCAGATGCCGCCTGATTTATGGTTGGTATTTGCCCCAATCAAAAAAGCTAGAACTGATTTTATTGTCGAAAAAGCAACCGAGATGGGCGCCGCGCGGATTATGCCGATGCAAACCGATTTCACGAATTCAGAGCGCATCCGTCAAGATCGGCTTCAGGCGCATGCCATTGAGGCGGCCGAGCAGTGTGGAGGCACGTTTGTTCCGCAGGTCGATGACCTGATGCGGTTGGACACCCTACTAAATCAGTGGCCCGCTGAGCGGCATATTTTATTTTGCGATGAGACACAGCTCGCCACGGCGCATAGTTTGGATAATTTGCCAAAGGGGCCTTGGGGGATCTTTATTGGGCCTGAGGGCGGTTTTTCTGACAGAGAACGTGCGCGCCTTGCCGCGCATCCCAACGCGCATGTCATAAGCCTTGGACCGCGGATTTTACGCGCTGATACTGCGGCGGTCGCAGCAATGGCGCTATGGCAAGCCAAGTTAGGAGATTGGACATGATCCGGCGGGAGGCATTGGATCAGATTGGACGCTGGCGCGAAGTGCTGCTGGCAGTTGCCATTATCTGTATCGGCATATGGATGGCATGGATCACATTTGGGTTAACTCAATGGTTGGGCTACGGTCTGTGTCTGACTGGTGCGGTTTACCTGGTGGCTGCCATCCAGCGCGTTCGGTTTCAAGGGACCGGAGCAGGGTCGGGCGTTGTCCAATTGAGAGAAAGAGAACTTTCGTATTTTGGTCCAAATAATGGTGGAGTTGTCTCTTTAGACGACGTTCATAGCGTGGCCTTGGTGTCTGAGGGCCATTCAAAATTTTGGGTTCTAGAAGTGGGAAACACCACGCGTCTTAGAATTCCCACTGATGCACGTGATGTGAATCAGTTGTTTGATGCTTTTATGGAGCTAAGAGGCATCAAGATGGAAAAAGTTCTTTCTGCTCTGGAACAAAACCGTGAGCGCCACATTTATGTCTGGACACGACCACCAACCTCTGATGATGGTGTGGTGTTACATTGACACTTTGCACATAGCCGTTATTCAGGCGATTGCACGACAGGACGGGAGTTTACATGTCTATTCCTCAATCAGGTGGCGGACCAATCGAGCGTCCTGAGCAATTGGCCGAGTACTTAGAATCCGGATGTAAGCCAAAAGAAGATTGGCGCATTGGAACTGAACATGAGAAATTTGGTTATTGCAAAGACACGTTGAAACCTCTCCCCTATGAAGGTGATCGGTCCGTGCGAGCGATGCTAGAGGGGTTGCGGGACCGCCATGGTTGGGCTCCTGTTTTGGAACAAGATAAGCTTATTGGCTTAGAAAAAGACGGTGCCAATATATCTCTAGAGCCAGGCGGTCAGCTTGAGCTATCGGGTGCGCCTTTGGTCTCTATTCACGAAACCTGTGACGAGGTGAATACGCACCTGAAAGAAGTCAAAGAAATCGCAGATGAAATCGGGGTCGGCTATATTGGTCTTGGCGCGGCACCGACGTGGACCCACGACGAAATGCCGATGATGCCCAAAGGGCGGTATCGCATCATGACCGAGTATATGGACAAAGTCGGGACCATGGGAAAAACCATGATGTACCGCACCTGCACGGTCCAAGTAAATTTGGATTTTGCATCAGAGGCGGACATGGCCAAGAAAATGCGCGTCGGCCTTGCGCTTCAACCTGTTGCAACAGCTCTATTTTCAAATTCTCCATTTTTTGAGAACAAGATCAACGCTCACAAAAGCTGGCGCAGCCGCGTTTGGCGCGACCTAGATGCGTCACGGACGGGCATGGTACCATTTGTATTCGATGAGGGGTTTGGGTTCGAAGCTTGGGTCCAATATGCGTTGGATGTGCCAATGTACTTCGTCTACCGAGATGGAAACTACATCAATGCAACCGGACAATCATTTCGTGACTTTATGAACGGAAAACTTCCTGCGCTTCCCGGCGAAGTTCCAACGCTTAGTGATTGGGCGGATCATTTGACGACGGCCTTTCCTGAGGTGCGTACTAAGAAGTTTATAGAAATGCGTGGAGCAGACGGCGGTCCATGGCGCCGAATTTGCGCGCTTCCTGCTTTCTGGGTGGGTTTGTTATACGATCAAACCTCTTTGGATGCTGCGTGGGATCTTGTTAAGGATTGGGATGCCGAGACCAGAGAGGCCTTGCGCATTGCTGCGTCCGAAGATGGCCTAGGCGCCGTCGTCGGAAACCTGAATATGTTGGAACTGTCAAAACAAGCCTTAGAAATTTCAATGGCTGGCCTAAAAGCCCGCGCCATACCGGGCGCGCAAGGCATGATCCCAGACGAGACGCATTTTTTGAATGCCCTTCAGGATAGTGTTGAAAGTGGCATGTCACCTGCGGACGAGCTTATCCGTGATTTCTTGACCAAGTGGGATGGAGATTTGAATCAAATCTTCAAGGATTACAGCTATTAGAAACATCTTGCTTTTTAATTGTTAACGAATTGCGCAAGCTCTTTGAGGTATCCCTTGATGTGGGAGTATCAGAGGGTGAAGTTATGGCAACGGATAAAACCGCGGCGCCTATAATTATTAAGCGCAAAAAAATAATCAAGAGTGACGGCCACCATGGCGGCGCATGGAAAGTGGCCTATGCCGACTTTGTGACGGCAATGATGGCGTTTTTCATGTTGATGTGGTTGCTAAGTGCGACGAACGAAAAACAACGGAAAGGTATCGCTGACTATTTCAGCCCGACCACTGTGACGGTGCAACGCAGTGCAGGTGGCACAAGTAGTTTCATGGGGGATACTATTAAAACTACTCAACATCTCATCGCCTCGGGGATAGGGCAGGCGGGGATAATTGCCCCCACTATGGAAACATCGGCGTCTAAACTGGGTGCGGGGGCAGTGTTGCACTAAGTGGCGAAGAACTTGTGCTTGTGAACGAAGTCGAAAAACGATTCCGCGCGCAAACAGGGGACAGCACACTTCGAAATGAAATTTCACAGCACGTTACGATCGAGCTTACCGAGCGTGGGCTAGAGATTGAGTTTGCTGCACAACCAGAATCGCCCCTGTTTGATGAAAACAATACCCCAACACCCGTTCTTGAACGTCTAATTTCCAAGTTTGCAGAGGTCGCTGACCTTACGCCGAATCCTCTTGCAATTGAATCGCATACCTCTGCACGTTCTGTTGTTCAGGTAAAACACAATGCCTGGAACGTTACATCCAATCAAGCCGATGCCGTACGACAAAAATTGATCGACTATGGTGTAAGTTCATATAAATTTCAAAAGCTTGTGGGATATGGAGATCAAATTCCAAAAGTAGCAAATGTCATGCATGCGCAAAATTCACATGTGAAAATTGTATTTTTACGAGGCAGGTCGAATTCTTTGGAGGTCGAATAGATTTAAATAAATTAGCCAGTTGTGCTGCCGACCCCCTTAAAAGAAGGGGCAGGGTTCAAAGTGTTAAGTCATGAGGTATCAAGAGACCTAAACCCATCTGCGTCTGGTCTGGTCATTGATCAGACCATAGAGACACGGTCCATAGCTACTGCTCAGGGTGGATCAAATACTTTGCCCAGCGTTTTGTTCGGTGTTTTGCCCAATGGTTTGCAGAGTGATTTTACCCCAGAAGTTGGGTCGAATCCGGATATGATTTCCGGTCAAATTGCTACCCCTGCTCTGCAAATGCTTGAACCTATTTTGGAGACCGCAGATGAATTTTTGCCGCACTTGCGTGATGCACTGACGCCTGGCCCCACGACGTTCACAACTGGGACTTTAAACCGTCCAACCTTTGGCAAAACTGCCGCGCCCATTGTGTCACAAATCGTGGGAGTGGTGCGGGTTGGAGGATCTGGTGAATTTGAGGTTGCCTTATCGCCTGCAGAATTAGGGCGGGTGAAACTATCCTTGAAACCCGAGGGGGCAAGCATTCTTGTTCATATCGCGGCAGAGCGAGAAGAGACCCTAATGTTACTGCGCAGGCATTCGGACGACCTTGCCCATGAGTTTACAGAGCAAGGGTTTACGCAGGTCTCAATTGAATTTGGATTTTCTGCGGAAAACTCAGATCGTGACGAAACCGATCCCAATACGGCCCCGAAAACTGTGGGTGAAATCAATCTTGGGAATGTATCACAGGCTGGCACAGTTTGGAATTCACAGGGCCTCAATATAAAAATTTAGGAACAAAAATGGACATCAATACAAACAATATAAGCGCGCAAAGCGCGGGTCACTCTACAGCTCAGCCAACCGTTATGAATGCGGAATTCGAAACGTTTTTGAAAATGCTCACGACCCAAATGCAAAACCAAGACCCGCTAAATCCGGTGGATTCAACAGAGTTTGCAACGCAATTGGCGACATTCTCCTCGGTCGAGCAACAGGTTTTAACCAATGATTATTTGGCCGCAATGCAGGTTGCCCTTACATCCCAAGACATGGTGCAAGCGGCACATTTGATTGGTCAAGCGGTCAAAATTTCAGGCGGTTTCGCATTTGAAGGCGATCCTGTTGAGGTGAATTTTTCCATTCCCCAAAATGCAGTCTCTGCCGAGATGGTCATTTATAATCAAAACGGGTTAGAGGTCTCGCGCCATTTACTATCACCCACGGATACCGCGTTTACTTGGGATGGGTATTGGGCGGATGGGTTCGAAGCGGTTGAGGGCACATACACGGCCAAGGTGGATTATACAGATATTGACGGACAAATCGTCGTGGACATGCCCACAACTAGCTATGTTGGCATTTCCGAGATTGGCATGGATCGCGGCGAGATCGTACTGACAACAGAAACCGGTCATCATGTCCGTCTTGCTGACGTTCAGGGGGTGCGCTCAGGCTAACGCTTGTCTCTGCTGTTTGGCTCAGGTAAGCCACGCAACAGATGGAGACACCCGTGACACAACCTCTTTTACATGACGCCCTGTGCCAAAACGGGATCTTAACTGGCGCCGCACAGTGGATTGAACTTGCCGGTGGACGGACCAACCAAGTTTGGCACGTCCAAGAGGCTTCGGGCCGTTCGATCTGTGTTAAACTTTACTCGTCGGATGCAGCTGAGAATCCTATGTTTCCAAATCACCCGGACGTCGAATTAAGTGCGATGCGGCTTTTGTCTGGGGTTGGTCTTGCGCCGAAACCTATCACATCCCTGAAATTTGAAGGGAATTGGGTCAATATTTATGAATATATTCCTAACACCCAAGGTGTTGATGTCCGGGTTTCCATGGCCCGAACCTTGGCTGAGCTGCACAGCCTGCCTATTGCTGCGGGGTTTGCGAACTCCGTTGTGGGGTCGACGGAAATTTTGGATCACGCTCAAAGCATGATAACGGATCACACCTGCGCAGAGGTAATCGCCCTGCGCCCCACAGTCCCTGCTGCTGCTATGTCGAAGACCGCATTATTGCACCGTGATCCGGTCTCTACGAATTTCATCGTGCAGTCGGATCGCGGAATTTTGATCGATTGGCAATGTCCGGCTTTTGGAGATCCAAGTGAGGATCTGTCGGTCGTTTTATCTCCTGCAATGCAGAGCTTGTATGGTCCAACCCTGTGGAGCCAAGAAGATGAGACGGTCTTCTTAGAGGTTTATGCAGAGTCTAATCCAAACTTTGATCCGTCTGCCTTTGCCGCTTTGCGGCCTTGGTATGCGTGGCGTTTGGCAGTGTATTGTGACTGGCGTGCGCAGTCAGGCGCGCGTGATTATCTAGCTGCGAGAGATGCGGAAATCAGTCGTTTAGAAGAGTTGCAAAAGGCCAAGCGTTACTAACCCCCCGAGGCCAGCTGCGACAACAAGACTGAACGCTCGACGCAGTCCCAAACCACGTTGTGGTGTTGGGGTGGCGCTCTGCGCAATTAGAACGCTTTCGACCATGCTGGGGAATCTGGGGCCAAAGCGTGCAATGACCCGTGCTGTTTTCGCAATGTCGTTTAGAACCGCGCGGGGCCCTATGCTGTCCCTAATATAGCCCTCGACGACAGGCTTGGCCACGTTCCAGATATTGATCTGAGGATCAAGCGATCGGGCAACGCCTTCTACGACAACCATTGTCCGTTGTAGAAGGATCAACTCGGTGCGCGTTTCCATTCCAAAGCGCTCGGTGACCTCAAACAGATAGTTTAGTAGGCGACCCATCGAAATTTGCGAGGCATCCATGCCGAAAATGGGCTCTCCCACTGCGCGAAGTGCGCGCGCGAATTCATCCACATCCTGATGTGCCGGAACATAGCCAGCCTCGAAATGCACCTCTGCAACGCGCTTAAAGTCTTTGCGAATGAACCCATAAAGGATCTCTGCGTAGACCCGTCTCGTGTATTCGTCGATGTGACCCATGATACCAAAATCATAGGCAATAATGTCCCCTGACAGTGACACCTTTAGATTGCCTTGGTGCATATCCGCATGGAAGTAGCCGTCACGCAAGGCATGCTGCAAAAACAACTGCAGAACACGTTCTCCAAGAACACGTCGATCAAGGCCTGCTGCATCTAGGGCGTCATTGTCGCCCAAAGGCAGACCATCGGCCCAGTCTAGCGTCATCACACGTTTTCCTGAATATTCCCAGCGGATAGAGGGCACAACGAATCCTTGGTCTTCTTTTGTGTTGGCTCTGAACTCTGCGGCGGACGAGCTTTCAAGACGAAGGTCTAGCTCACCATAGACGACCCCCGCAAAATGATCGATCACATCCATCGGGCGCAGGCGCCGAGAGGACGGGGACAGAACTTCGACCATTCGCGCAGCGAGGTAAAAGGCGTCGACATCTTTTTGAAAGGCTTTTTCAATACCGGGCCGCAGGACTTTTACCGCAACGCGTTCACCGGTAGACCTCAATACAGCAGAATGCACTTGTGCAATTGAGGCGGCAGCGACCGGCTCGCTAAATTCTGAAAAGACCTCATCTGGGCTTTTGCCAATTTCAAGTGCAAAGGAATTCTTGGCCTCGTCGATATCAAATGGCGGGAGTTTATCTTGCAAAACCCGAAGTTGGCCAGCCAAGTCTGCACCGACAACGTCCGGCCGCGTCGACATGATTTGACCGAATTTGATATAAGCGGGTCCAAGAGCAGAAAGAGCGCGCGTGGTCGGGGGCAGGTTTGGGTCGCCTTTGTAACCTAACCACTTGAACGGCCATCCAAGAATGCGGGCCACAATACGCAGGGGCTTTGGTGCGTCCATCGCATCCAAAATCTGACCCATAGCGCCTGTGCGCTCAAGCGTAGCGCCAGTTCGAACAAGGCGCCATATGTTGTGAGGACCACGCATCTATATCTTCCAGCCAGAGTGCAAACAAGCGATTCCCATAGTCAGATTTCGATATTTTGCATTCTCAAAACCTGCGTGCTGTACCATGTTGAGGAAGGTCTCTTGGTCCGGAAATTTCCGGATTGATTCGACAAGGTATTGATAGCTGTCCCGATCGTTTGCAATCATCTGCCCCATGACAGGAATGACGTTGAATGAATATAGATCATAGGCCTTTTGCATCATATCAACGGGGATATGAGAAAATTCTAACACCATAAGACGACCACCGGGTTTTAATACGCGATAGGCTTCGTTTAGGGCCTCTTGCGGACGCGTTACATTCCGTATGCCAAAAGAAATCGTATAGACGTCGAATGTGTTGTCTTCGAACGGCAATGCCATGGCGTCGCCGACAACCCAATCAAGTTGCCCCGCCATTTGCGCGGCCTCCGCTCGTTTGCGGCCTTCGACGAGCATAGGTTCTGTGAGGTCTAAAACGGTCGCGTGTCCAGCTCCGGCGCGTTTCAAAAAGCGAAACGAAATGTCCCCAGTGCCCCCTGCGACGTCCAATAACTTTTGACCAGACCGTGGGGCGAGCCAATCCATCATCGCGTCTTTCCAAATCCGGTGAATGCCCAACGACATGGCATCATTCATTATGTCATATTTTGAAGCAACCGAATTGAAAACGCCCTGAACGCGTCCTGCTTTTTCGCTTTCTGCAACGGTTTCAAAGCCAAAATGTGTCGTCGAATTTTGATTGTCTGTCATGGTCTTTGCATTCTTGATTTGTTGCCTATTCTTATAGGGTGAATTGCCAAGGTTACAATGCGCCCTTTTAGCAAGGAGTTAGAAATGCCGGAATTACCCGAGGTTGAAACAGTCATGCGAGGCATCTCTCCTGTTATGGAGGGGGTCAAGATTTCACGGGCTGCAATCAACCGACCAGATTTACGTTGGCCCTTTCCTCAGAACATGAAGGTCCGTCTTGAAGGCAAGTGTGTTATTAGACTACGTCGCAGGTCTAAATACAT
The DNA here is from genome assembly GCA_023259435.1 of Paracoccaceae bacterium. GTDB lineage: Bacteria > Pseudomonadota > Alphaproteobacteria > Rhodobacterales > Rhodobacteraceae > JALRHZ01. The sequence goes on along the minus strand of JALRHZ010000001.1, from coordinate 50,109 downwards.
TTTAGTGGATCTTGATAGCGGCGAAACACTATTGATCCATCTTGGAATGTCAGGGCGTATCTTAGTCTCTGGTGATCCCCTTGGGCGCTTTGTACATGACCATCCTGCACTGGAAAAGCACGACCATGTGGTTTTGGACATGGTCTCAGGTGCACGCATTACATTCAATGATCCGCGCCGATTTGGAGCGATGGATTTGCTCACAACGGTAACCGCCAATGACCACCCTTTGCTAAGGGATATTGGACCAGAGCCGTTGGGCAATCAATTTGACGAAGACTATCTAGTGAGTCGTTTGAATGGCCGCAGTACACCGATCAAATCGGCATTATTGGATCAAAAAATTGTGGCAGGGTTGGGCAATATCTATGTCTGCGAAGCACTTTTCCGAGCGGGAATTCATCCAAAACGCAGCGTTAAAAACCTGTCTCGTGCCCGAATTTCCACTCTTGTCCCCATAATCCGACAGGTCTTGGGCGAGGCAATAGAGGCCGGTGGATCATCGTTGAAAGACTTTAGGCAAGCCGATGGAGAACTTGGATATTTTCAGCATACCTTTGATGTTTACGGCCGTGAAGGCGAAGTATGTCGTCGCACAGACTGTGATGGAGAAATTGGTCGAATCGTTCAGTCGGGGCGGTCATCGTTCTATTGTCGTCAATGTCAAAGATAGGTTGATCCATTGCTTTTTCATGATAAGCATTAGCCCCTGAACACTCATGATATACGGAAAGACTGAATGGCTTACGAAACGATCATCGTGGAAATAGAAGATCACGTTGCGCTTATAAAGTTGAATCGCCCTGATGCTTTGAACGCTCTGAACGAACAATTGTTGGACGAATTGGCAGATGCGGTGACGGATGCGCAATCCAATGACAAAGTGCGGTGCATTGTGGTTACGGGCTCTGAAAAGGCGTTTGCCGCGGGTGCAGACATCAAGATGATGAGCGAAAAGTCATTTGTAGATGTGTTTACCGGCAATTTGTTCTCGGGTCCGTCTGAAAAAATCACATCGGTCCGAAAGCCTATCATCGCAGCTGTCTCGGGGTATGCCCTTGGGGGCGGATGCGAATTGGCGATGATGTGTGATTTTATTATCTGTTCCGACACGGCCAAATTTGGACAGCCTGAAATTAATCTGGGCGTAAGTGCCGGTCTGGGTGGGACACAGCGTCTGACGCGGTTTATTGGAAAATCCAAAGCCATGGATATGAACCTGACTGGACGCATGATGGATGCTGAAGAAGCAGAGCGCTGTGGCTTGGTATCCCGAGTTGTGCCTGCCAAAAAGCTGATGGATGAGGCGCTGGGTGCTGCACAAAAGATTGCTGAAAAATCACAGATCACTGTTATGGTCGTCAAAGAGATGGTGAATCGGTCTTACGAAACTACTCTTGAAGAGGGGCTTTTGTTTGAACGTCGCGGCTTCTATGCACTGTTCGCGACAGAAGACCAAAAAGAGGGTATGGCTGCGTTTATTGAAAAACGCGAACCACAATTCCGCGATAAATAGGATTTTCTTTAGAGAGCTATTGACTCATAGCACTAACCCCCATAAAGACCGGTCCTCAATAGAGATGAAACCCCAAACCAATGGGATGATGATAGAATGGCAAATTCGCCCCAAGCTAAGAAACGCGCGCGTCAAAACGAAAAACGCGCTGCTGTAAACAAAAACCGTCGCTCGCGTATCCGTACGTTCTTGCGCAAAGTTGAAGAAGCTATCGCATCCGGCGATAAAGAATCAGCTGTTGCAGCATTACGTGCCGCTCAACCTGAGCTGATGCGCGGTGTGACAAAAGGGATCTTCCACAAGAACACAGCGTCCCGCAAAATGTCACGTCTGTCAGCGCGCGTAAAATCGATCGCGTAAGACCTGATACAGCAAAATTTTATGAAGAGACGTTGGTTTGCCCAGCGTCTCTTTTTGCATTCTTTGCACAAAAAACGCGGCAAGAGATTCTTTTTTAAAAACTTTAGAGTCAAGTGAGAAGTTCAGTTGCAACGATAGAGTTCAACTTGATAGGTTATCTCTATCGCGAGTCATCTCGCAATCGAGGACATTGGTCAGATTGGTTTTGGGAAGCCAAATCAGCACAAAGTGTTGTGCATTGGTCAGGTTGTTCTTGTCATAACATCGGGAAACAGAAATACTGCGCTTTTTGCGCTGGGGTATATTTTTGTTTTAAATTGCGTGTGCTTCAGGGGATAGGATGCGGTCCTCTGTTGTGCGAATATAGGCTGGATAAGGCAAACATGGAAAAAAATCAGTGGGACGAGCTGCTGTCGAAACTGAAACACTCTGTCGGAGAGGCAAATTTCCAAAATTGGATCGCACCGTTGGAATTTCAAAGTGTCTCTGAAGGGGTCGCGACATTTAGCGTACCGACGAACTTTCTTGGAAATTATGTGTCTCAGAATTTCGGAGATATTTTGTTACACACAATGTCGCAAAGATTTCCTGAAATTAATCGCTTGAGCTTTCATGTTGGATCAAAGTCAACAGCCGCACCTGTGACTGATACCAAACCTGCGGTGTCCGCCCGCAGCACCGAGGCCGTGACCGCAGGCGACATGCCTGGCGCGCCTTTGGACGTCCGCTTTACGTTTGATACATTTGTAGTGGGCAAGCCAAACGAGCTGGCACATGCTGCGGCTAAGCGCGTGGCAGAAGGCGGTCCAGTTACGTTTAACCCATTGTTTTTCTATGGTGGTGTTGGGCTTGGTAAAACCCACTTGATGCATGCTGTGGCATGGGAATTGCGTGCCCGCCGTCCTGATCTGAATGTTCTATACCTCTCGGCGGAACAGTTTATGTATCGCTTTGTCCAAGCGTTGCGTGACCGCAAGATGATGGACTTTAAACAAATTTTCCGATCAGTTGATGTTTTGATGGTTGATGATGTTCAATTCATCGCTGGCAAAGACAGCACGCAAGAAGAATTTTTTCATACCTTCAATGCATTGGTGGATCAGAATAAACAGATCATTATATCGGCAGATCGTGCACCGGGTGAAATCCAAGGTCTAGAAGATCGCATCAAAAGCCGCCTGCAGTGCGGATTGGTTGTTGATTTGCACCCAACGGATTACGAATTGCGGCTTGGGATTTTGCAGTCCAAAGTTGAACAGTACCGTGTACAGTATCCATCTTTGGATATTTCTCAGAACGTCTTGGAATTTTTGGCCCACCGTATTTCTACCAACGTACGTGTACTTGAGGGTGCTTTGACACGTCTGTTTGCGTTTGCGTCTTTGGTTGGGCGGCCGATTACGCTTGAATTGGCGCAAGATTGTCTTGCTGACATTCTGCGGGCCTCAGAGCGGAAAATCACGGTTGAAGAAATTCAGCGCAAAGTCTCTGAGCATTATAATATCCGCTTGTCCGATATGATCGGGCCAAAGCGTGTGCGCACTTATGCAAGACCCCGTCAAATTGCGATGTATTTGGCAAAACAAATGACTAGCCGCAGTTTGCCAGAGATTGGCCGCCGGTTTGGTGGTCGGGATCACACCACCGTTATGCATGGCGTGAAGCGCGTTGAAGAATTAAAGGTGCAAGACGGTCAAATTGCCGAAGATCTTGAGCTTTTGCGTCGCGCCTTAGAGGCGTAGCGAAATGAATTATTTGGAACGCATGCGCTTGTGTAAACCAGCGCATGCGGTCTTTTATAGAAAAAGCCCTTAAAAGACTTGTACGTCGCCTAGAATCAGGTACGTTTATGGTCCGATTTGTGAGGAGCGTGGGCTATGAAACTCAGCATTGAACGCAGTGATTTATTAAAAGCGGTATCGCAGGCGCAATCCGTCGTTGAACGTAGAAATACCATTCCAATTCTAGCCAACGTGTTGATCGAAGCCGAAGGGGAGACAGCCCAATTTCGCGCAACAGATCTTGACATCGAGGTTGTTGACAAGACGATGGCACAGGTTGAGCGTGCAGGTGCGACAACGGTTTCTGCGGTGACATTGCATGACATCGTCCGCAAATTGCCAGATGGCGCTTTGGTGACATTAACTGATGATCCCATCAAAGGCCGCCTAACTGTCGAAGCGGGCCGGTCAAATTTTTCATTGGCAACACTTCCTAAAGAAGATTTTCCAGTGATGGCGACATCGGAATATAGTGCGAACTTCTCTGCTGATGCTCCGGTTTTACGACGGCTGTTTGACAAGTCGAAATTTGCAGTTTCAACAGAAGAAACAAGGTATTACTTGAACGGCGTCTATATGCATGTTGCAGATGGTGACGGGGGACAAGTCTTGCGTTGTGTTGCGACAGACGGACACCGTTTGGCGCGGATCGACGCGCCTTTGCCGGATGGGGCCGAAACATTGCCGGGCGTGATTGTGCCGCGCAAGACCGTGGGCGAATTGCGCAAGCTTCTCGATGATGACGACACAAAGATCGCGGTGTCCGTTTCCGAGACAAAAGTTCGGTTTGCGACTCCTAGTATCACCCTGACATCAAAAGTTATTGATGGCACATTTCCAGATTACACACGGGTTATTCCACAAGGAAATACGCGCAAGATGGAAGTTGACGCATCTGATTTCGCAAAAGCGGTTGATCGCGTTGCGACCGTGTCTTCCGAGCGATCGCGCGCTGTGAAGCTTTCATTGGATGAAGATCGTTTGGTCTTGTCAGTGAATTCACCAGATAGTGGAGCTGCGGAAGAAGAGATTGCAGTTGCCTATGGCGATGAGCGTTTGGAAATCGGGTTCAATGCCAAGTATCTGTTGGAAATCGCAAGCCAAGTTGATCGAGAAAACGCAGTATTCTTGTTCAATTCTTCGGGGGATCCGACCCTGATGCGCGAGGGCAACGATACCTCTGCTGTTTATGTTGTCATGCCGATGCGCGTATGATGCGCGCTTTATCCGCCTGTGGCGGGGATATTTTTGAACAACAAAAGACCTGAGTGCTGTGTTATTTGTTTCGTCACTCACTGTGTCGCACTTTCGATCTCATAAGGTCGCGCGTCTTGAAACGGACGGGCGGCCCGTTGTGTTTTTTGGGGCAAATGGGTCTGGAAAGACAAATCTACTAGAGGCAGTTTCCCTTTTGTCGCCCGGTCGCGGAATGCGTCGCGCCAGTGCCGAGGACATGGCACGTAAGCCAGAAAGCCTTGGGTGGAAGTTGCAAGCGGTGCTTCATGTGAATGAGGCAACCTATGAAATCGAAACTTGGTCAGAGCAAGGCGCGCCGCGTCAGGTAAAAATTGATGGTAAACCTGCAACGCAGACGCAGTTGGGGGCCCTGTGTCGCGTTGTCTGGCTGGTGCCTGTCATGGACCGGCTGTGGGTTGAGGGGGCCGAGGGGCGCCGGCGCTTTTTGGATCGCCTTGCGCTTAGTTTTTTCCCTGATCATGGGGAGGCAGCTGTGACCTATGAGAAAGCTATGCGAGAGCGGAATAAGCTCTTGAAAGAGCAGGTGCGTGATGCCCATTGGTATAAAGCAGTGGAAACGCATATGGCTCAATCTGGCCTAAAAGTGCATTCAAATCGCATCAAAACAATTGAACGCCTGATAACGGCGCAATCCTTGGCCGAGACAAGCTTTCCGGTGGCTGATCTAGAATTAGAGCAATCAGAGGGCGCGATGCCCGAAACAGTAGATGACTTTCTTACAGAGCTTGGCGACAGTCGTTTTCGCGATTTGGCCATCGGTCGTACCACTGTTGGCCCGCATCGCACAGATATGGTGGCGACCTATCGTGATAAAGGGGTTCCGGCCAAAGCCGCGTCCACTGGCGAGCAAAAAGCGCTTTTGGTGTCGTTGATCCTCGCGAATGGGCGCGCCCTGTGTGAGGATATTGGATATGCGCCCTTGTTGCTATTGGATGAAGTCTCGGCGCATCTGGATGTGGCACGGCGCGCGGCCCTATACGATGAGATTTGCGCATTAAATGCGCAAGCTTGGATGACAGGAACAGAAGCTGAGATGTTTCGAGAATTCGCGGGACGTGCAGATCAATTTGAGATTTCAGACGACAGTACAGGATCGTCGATTTCGAGGATAACACATTGACCATATCTTTAGTTGATCTTGCAATATATGCGCTTGCCATTGTTGCATTATTTATGACCCCTGGCCCCGTCTGGGTGGCATTGGTTGCGCGCAGTTTGGCCCACGGTCCACGCGCAGCTGTTCCTTTGGCGTTAGGTGTTGTCATCGGTGATCTGGTTTGGCCTTTGGTCGCGATCCTGGGCGTGTCGTGGATCACGTCGGTTTACTCTGGATTTTTGCACGTCCTGCAATGGGCGGCTGTTGTTATATTTATTGTTATGGGTGTTGGGTTGATCCGAAACGCAGGGGCCGCACTGACAGAGGATTCTCGTCTAAACAAGAAAGGCTGGTTGGCGGGATTTCTAGCGGGTTTTGCCGTTATAATGAGCAATCCCAAAGCGGTCTTATTTTATATGGGTATTCTGCCCGGATTTTTTGATGTTGGGTCTTTGGTCTGGGCCGATATTTTGGCGGTTCTGGTGATCTCTGCCGTTGTTCCATTCCTTGGGAACCTAGGTCTTGCTCTTTTGGTTGGCCGCGTCCGCCAACTGTTGAAGTCGGAAACATCATTGCGAAAAGTAAATATAGTATCCGGTATTTTACTTATTCTTGTCGGGCTTGCCATTTCGCTCTCATAACGCACAAAACTTGGGGCAAGGGCGTGACATTCCCCCCTAGAAATTGTATAAATCCTGAAAATAAAAATAGGATGACATGAATGTCTGAAGCCGAGCAAAATCAATCTGAATATGGTGCTGATTCCATCAAAGTTCTCAAAGGGTTAGAGGCGGTTCGCAAGCGCCCTGGCATGTATATTGGGGATACTGATGACGGGTCTGGCCTGCATCATATGGTGTATGAGGTTGTCGATAACGGCATTGACGAGGCCTTGGCCAAGCATGCGGATTATGTGCATGTAAAAATTCACGCCGATAGCTCGGTTTCTGTCCGTGACAATGGTCGTGGTATTCCCGTGGATCTTCATGCAGAAGAGGGGGTCTCGGCGGCCGAAGTAATCATGACCCAGCTCCACGCGGGTGGTAAGTTTGATAGCAATTCATACAAAGTGTCCGGCGGTTTGCACGGTGTGGGTGTCTCGGTAGTAAATGCTCTGTCTGTTTGGTTAGAGCTGCGCGTGTGGCGCAACGGCAAAGAGCATTGGGCGCGGTTTGAACATGGCGAAACAAGCGAGCATTTGCGCGTTGTTGGTGATGCTAACGGGGAACAAGGGACAGAAGTCCGTTTTTTGGCGTCCACTGATACCTTTTCGAACCTCGAATATTCCTTTGAAACGCTAGAAAAACGCCTGCGTGAATTGGCATTTTTGAATTCCGGTGTGCGCATTATCCTAGAAGACGAACGCCCCGCTGAGCCGTTGAAGACAGAGTTATTTTACGAAGGTGGCGTTAAGGAATTCGTTAAATATTTGGACCGATCCAAGACGCCTTTAATGTCCGATCCGATTTTCATCACAGGTGAAAAAGATGATATCGGGGTCGAGGTCGCCATGTGGTGGAACGACAGCTATCATGAAAATGTGCTGCCCTTCACCAATAACATCCCACAGCGGGACGGCGGTACGCACATTGCGGGTTTTCGCGGCGCATTAACGCGGACGTTAAACAGCTATGCACAGTCATCTGGCATTGCCAAAAAGGAAAAGGTGAATTTCACGGGGGATGACGCCCGCGAAGGTTTGACCTGTGTTTTGTCCGTCAAAGTGCCTGATCCTAAATTTAGCTCACAAACCAAAGATAAATTGGTCTCTTCCGAGGTACGTCCTGCGGTCGAGGGGCTGATGAATGAAAAATTGGCTGAGTGGTTCGAAGAGAACCCCAATGAGGCCAAGATGATCGCCGGCAAAATCATCGAAGCGGCCTTGGCGCGTGAAGCAGCGCGAAAAGCGCGTGAATTGACACGGCGGAAAACGGCGATGGATGTCAATTTCCTTGCCGGTAAGTTGAAAGATTGCTCTGAAAAAGACCCAAGCAAGACCGAAGTGTTCCTCGTCGAGGGTGACTCTGCTGGCGGGTCTGCGCAGACAGGTCGGGATCGCCGTACACAGGCAATTTTGCCGCTTCGGGGTAAAATTCTTAACGTTGAGCGTGCGCGATTTGACCGCATGCTAGGAAGCCAAGAGATTGGCAACCTTGTGATGGCGCTGGGCACTGGAATTGGCCGCGACGAATTTAACTTGGCAAAGCTGCGCTATCATAAGATTGTCATTATGACGGACGCGGATGTTGATGGCGCGCATATTCGGACGCTTTTGCTTACGTTCTTTTACCGGCAAATGCCTGAACTGATCGAAGCAGGGCATCTGTTTATTGCGCAACCTCCGCTGTACAAAGTGGCACGTGGGAAATCTGAGGTTTACCTCAAAGACCAAGCGGCGTTGGATGATTATCTGATCCAACAGGGCACTGATGGTGCGCTATTAAAGCTTGGCTCTGGTGCGGAAATTGCTGGCCAGGATTTGACCCGTGTTGTCGATGAGGCGCGGCAATTGAAACGCGTATTGGACGCCTTCCCAACGCATTATCCGCGGCATATCCTAGAACAGGCCGCGATTGCAGGGGCATTTGTCCCGGGTGTTGTAGACGCTGATTTGCAAGGCACAGCCGATAAGGTGGCCGAGCGTTTGAACCTGATCGCCTTGGAATACGAGCGTGGTTGGCAAGGGCGGATTACCCAAGATCATGGGATCCGTTTGTCGCGTATCCTGCGCGGTGTCGAAGAGCTGCGTACATTGGACGGGCCGATGTTGCGTTCTGGTGAGGCCCGCAAAACAGGGTCATTCACCGAAAGCCTGCAAGAAGTCTATGGCACAGCTGCAACCCTACAGCGCAAAGATCGCAGCCAGATGATTTATGGCCCTCTCGCACTTTTGGATGCGATTTTGAAAGAGGGTGAAAAGGGACTTAGCCTGCAGCGGTACAAAGGTTTGGGCGAAATGAACCCCGATCAGCTTTGGGAAACGACACTTGACCCTGATGCGCGGACCTTGCTTCAGGTGAAAATCGATGATGCTGCCGAAGCCGATGACATCTGTACCAAACTGTTGGGTGATGTTGTTGAGCCCCGCCGGAACTTTATCCAAGATAACGCGCTAAGCGTGGCGAACTTGGATTTCTAAGTGGTCAAATAAACGTTGACGTTTTGGGCGTTCTTGGGCTTTGTGCCTAGGGCGCCCTTTCTTTTTGGTGGATGAATGACCTTTTTCACGTTTCTCCGAGACAATCTTCGCTGGCTGGGCGCTGGCATTTTGCTTACGTTCTTATCCTCGTTTGGGCAGACGTTTTTTATCTCTTTGTTTGCGGGTGAGATCCGCGCCGAATTTGGGCTAAGCCATGGTGATTGGGGAGGCCTATATGCCATGGGCACAATGGTTTCGGCCATTGTGATGGTGTGGGCCGGCGGTTTGACGGATATCTTTCGTATACGCACCCTTGCGCCTATCGTGTTTGGAATTCTTGGAATTGCCTGTTTATTTATGGCGTTCAATACCTCGGTATGGGCTTTGCCGATCATCATCTTTGTCCTTCGCCTTACGGGCCAAGGGATGAGCACCCATCTGGCGATGGTGGCAATGGCGCGGTGGTTTGTGTCCACGCGGGGGCGCGCACTATCTATTTCTCGGCTTGGGTTTTCCTTTGGTGAAGCTGTTTTGCCGTTTATGATGGTCTCGGCGATGGCCGTTCTCGCATGGCAAAACCTGTGGATCGTGATGGCGGCCGTCGCGTTTCTGGGTGCGCCTCTGATCCTGTGGCTATTGGGGCAAGAACGCACACCGCAATCCCATGCCAAATCTGATCAAGCCTTGGGCATGCAGGGACGCCACTGGAGTCGAAAAGAGGCGCTAACGCATCCTTTATTTTGGGCGATTGTTCCCACTGTTGCCGGCCTCTCGGCGTTTGGAACCGCATTCTTTTTCCACCAAGTGCATTTTACCGAAATCAAAGAATGGTCTCATATCTCATTTGTTGCGCAAATTCCAATTTATACAGGGGTTTCTGTGGTTGCGATGCTAGCTGCGGGTTGGGCCGTTGATAGGTTTGGCGCAGGTGTGCTGTTGCCCTTCGTTTTATTGCCATTTTCCCTAGGTTTGGTGATCTTTGCTTTTGCATGGTCGCCCATGATCGGAGTGATTGGGTTTATTTGCATGGGAGCCGCAGGCGGTGCATTCGGCACAATAATTGCGGCGTTTTGGGCGGAATACTATGGCACCAAATACATTGGGGGCATAAAGTCGCTAGGATCTGCAGTAATGGTCTTTGGTTCTGCTGTCGGTCCTTGGCTAACGGGAATTGGAATTGATCTGGGGTTTGGCTTTGATCGCCAACTCTTGGCTATTGCGGCTTATTTTGTATTTACCAGTCTAATTCTCTTTTGGGCATTGCGTGCGGCACGCCGTTAAACGTGCCGCACGTGATTTGGTTATGCGACATCAAACTCAAGCGGTTTGACCTGTTGGAACATGCCAGTCGCGGTCAATTGCTCTAGCACTTCTGGTTTGAGCGGATTGTCCACATATAAAAGTGCGATCGCTTCGCCCCCTGCGGCAGCACGACCTAATGTAAAGTTCGCAATGTTTACACCATTCGCACCCATGGTTTGACCCAAAGTTCCAATAATACCGGGGACATCTTCGTTCGTGGTATAAAGCATATGAGCGCCAACCTCTGCGTCGATGTTGATGCCTTTGATTTGGATAAACCGTGGCTTGCCATCGCTAAAGACGGTTCCCGCGACTGATCGTTCGCGTTTGTCTGTTACGACTGTGACTTTGATGTAGCCTGCGAAAACGCCAGATTTATCTTGGTTTGTTGTGCTGATCTTGATCCCGCGTTCTTTTGCAATCACTGGGGCCGACACCATGTTCACATCTGGATTTGCCCGTTTCATGATGCCTGCAACAACGCCACTGTTCAAAGCAGGTAGGTTCATCGTGGCCACGACGCCATCGTAGAGGATGTTGATCGCCTTGATTGGCTCATCTGTCATCTGACCAATGAAAGAACCAAGATGCCCCGCAAGTTTGACCCAAGGTCCCATGACTTTCGCTTCTTCTGCGGTCATGGAGGGCATGTTCAATGCGTTTTCCACCGCACCGTCGACAAGGTAGTTTGACATCTGCTCTGCAACCTGCAGTGCCACGTTTTCTTGGGCCTCGGTCGTTGCTGCGCCTAGATGCGGTGTGCAGACCACGTTTGGCAGATTAAAGAGAGAGTTTTCCTTGGCGGGCTCTTCTGAGAACACATCAAACGCAGCGCCTGCAACGTGACCTGATGTAAGTAAATCTGCAAGTGCGACCTCATCGACCAGACCACCACGGGCGCAGTTGATGATACGCACGCCTTTTTTGGTTTTCTCAAGGTTTTCACGGCTAAGGATGTTGCGGGTTGTGTCCGTCAACGGCACGTGAAGCGTGATAAAGTCAGAGCGGGTTAGGATGTCGTCTAACTCGACTTTCTCGACACCCATTTCTTTGGCTTTATCTTCGCCAAGGAAGGGATCATATGCAATCACTTTCATTTTTAGGCCGCGGGCGCGATCGCATACAATACCGCCAATGTTACCTGCACCGATGACACCCAAGGTCTTACCTGTTAGCTCGACCCCCATGAATTTGGATTTCTCCCATTTTCCAGCGTGGGTTGACGCAGAGGCTTCGGGAATTTGACGGGCCACTGCGAACATCATCGCAATTGCGTGTTCGGCTGTCGTGATCATGTTGCCAAAGGGTGTGTTCATGACGATCACACCCTTTTTGCTAGCTGCTTCTTTGTCGACATTGTCCGTGCCAATTCCGGCGCGGCCAATAACCTTTAGATTAGTGGCCGCTTCTAAAAGCGAGGGGGTCACTTTGGTTGCCGAGCGAATGGCCAGTCCGTCGTATTGGCCAATGATTTCTTTGAGCTTGTCTTTGTCTTTTCCAACATCGGGAAGAAAGTCGACGTCGATACCGCGGTCGCGGAAAATTTGAACTGCGGTTTCGCTAAGTTTGTCTGAAACAAGTACTTTAGGTGCCATAATTTGGTGTATCCTTTGGAAGAGGGAAAGCGCGCCCCCACCCATCGAGGATGGGCGCGCGCTGCCTGATGCCTGCGACATCAGGCGGGAAGATTGTTAGGATTGTGCGTCAATCTCGGCCTGGAACGCGTATTCCAACCATGGGAGCATGGCCTGTATGTCAGAGGTTTCCACGGTTCCACCGCACCATATCCGCAGTCCTGCCGGTGCGTCTCGATAGGCGCCGATGTCAAAGGCGACCCCCTCGGATTCGAGACGCTTTGCCACAGCTTTGGCAAAGGCCGCGCCGTCTTTGATGCGCGCATCTGTGAATTTCAGACAGACAGATGTGTTGGACCGTGTCGCCGGATCATTTGCAAGATTGTCGATCCAGTCGCGCGTCTCGCAAAAGTCCCAAATCGCCTGCGCATTTGCGGTTGCACGGTTGATGAGACCCTTCAGCCCACCAACAGAGCGCGCCCATTCAAGTGCCACTAGGTAATCTTCAACGGCTAGCATAGAGGGGGTGTTAATTGTTGCGCCTTCAAAGATGCCATCGATCAGCTTGCCCCCTTTGGTGAGGCGAAAGATTTTCGGCAAAGGCCAAGCTGGTGTATAAGTCTCCAAACGCTCCACAGCGCGGGGCGACAGGATCAGCATGCCATGTGCGGCCTCGCCACCCAAGACCTTTTGCCAGCTGAATGTTGTTACATCCAATTTATCCCAAGGCAGGTCCATCGCAAAGGCCGCGGAGGTTGCGTCGCAAATCGTCAATCCGGCCCGATCTGAGGGGATCACTTCGCCTGTGGCGACCCGCACACCAGAGGTTGTGCCGTTCCATGTAAAGACAACGTCTGTGTCATAGTCAATCGCCGCCATATCAACGATTTCGCCGTACTCGGCCGTGCGCACGTCGGCGTCTAGTTTCAATTGTTTCACAACATCAGTGACCCAACCTGCGCCAAAGCTTTCCCATGCGACCATGGTGGTTTTGCGTGCGCCTAGCATAGACCACATTGCCATCTCAACCGCGCCGGTGTCCGAGGCGGGTACAATGCCGATTTTGTAATCTGCAGGAATGTTCAGGATGTCCCGTGTTTCTTCTATGGCAGCCTTAAGCTTTGCCTTGCCTACCGCAGCGCGATGCGAACGACCCAATGGGGCGTCGTGCAATTTATCCAAAGAAAACGTGGGGTTCTTGGCGCAAGGGCCAGATGAAAAACGCGCGTTAGCCGGCCGCGCTGCCGGTGTGTTTATAGCCATCAATGCTATCCTTCCAGATAAGCGCCTCTCGTTGGGGAGAGGTGTCCCACAGACGGGCATACGCGCCGTTTTCGACTTTCACAACAGAGAAAATGACGTTATAGCGCCGCTTGAGAGAGAAAAAACGACCCATTTTGCAGCCAATAGGAAACTTATGCCATGTTCACAGTCAGTCTGATCAGCGCGCCATCCCGTCCCACCATTGGCAATGAATTGGTAGAATCCCTTAGAAATGCTTGGGGTGGTGGCGACGCGATTTGGCTATCTGTCGGCGAGGCTGCTGAGTTTGAAGTGTCTCAAAAACCCGACAACCTGTGGGACGTTTGGGAAGACCTTCAAAAGATGCAGATTGACCTTGTTGTGCAACCGGCACAGGGACGGCGGAAAACAATGCTTCTTGCGGATATGGACAGCACAATGATCCAACAAGAATGTATTGACGAGCTGGCAGATCAAGCAGGCGTTGGAGAGCGAGTGAAAGACATCACAGCCCGCGCGATGAACGGCGAGCTTGATTTTGAGGCTGCGTTAAAAGAACGTGTTGGTCTATTGAAAGGCCTGCCTTTGTCTATGATCGATACAGTATTAGCAGACCGGATTACATACATGCCCGGCGGTGAAACTCTTGTCGCGACGATGAAGGCGAACAATGGCTATGCGGCATTGGTTTCGGGAGGATTTACGGCATTCACATCACAGGTTGCAGGGCATTTGGGCTTTGATGAAAATCATGCCAACACGTTGCTTGTTGAAGAAGACGTATTAACGGGCGAGGTTGGCCTTCCCATCCTTGGAAAGCAGGCCAAGGTGGATCAATTAGAACGGATCACGGCGAATTTAGGTTTATCAGATGCAGATGTTATCGCTGTTGGGGATGGGGCAAACGACCTTGGCATGTTGCATCGCGCTGGGACAGGTGTCGCATTGCATGCAAAACCATCTGTTGCCGCACAATGTGACGTTCGTATCAATCACGGGGACCTAACCGCGCTATTGTTCCTACAAGGATACGCAAAAACTGAGTTCGTGACGTCTTAGGTTGCCTTGTGAAACGGCGATAGGGTCGCGACAATTACAGATCCGCAAATAAGGCCAACGATTCCCGAGAATGTCGCGCCTGCGAGCCATTCAATCATTCCTGTTAAAGGGTAATCTCCATGGACCATATGCTGCAACCCATGCATCATCTCTTCGGGCAGGTGCCAAGTGTAATGCTCGGCCGCGTGGATCAAAATACCACCGCCCACCCAGAGCATGGCCAGTGTGCCAACAAAGCTTAGAGTTTTGAGGAAATAGGGCATCGTCCGAATAATACCGCGCCCTAAGGTCCCCAAAGCAGATTCTTTATGGGTCACCATCAAATGTAGACCAAAATCGTCGGCTTTGACGATCAATGCCACCGCGCCATACACTAAAAACGTAACAAAAAACGCTACGACCAAAAGGCTAATCGCCTGCGTTGAAAATTCTTGGCCTTCCATAGTGGCAAGCGCCAAGACCATAATTTCAGCAGATAATATGAAATCTGTTCGGATCGCGCCGGCGACCGTTTGATCTTCGGTCTTTTTGGACATGTCATCGTCGTGCCCGCCGGTCAGCATTTCAAGTACTTTTTCCGCCCCCTCAAAGCATAAGAACAACCCGCCTATGATCAACAAAGGGGTAATCGCCCACGGCGCGAATTGCGACAAAATCAATGCTGCAGGAAGTATAAATAGCAGTTTGTTTTTAAGGGATCCTGTTGCAATTCGTTTAATGATTGGAATTTCCCGCGATGCAGGGAATCCCACAACATATTTCGGGGTAACTGCAGCATCGTCGATCACAACACCCAGTGATTTGCTCCCGGCTTTTAAGGCGGCTGCAGCAATATCATCCACCGAAACCGCAGCTGTTTTTGCCAACACTGCGATGTCATCTAAAAGAGCAAATAATCCCGAACTCATACGCATTCCCCTATATTCTATGGCTTAACTTCCAAAATATACACCAAAGCGCAAGAGTGAAAGGGACTCTAGCTGCTTCAGCCTGAGCACCTGTATGCAACTTAATAGAGCCTGTGTTGCGGATTTTGTGATGCTTAGAGGCTGAGGCACCCAAGCCTCTAAGGGTCAATGGCCAACTCGACGCGGTAAAGCGCCATCTTTGAGGTGTTTTGTGAGGATCGAGGCGTTCCTCGGGTATTTAAGCGCTGCGAAAGAGCAGGGGCACCTTAGGGACTGTGACGTTGACCTGATGGTTGCGTTTTATGAGGCGCTGATCGCGGGTAATTCTCAAATGGCGCGTCAAAAGATTTTTGCAAGAGCCCTGAACCACCAGATTGCGAAAAAAATTGATAATTTGACAATGGACTCTACCTACCTATGCGATTGCTGAAACGGTTAATCTGTGATAGCGGACGGGCAAATAAGGAGCTTTCCATGACAGACTACATCGTCAAAGATATCAACCTTGCAGCGTTCGGGCGCAAAGAGCTTGATATTGCTGAAACTGAAATGCCGGGTTTGATGGCGCTTCGTGCCGAATATGGTGCGGCAAAACCATTGGCGGGTGCGCGGATCGTTGGGTCATTGCATATGACCATTCAAACGGCTGTTTTGATCGAAACATT
The DNA here is from genome assembly GCA_023259435.1 of Paracoccaceae bacterium. Taxonomy (GTDB): domain Bacteria; phylum Pseudomonadota; class Alphaproteobacteria; order Rhodobacterales; family Rhodobacteraceae; genus JALRHZ01. Next base: position 34,210 of record JALRHZ010000001.1, on the reverse strand, counting down.
GGTTGCCTTAGGTGCGGACGTGCGCTGGGCATCTTGCAACATTTTCTCAACCCAAGATCACGCTGCCGCGGCGATTGCCGAAGCAGGTGTCCCTGTCTTTGCGATTAAAGGTCAGTCATTGGAAGAGCATTGGGACTATCTTGATCGATCCTTTATGTTCCCCGAGGGTCCAAACATGATTTTGGACGATGGCGGTGATGCGACCCTGTACGTTCTGCTTGGGGCGCGCGCTGAAGCTGGAGAAGAGATCATTCCGGTTCCTCAATCCGAGGAAGAAGAAGTCATCAAAGCGCAGATCAAAAAGCGTATGGAGCTGTCCCCGGGTTGGTTCACAAAAACACGCGATGCGATCAAAGGCGTGTCTGAAGAAACCACGACCGGTGTTCATCGCTTGTACGAATTGGTCAAACAAGGTCAGTTGCCTTTCCCTGCGATCAATGTGAACGACTCGGTCACCAAGTCAAAATTCGACAACAAATACGGCTGTAAAGAATCCCTCGTCGATGGGATCCGTCGCGCGACCGATACGATGATGGCCGGCAAGGTTGCAGTCGTCTGTGGTTATGGCGATGTGGGCAAAGGCTCGGCTGCGTCGCTTCGCGGTGCAGGTGCACGTGTTAAGGTGACCGAAGTCGATCCGATTTGTGCCCTTCAGGCGGCGATGGATGGGTTCGAGGTCGTCGTTCTTGAAGACGTAGTGAATTCCGCAGATGTTTTCATCACTACAACTGGCAACAAGGATGTGATCCGCATCGAGCACATGCGCGAGATGAAGGATATGGCAATTGTGGGCAACATCGGTCACTTTGACAACGAAATCCAAGTGGCGCATTTGCGCAATCACAAATGGACCAATATCAAAGACCAAGTGGACATGATCGAAATGCCGTCTGGCAGCAGAATCATCCTTTTGTCCGAAGGTCGTTTGTTGAATCTTGGCAATGCGACAGGGCATCCATCCTTTGTGATGTCAGCTTCCTTTACCAACCAAGTCTTGGCGCAGATGGAATTGTGGACCAACGGCGGCGCATACAGCAACGACGTTTATATCCTACCAAAGCATTTGGATGAAAAGGTTGCACGCCTGCACCTTGACCGCATCGGCGTAAAACTGACAACTTTGAACAAAGAGCAAGCCGATTATATCGGCGTCACTCCAGAAGGTCCGTTTAAGCCAGAGCATTACAGATACTAACGCTTTGTACGTTTTCAGAGAGAGCCGCCCTTAGGGGCGGCTTTTTTGTTGCGAGAGTGTGATGGTTCATTTTTATCAAACTTCCCCATGAAAAATTCTTTGAGGTTGTGCAAATGTTGAGTACACATTCAACAATGCACTTTAAAAAGGTAAGGGTGAGCACATGGGAAAACGTGACGATCTAATTGCGAAATATGCGGACGATCTACAGAATAAATGCGGTATGACACCGGATATGGATCTATTGACAAAGGTGACTATCGGGTGTGGTCCGTCGATTTACAACGCGGATGCGTCAACTGTTGCGGGCAGTCAGCCTAGTGAGCTTGAAACAGTTAAGAACAATTTCTTGATGAAAAAGCTTGGGTTGTCTGATGGTCTTGAGTTGATGGAAGCCATTGACAAGGTGATTGAAGTTTATGGTCGTTCAGAGCGCAACAAATATCGCGCCGTGATCTATTACATGTTGACCAAACATTTTGGCAAAGAAGCCGTTTACGGCTAAGCTTTAGCGTAATAATCTGAAGCGGCCCCGATTTCGGGGTCGTTTTCGTTAGGGAATTCATAAGACTACCCAGCTAGATTAAGTAATGTATTTTGTGTGCCAGAATGGCCTATTTGTCCGAGGAACTGTGGGAGTTCCAAGAACAAGAGGTTGTTTTGGCCTTTTGTTTTCGGATCGTTTTACGATCCGACCAGCGCGGGGCCAATTGGCCCCGCGTTTGAATATTTTTGGCAAAAAGAAAGCGCGAATTGTTTTAGAAAATGCAGAGTAGCGCCCCAATGATGGCGCATCCGAATGTTGCGTATCCTCCATCGATAAGTGTGAGGGACACCGGACGATCCCCGTAAGCGTTGTTGATCATAATCCAAGGGGAGATGAAAAATAGGCCGACCCCTGGTCCAGACACAAGACCTGCGCCCAAAGTAGAAATCTCTGCCATCACAAAGACATGGCGCATCATTCCTGCGACAATAATCATAGCGATAGCAGAAAGGATGAATGGTTTAACACTTTGATTGAGTGGACGACCAGTTTCATCGCAGGCGATGTTTGCTGCTTTGATCCAGTGTTTTGAAAGCAACATGTACCACAGAGCTCCGAATGCGAAACCGCCGGCAGCCGCGACCAAGATATTTACAATAGTCATTATTTTTATCCCTTCCGAGTTGACGAAGGAATTCTGCCTTTGATCTTATGTTTTGGCTAGGGGGTAATCTGGGCCAATTTGCACACAATCGCCCATTCGTTCGGAGTAACGGGTTGTACGGAAAGGCGCGGATTTTTGACTAGAGCCATACCCGTGAGCTCGGGGTGAGATTTGATCTCTTCTAGTGTAACCGCGCGTTCAATTTTTGTGATAGACTTGATGTCAACACAGTCCCATCTAGGATCATCGGTTGTTCTATCTGGATGGGACGTAGCGATCACTTCGACGATGCCGACAATCGCTTTTTCTTTTTGAGAATGATAGAAAAATCCGCGATCACCTATACGCATTTGGCGCATGAAATTGCGTGCTTGGTAATTGCGCACGCCGTTCCATTCTTCGCCTTCGTCGCCCTTGGCCCATTGGTCGGACCATGACCATGTCTCTGGTTCAGATTTAAAGAGCCAATATTGCATTAGATGACCTTGTTCCAAGGACGTAAGGTTACGGACGCAAATAATCCAGCTTGCGCATAAGGATCCTGCGCGGCCCAGTTTTCCGCATCTTGGAGGGTATCGACGTCCAAAATGACGAGGGAGCCGCACATATTGCCCTCGGCATCAATAAACGGACCCGCCTGTGAGACCACACCCGTGGTTTTGAGATAGGCGATATGTGCATCACGGTTTGCTTTGCGGACATCTAGGTGATCAGGTTTATCGAGGGCAATCAAAGCAACAAGCATTATTCTTCCTTTTGTGGGCGCGATAACAAATGTTCTATCGCGGTTTCAACTGTGAGGGTATTTGAGACAAGGCCCGCGACACAGGCCGTGATTGGCACGTCAACTCCGAGAGCGTTGGCAAGGCCAAGTGCGGCCTGTGCGGTAGCGGCGCCTTCTACGGTTGTTGTTGGGTCAAAGTCGTTTTTGCGTCCCAATGACAGGCCAAATCGAAAGTTACGCGAGCCTTCGGACATGCAGGTCAGGCTGAGATCGCCAAACCCAGAGAGGCCGGATAGGGTATCGGGGTTGGCTCCCAAAGCAGTGGACAAACGCTGAATTTCAGCAAAACCGCGTGTCATCAAAGACGCACGCGCGCTGTCGCCAAGTCCCGCGCCAATAGTTGCGCCACAGGCAATTGCTATAACGTTCTTAAGGGCGCCGCCCATTTCTGCTCCGATTACATCGGTTGTTCGATACAATCGCAAGTTAGGGCGGCCAAGGCGTGCCTGAAGAGATACGCCAAGCGCGTCATTCGGTGCTGCAAGTGTCAGGGCAGCTGGGAGACTCTTACCTATATCGTGCGCAAAACTTGGCCCTGTCAGAAGGGCAAAAGTGTCAGTGAGGTTAGAGGCTAATTCTGAGGGGCGTTGACCTGTTTCAAGGTCAATCCCTTTGCAACACAGTACGAGCGTTTTGCTCTTTAGGACCTTCTGGAATTGCGCCATAACCAACCGCAGTTTTTGCATTGGAACAGCAAGGAGGACGACATCGCATTTATCAACGTCTTCAATCTTATAGGTCGCTGTCAGCGATGGAGGTAAGGATACATCGGGTAAACGCGCTGCATTCTGACGGGCAGATTGCATTTCGTTTGCGTGACTTTCATCGCGTGCCCATAGGGTGATAGCGGTTCCATCCTTTGCAAGAGCAACCGCCAAAGCCGTCCCGAAAGCGCCAGCGCCGAGTACTGCTATGCTCATGCTTTTGCTCCTTTTTTGCCGCTCCCCAACAAAGCGGGCTGTGCCGTGTCCAACGGCCATCTTGGACGCGCTGACAAGTCCATCCCATGCGTAATGCCCAAGTGATACAGTTCTCCTGCCGCATAGGCAATCATAGCAGCGTTGTCGGTACACAGCCGTAAAGGGGGTGCGATAAATTGAATATTCCTCGAGGCGCACAGGTCTTTTAGTCGATCCCCCAGATAGGCGTTTGCCGCGACACCACCCGCGACAGCCAAGGTTGGAGCATAGGATAATTGTTTTGCGCATTCATCCAACGCGCGGTTGGTTTTTTCCACCAAAACATCACCAACCGCAGCTTGGAAGCCTGCGCAAATATCGTCTATATCAGATTGGAAAAGACCGCCTTGATCATTAACCAAGCTATCGAGGGTGCGCAGCAATGCCGTTTTCAATCCCGAAAAAGACATGTCACATCCCGGCCGATCCAGTAGGGGACGAGGAAGTCGGAAGCGCTTGGTGTCACCTGACTTTGCTCTTTGTTCTACTGCGGGCCCGCCTGGTTGGGAAAGGCCAAGGAGGCGGGCTGTTTTGTCAAAGGCCTCTCCTGGTGCATCATCTATCGTTCCGCCAATGCGCGAAAATTCAGTGGCACTTTTCACCAAAAGAAATTGGCAATGTCCGCCGGAGACCAAAAGCAACAGATAGGGAAAGCTGATCCCATCTGTAAGACGAGGGGTTAAGGCATGACCGGCAAGATGATTTACGCCAACAAGAGGCTTACCAGTGGCCATAGAAAGGCCTTTTGCGCACATGACACCTGCGACAACACCACCAATTAATCCGGGGCCGGCGGTGACGCCAATAGCAGTAATCTGTTCAAGCTCGATGTCCGCATCTTGCATCGCTTGGGTCACACAGATGTCAATACGTTCTGCGTGGGCGCGCGCGGCGATTTCCGGAACAACGCCACCGAATTCCGCGTGCAACGCTGATTGTCCCATAACGACATTTGACAAAATTTCTGGTGTTCCGTCCTGTATTGCCACAACTGCGGCGGCCGTGTCGTCGCAGCTACTTTCCAAGCCAAGAAACAAATGTCTTGTGGCGCTTTGCATCATGTCATCCATTGAAGCCCATTTAAAACGCAGGTAGCATTCTTGACGATGACGCACAATCCTATGCAGAATTTAGAGGCGCGACACGCCGTTCTTTTGACCCGCCCGCGGGCGGGATCAGAAGCTTTTGCAAGACAGATGTCAGAGGCGGGCCTAAATTCGCGTGTCTACATGTCCCCCGTTCTTGACATTGTGGGGCGAAAACCTGCGCTTAATCCCAGAGACTATGACGTTATCATTGTGACATCGCAAAACGCTCTGTTGAGTTATGATGCTGATCTGTCTGGACGTTTGTGCTTTGCAGTCGGCAATAAGACAGCTGAATTGGCCAAGGCGCGAGGGATGCGCGTTATCTCGGCAAACGGCGATGCGGATGCTTTGGTGTCTCTGGTAAAGAGGCACGCCCCAAAACAGACTATGATTCACTTGCGCGGCACCCAGACACGAGGAGATGTATGTCAGCGGCTAAAATCCGCCGGTTTCGCGGTTGATGAGGCTGTCTGTTATGACCAAGTGGCTATCCCTTTATCTGATGAAGCTAAATCGTTGGTTGTGCGGGAAAAACCCACGATTCTTCCCCTATTTTCACCCCGAAGTGCTGCGCTAGTCAGGGATGAGTTGCCAAAAACTGCTAATATTCGTGTAATCTGCATGAGTGTTTCAGTCGCAGAGGCTTTTTCTTATGGGGGTTTAAAAGTATCAAAGATAGCAGAGGCGCCCCACGCAAGCGCTATGATTACTGCCCTTCGGGAAGTGATGGCCTAAATTTCAGGCCTACTAAGAGAGAACACAATGACAGATCAAAAAGATCAAGAGTTACAAGAACAAGAGCCAAGCGAATCTCAGGGCGCGCTTGATGGTGATGTTGAAGCCGATCAAGATATTATAGCGGATGAGGCAGAGCGGTCTGAAGACGCAGACGATTCCTCCTCTGAAGAAGATGTATCGCAAAATGAAGCTAGTAGTAATGAGAGCAGCGAAGAGGTTCCTCTAGAAGAAGACCAAGCTCGCGACGATGTTGAGGTAGAGGAAGCACGCTCGGTTCCAGCAGTTCCGCAAAAACGCGCATCGGCTGTTCCCCTAATTCTTGGTGGTGTTGTTGCGGGGGCCATTGGATTTGGCGCGGCCTATATGGTTGGCCCAAACGGCCCATTTTATAGCCAGCCTCAGGATCAGATTGATTTTCAACAAGACATCGTTGCGCGCCTAGATGCCTCTGACGCTGCTTTACAGCGGCTTACGACAAGTCAATCGCAACAAGATACGCGCATTGCGGCGCAAGAGGGCCGTGATTTCTCATCTGACTTTGACCGAATTTCGGGTCAGATTTCGGCGCTTGCCTCTGAATTTGCTGATCTCAAAGCGCGCCTTGATTCGTTAGAGCAACGCCCAATCGTAGAGGCATTGCCCGATGAAGTTGTCGATGCCTACGCCCAAGAGATGGTGCGTATGCAACAAACTCTGCAAAGCCAGCGCGAAGAATTGGAAGACATGATTGCGACCGCCCAGTCCAAAGAGGCAGAAGCCGCGGCACTGTCACAGGCCACAGTTGCCCGCGCGGCGATCAGTCGGATGACCTCTGCTCTTGAAACAGGTCAATTGTTCACCTCTGCTCTAGACGAATACCAATCTGTAACCGGCGCCTCGGTGCCTGGAGTGTTAGAGCAGGCTGCAACTCAAGGCGTTGCAAAGATGGACCAGCTTTACGAAGAGTTTGCGCCTTTTGCGCGCGCCGCCCTTTCCGTAGGGCGGTCGCAAGGTGATCTTGGGGATGGGGCCGCACGGGTTGCGAACTTTTTCAAGGCACAGCTGAATGCCCGCTCTGTCGCCCCAAGAGAGGGGTCGGATGTCGATGCGATCCTATCACGTGCCGAAGCCGCTGTTGCAGATGGGCGATTGCAAGACGCATTATCAGAGCTATCAACGTTGCAAGATGGCCCACGCGCTGAAATGCAGCCGTGGATTGATATGGCGCAATCCCGCCAAGATGCCTTGGACGCAGTCGCAGCCTTGGCCGAACAGTATTCTCAGTAAGGATCCCAAATCATGTTGCTTTCATTAGTTCGAATTCTTTTGTTTTTGGGTATTCTCCTGCTTCTCGCCCTCGGTGGGACCTATTTAATGGACGGAAATTCCCTTTTGATTGGGAATATCACAGCCGTTGTGGCAGGTGTTGAGTATACATTTACGCCGATCCAAGCTGTTCTGTTCTTGATGGTATTGGTCGTCGTGATTTGGGTTTTTCTCAAACTTCTCTCCCTTTTGGTGGCCGTTTTGAGGTTTATCAATGGGGATGAGACCGCATTTTCACGGTATTTCGTGCGCAATCGCGAACGCAAAGGATATCAGGCGCTGTCTGAGGGATTGCTTGCCTTGGCATCTGGAGAAGGCCAAATAGCGATGCAAAAGGCAACCAAAGCCGAGAAATTTCTCAACAAGCCGGAATTGACGAATGTCTTGGCTGCGCAAGCCGCTGAAATGACCGGAGATCGCACCAAAGCAGAGACCGTCTACAAGGCTTTGGTGCAAGAACCGTCCACACGATTTGTCGGGGTGCGCGGGTTAATGAAGCAAAAATTGGCAGATGGTCAGACAGATCTTGCACTAAAGCTTGCTGAAAAGGCTTTTGCGATTAAGCCCAAACACGAAGAAACGCAGGATGTTTTGCTACAGTTACAAGCTCAAACAGGCGACTGGGAAGGCGCACGCAAAACCCTAGGCGCAAAGCTAAAACACGGGACGTTGCCGCGAGATGTGCACAAACGCCGCGACGCTGTTTTGGCCCTGTCCCAAGCACAAGGTGTGTTCGATCAGGATAATGATATCGCCGCGCGCGAAGCGGCGATTGAAGCAAATCGGTTATCGCCTGATCTGGTGCCAGCTGCGGTGATGGCAGCCCGCGAATATGTCAAAGAGGCCAAACCAAAATACGCCGTACGGGTTTTGAAAAAAGCATGGTCAGTGCAACCCCATCCTGATCTTGCGGCTGCGTTTTCTGAGATTGAGCCAAACGAAGATCCCGCTGCGCGGATCAAACGGTTTGCTCAATTGACCAAGGTTAATTCAGATCACCGCGAGACCAAAATGTTATTGGCCGAATTGCATTTGGCGAATGAAGACTTTCCCCAAGCGCGCCGCGCATTGGGTGATCTTTATGAAACAGATCCAGACGCGCGCGTGCTCACTCTTATGGCTGCGATTGAGCGTGGCGAAGGAGGTGATGATGCCGCTGTGCGTGGATGGTTGACCAAAGCTTTGGTGGCCAAACGGGGACCGCAATGGGTGTGTGATAAGTGCAATACAGTTCATGCGGATTGGGCGCCAGTGTGCAGTAACTGTTCCGCGTTTGATACTTTGACCTGGAGAGAGCCGCCGCAAGCGGAAACAGCCCAATCAGGTTTGGAAATGCTTCCCCTGTTGGTCGGTGGCCCGGATGCCTCAGAAAATGAACTGACGGTAGACAGCGATAGCATCGAAGAAGCCGAAATTATTGACGAAAACAGTCAAACTGATGGGCAAGAGAAACCCGCATCTTAACCAAGCGAAAAGGCCTCGATAGTGTCGGGGCCTTATCAGCCTGTGAGTGCTCAAGATCAATTGCCCAAGTCTGCGATCTTTTCCCAATTTGACGTGGGACGCTTTGGCCTTTCCCATTTGGGAAAGGCGCGATAGGCTTGGCCTCGATGGACAAGTCTATCGCATCTCTGCCATGCCATTATGCCCACGGCGTATATGGCCAATCCAACGCTTCTAGAACCGGTGAATAGACGTGTGCCAAGGCGCGCAGGTCTTTTGTATTGATCGCACCCCCTCCAGACCATGCAATCGAGGCAAGCCCAAAAATTCGTGGGGCTATCATTGGCTTCATATGCTGGTCGTCAGTTATAAACTCACTCCAATATGCACCTTGTACGCCGATTACACGCTCACGCATGACCGCATTTCCGCCCAGTTCCGGATCCCACTCCAAAGTCTCATCCAATCCAAAGCAGGCCGCCCAACTTGCCCCCCAATCTTCAGGTTCAGTCGAATGTGCCATGTCAAAATAGGTGTTCTGTGCAGGACACATGACAATATCATATCCCAATTCGGCGGCCTTTCGGCCTGCTGCTTGTCCTGTCCAACTAAACAAAATGGCGTTATTTCCAATCCCGCCATTTTTGCCATATTGCGCCTCTTCCCATGCCGCAGGTCGCATGCCGTTACGTGTTGCAATTTCCGCTACGTTGAACATCGTCCATCCCAACACATCATGTGTATCTGCCAATCCGTGTTTGGTTTTTAGGTCATCAATCATAGGGGAGCCTTCCCATGCTCGAGGAGGCAACTCATCACAGCCCAAATGCAGGACACCAAAAGGGAAAAGCTTGGACACGCCTTCTATCATTTTTTCCCAAAGGGTCCACGTTGCTGCACAGGCTGGATTTAGCGTGTTTTTTTGATAGGATTGCACGCTGACTTCTGCGCCCGTGTCATCAGGGTCGCGGGTGCTTGGAAAAAGTTGACCCAGTCCCAGACTATGTGCAGGGATCTCAATCTCTGGCATGACTTCTATGAATCGTGCCTGTGCATAGGCCACGATATGTGCCACATCTGATTTTGAATACTGCCCACCGGTGCACGCCAACCCACCGAACACAGCAGGAATAACCTGGCCTTCGCCTCGATAGGTTAATGCAGAAAGCTCTGGAAGCCGCTCTAGGCTTAGGCGAAAAGCCTCGTCATCCGCAAAATGCCAGTGGAATCGATTTAATTTGAGCATCGCCATAAGATCCAACAAGTGGCAGATGGTCTCGACAGAATAAAAGTGACGGGCACAATCCAAATGCTGGCCACGCCATACATATTTTGCCTCATCTTTGATGCAGCCGGTTGGTAGGCGCCCGCCATAGGTGAGGCATAAGTTAACCAACGTTACGCCCGCATAATAAAAACCGGCCTCATCCGTGGCTCTTATACAAAGTCCTGTTTGAGATATTTCAACTTCGTATCCCTCCAACCCAGTGACCCGTTCGATAACTGGCGTTATGCCCCGTGGGTCAGATTTGTCTGTATAAGTTTCCAAAAGATCCGCAGCTGCACCAAACGTGTCAGATGGTAAATTTAGCCCCCTTACATGCAGGTAGCCACCATCCGGTGACCATTCCTTTGGCTGAGGTAACAGCCACAGGTGGTCTTGTTTTGGAGGATTGGGTTTTGGGCGCGCATCTGCGCGGTTCAAATCAACACCTAGGTGTTCAAGCTCACAGGGTATAATCGCTTGGCCGCTTCGCAAATATGCTGAAATAGGTAACCAAGCTCTGTTCTTTGGCGCTTCCCTTAAATGTTCTTCGTACTCAAAAATCACCTCATGCGGCTGACCTGCAAATAACCGACCCAATTCAACTTCTACATAGCCGCCGACTTTTCGCGATTGGAGGCCGCCCGACACGACGTCAACACCCCCAATAAAAGACAGACATAACACAGATGCTGCAATTTCTGTCTGAGGCTCCAAGGTGACGGTGACAATACTGTCTGCGCAGGTCGCTCTTAATTTCATTCGGACACCACTTGATCCAGGCGCAATTCTGAGACGAAATCATACATATCAGAGCGATAAATCCCCTGCGTCCATTCTACGGGGCGACCCGAGTCTAGGTAACCGGTCCGTACAATTTTGAGTGCCGCATCCCCCTCGGCCATATGCAGCATTTTCGCATGATATGGTGGTAGATTAATTGCTGTGACACGTTGAATAGCTCGTACAACGGGGCGCCTGATCTCTCTGAGCACTTTGTAAAGCGATGTTGTAACCTTCTCTGGTCTGTTCAAGACGCTTTCCGGTAGAGATGATACCTCTATTGCCATGGGAGCATCATCTGCCAAGCGTAATCGTTCGATTCGAGCGACGCGCGCGCTAAAGCCCAGTCCCAGCGCAACCACTTCTTCTGTGCTTGGGGAATGCAGGCCATGGCTCAAAATTTTACTATCAGACGTCTTTCCACGCGCGGCCATAGTCTCGGTAAATGATACAAGACTTGAAAGTGACTGCTCTAGCTTTGCGGATCTTTCTATTACAAACGACCCTGCTCCTCGGCGCTGTTCAACTAGGCCTTGGCTTGCCAATTCAGTAATAGCTTGCCGAATCGTTACACGGCTTACACTTGCCAAATTGGCAAGCTCGCGCTCAGGCGGAAGCTGACTGTGCACAGACAATTCCCCCGAGGCAATCAGTTCGGAAAGATATCGCGAGAGTTGTAAATATCTTGGTCCTTTTCCTTGAACATACCAATTCGAAATTTCGAGTAAGTCAGTCTTCATCGTGTTATCCTTCACGGACTATTTTTATAATACCACTTTAGTACCAAAATATAAACTTTGCTTAAAAACGCAACTATAACTGCATAAATATATGCAATTTTTATCAATTTTCAAATCTTTTGGATTAAATATAGCACAGCGGAGTATTTTTTTGGCATGCTATGGGTATTACTTTGAATCGTACCTCTTTGCCGCATGGAAAAGGAATACCCGGGTGACAACTGTAGACCATGATCAGCCACACGATACGGAAAAAAATACTCAACGGCGTTTTGTTATGCCTGAAGGTATCTTTGCTTGGTTGCTTGTTGCACCTGCTTTGATCTTTATTTGTATAATTGTGGCATGGCCTTTGGTCGAAACTTTTCGGCTGTCGTTCACGGATGCACGGATCGCTGGAGAAAATTATGTCGGCTTTGAAAACTATGCCGACCTAGCCGGAGACAGAAAATTCCATGCAACCATCTGGCGCACGTTCTATTGGATGTTTTTGTCAGTTGGTCTTAAATTGGTATTAGGTCTTATTGGTGCGACTTTGCTAAATGCCGCCGTTCCGGGCAAGGCGTTGTTCCGAGTTTTGGTTATGCCACCATGGGTCATACCAATTGCAATTGGCTGTATTGGCTGGTTGTGGCTGTATAACGGATATTTTGGCCTGTTGTCCGGCATGGCCCAGCGTTTGGGCATAACTGACGGGCCAATCGAATTCCTAGCCTATAAAACATCTGCCTTCTATTCTGCGATTGTCACAGACGTCTGGGTCGGCACACCTATGGTGACACTCTTCCTTTTGGCTGCGATGCAAGGCGTAAGCCGCGATCTATATGAGGCGGCTTGGGTCGATGGGGCAAGCCGGTGGTATCGGTTCCGCCGGATCACAATCCCTCAGATCATGCCCGTTATCGTCTCTATGGCGCTGCTATCCGCAATCTGGACCTTTAATAGTTTTGAGATCATCTGGATCTTGACCGAAGGCGGCCCACGCGGGGCAACGACAACCTTAATTGTCGACACCTACAAGACAGCCATTGGCAATTACAAATTTGGCGAAGGTGCTGCGCGTGCAGTGGTCATTGTGATCCTCCTCGCCCTCTTTTCACTCATCTACATGTTCTTCTTGAACAAAGTGAACAAACACTACGGGAGCAAATAAGCCATGATGGATCGGTACACACGTCTTCAATTGGTTGGAATTTACGCTGCTGCCGCCGTGTTTTTGACCTTTATTTTGCTGCCCTTTTTCGAGATGTTTATGGCATCACTTCGCCCGCTCGAACATCTCTTTAGATCGCCCTATCAATTCTGGTCCGATGATTTTAGCTTTGATGCCTATCGGCAAATGTGGGTCACCGTGCCTTTGTTGGGGCGCTATATTCTGAATTCGATTTACATCTCATTCATGGTGACCGGCATGACAATGATCTTTGTCATTCCTGCCGCTTATGCCTTTGCACGTATGGATTTCCCCTTCAAAAACGCCACTTTGGCGATGTTCTTGGGCGTCAACATGTTTACCGGAGCCGTTTTGTTGATCCCATTGTACCGTGTTTTGCGCACACTCGGGCTTTTGAACACATATTGGGCCATGATCATTCCGGGGGTCGCGTTCCTTATCCCAACAGGCATTTGGTTGCTACGTAGTTACCTTGAGAAAATTCCACGGGAACTCGAAGAAGCCGCCTATGTTGATGGAGCAAACCGCATTTACACGTTGCGTCGGGTTGTTTTGCCACTCGCGCTTCCAGGCTTGATCGTCGTGGGGGTTGCCGTCTTTATCGGCGCCTACGCACAGCAATTTTTATTTGCAATCACATTCAACCAGACACGGGAGTATCAACCTCTTCCTGCCGGTCTGTATGAATTCATCGGCTATCAGTCGGTGACATGGAACGAAATGATGGCTGCGGCATTGGTCGGCGTTCTACCAGTCATGATCATCTTTTTATTCCTTCAAAAGTACCTCGTCGCGGGCCTAACGGCAGGCGCGGTCAAAGAATAGTTCCAAACTTAAAAGGGAGATATTGGAATGAAACATCTAAAAACACTTACTGTAGGGGCGGCATTGCTTGTTGGAACAGCACTGAGCGCACAGGCAGAAGATCTACACTTTATCATGTGTGGTGGCGAAGTTCGCGCTGCGGATCAAGCCGTCGTGGATCAGTTCATCGCAGACAACCCCGGCGTGACCGTCAACCTTGAGGCTGTGCCGTGGGGCACATGTCAGGACAAATCGTTAACATTGGCCGCCGCAGGTGATCCGCCCTCAATCTCGTACATGGGCTCACGGACACTTCAACAGCTTGCAGCAAATGATCTTATCGTTCCGGCTCAAATCGATGATGCTTCAAAAAGCACTTATCAAGAGGGCGTTTTGAATACGGTTACGATCAAGGGCACTCAATGGGGTTATCCTCATGCGTTCTCGACCAAGGGTCTTTATATCAACTGTGATTTGGTCGAAGAAGCAGGCCGCACTTGTACAGCGCCGAAAACATGGGACGACATGTATGACCTTGCCAAAGCGATCAATGACAACACAGACGCAGCAGGCGTTGGGTTGGCTGGTAAAGACTTTGACAACACAATGCACCAGTTCTTGAATTATCTCTATTCAAACGGTGGCGTGGTCATTGACTCTGCAACCGGTGAAAACAAACTTGATAGCCAACAAACACGCGAAACTTTGGCGTTCTACGGCAAGCTTGTCGATGTTGCACAAGAAGGACCAACAGCGTGGGAACGTGACCAATTACGCGATTTGTTCAATGATAACAAAATCGGTATGTACATCAGCGGACCTTGGGGCCGTGGTCAACACAATGAAAGTATCAATCAGTTGGTTGCGCCTGTTCCCGCAGGACCATCCGGTGAAAGCGGTACAATCTTGATCACAGATAGCCTTGTTGTCTTTAAGGGCACTGGCCACGAAGATCTTGCGCATAAGCTGGCTCAGGCGCTTTCTTCTGGTGACGCTCAATACGATCTTGATAGCAGCTGGGGTCTCACACCGATCCTTGATTACGCGTCAATCGGAATTGAGGCGCCTTACTATGAAGGCGACGCATTCTGGGAAGTCTTTACAGGTGGCATCTCGACAGGTGGCCCAGAGCCAATTGTTGAAGATTTCAAATCTCTACAATCTGTGTTCACAAACATGGTCCAAGGTATCATCCTAAAAGAAGATACAGTGGACAACCTTGTTACAATCGCTGGCGAAGAACTCGACGAAGCTCTGTAACAAAAACTGGCCGCCCGCATCCTCCCCGTGGGCGGCCAAACATATTCAGCACATAAGGAAAATACACGTGGCAACGCTTGATCTTAAGTCCATTTCCAAATCATTTGGGCAGGCCAATGTCCTGCATGACATAAACCTTGCGATCAAAGACAAAGAGTTCGTTGTTTTTGTCGGACCTTCTGGCTGTGGTAAATCCACGTTGCTGCGCATTATCGCAGGTCTAGAAGAGGCGACAGACGGTCAGATCATTATTGACGGTGCGGATGTCAGCATGGCCCATCCGGTGGACCGCGGCATTTCTATGGTGTTCCAATCCTACGCTTTGTACCCGCACTTATCAGTTTACGAAAATATTGCCTTCCCCTTGCGTGTACAAAAAATGCCCGAGCCTGAACTGGACGATCGCGTTCAACGTGCCGGTGAAATATTACAACTGACTGACAAATTATCTCTTAAGCCTGGTCAACTTTCTGGCGGCCAACGTCAACGGGTTGCTATTGGGCGCTCGATTGTGCGTAACCCAAAGGTCTTTCTCTTTGACGAACCCCTGTCCAACCTAGATGCAGCTCTGCGTGGGGATATGCGGGTCGAGCTTAGCCAACTTCATAAAAGCCTCGATGCAACAATGGTTTATGTCACGCATGACCAAATTGAAGCCATGACAATGGCAGATCGTATTGTTGTTTTAAACGGCGGTCGCGTTGAACAATTTGGCTCTCCGATGGAGCTTTATCATCACCCGCAAACCAAATTCGTTGCAGGGTTTATCGGTCAGCCCAACATGAACTTTATCCCCGCCACGGTCACAAGCACATCAGCGGCTGGGCTATCGCTTGAAACTCGGGATGGGTTCTCGATTACGGTTCCTGTGGAGACCGCAGGTGTATCCGCAGGAGACGCTGTCGAGTTGGGTATTCGCCCTGAGGACCTTACAGTTTCAGACGCGGACGGCATGACCCAGAATGTAAATGTTGTTGAGCGCTTGGGCGGCGTATCAATTGTGTATGGCACAACCTCTGATGCCGAAACTCGGTTGTGCGCCTCGTTGGACGGAAACGTCGACATCCGTGAAGGCTCGCAAATTTCCCTAGGGATTTCCCCACGCGATTGCCACGTCTTTAGATCAGATGGCCAAGCATTGCGGCGCACAGATGCCCCAATGGTTGCGTCATAAGGAGAGATAAGATGCGTGTCGTCACAGCGGGTATCGGATTAAGAGCTGGCCATATGCTTAGCCTTTTGAAAAAGGTTATGCCTGAAACCGAGATTGTCGGATACTACGATCCCTCATCATCTCACCTAGAGATGATTGGGTCCGACGTTCCGTCATTTCCAGACGTAAAATCGCTTTTGTCCGATACAACGCCTGATCTGTTCTTTGTTGGGTCGCCTAATAAATTTCACCTCGAGCATATCAAAGCAGGGCTTGAGGCAGGGGTCCGAATTTTGACGGAAAAGCCGGTCGTAACCACCATCGAAGACACGATGGAACTGGCCGCGCTTCTGCAAAAACACGGGACCGACCGCGTTATGGTAGGATTGGTTTTACGCTATTCGCAGCATATGATTGACCTACGTGCTGCGCTTGACCAAGGGGCATTGGGTCAAATCATGTCCCTAGAGGCGAATGAAATGATCCCGCCCTATCATGGATCCTTTTTCATGCGCGATTGGCGACGCAGCACGGAACTTTCTGGTGGCTTTATGCTTGAGAAATGCTGCCACGATCTAGACTTGTACAACATGGTCACCAAATCTCGTCCAAAACGCGTGGCATCTTTTGGGGCGCGTCGCGCGTTTGTTCCAAAGTTCAGACCCACAGAAGACGAGAATACATCGTTCGTTTTGCAAAAAAGCACCGCGTGGAATGGGATCGATGACCCCTACGCAAACGAAGGTGATATTATTGATTGTCAAACCGCTCTGATGGAATTTGAATCTGGGGCCCATATGACCTTTCACACCAACCTCAACACCCCTGACGAGCAACGCCGGTTCTGTGTCGTCGGTGCGCTTGGAATGGCAGAGGGCGATTTTGTGCGCGGGTATCTGAACGTCACAAAACGTGACGGAACTCTTGTGGCGCGACATGACTACAACGCCGGCGAGAATGCCAAGATCGGCGCACATTACGGCGCGGATGAAATGATGTGCGAAGAGATAGCGCGCTTTTTAAGATCCGAAATAGATACCCTGCCTGTGGGTATTGTCGATGCCCTAGAAGCCGGCATAGCGGCACTCGCCTTGGATCAGGCGCGGACAACAGGAGCGATGGTCGACCTGACCTCAGTTTGGGAAAAGTTTGATCAATTTAATTTAAAAAGCCAAGGATCATAAAACGTGGCCAAGACAAATCCAGGACATTTAATGACGTCTGAAACCGCCCAAGCACCGGCGGCGAGCATTGCCCGATTGACCAATACGGCCATAGACCCCGAGGCCGTTAAGGCGCTCGAAACAGCGCAGGCAATCTATACAATTGCACGCGGGTCATCCGATGCTGCGGCGAATGTTTTGTCCTATGAATTTATGCGACATTTGGATGTGCCGGTGACATCCCTTCCGCCGTCTGTATTTTCACTTGGAACGGGCGTCCGTATGGCAGGAGCAACGAGCGTTCTTATCTCTCAATCAGGCAAAAGCCCTGATCTTGTCGCTTGTGCGAAAGGCGCACGGTTGCGGGGGGGACGGGTGATTGGATTGGTCAACGCGAAAAATTCTCCTGTAGAGGACGCAGCAAACGCGACCTTATCTATCATGGCGGGCCCAGAGCTTGCTGTGCCGGCGACAAAGTCCGTTATCTGTTCCATTGCGGCAGGAATGGCGCTTGTCTCTGCTGTACGGCCAGATTATGGTGAAAATATCGAGACGACTGCACAAGCTTTTGCAAAAATTGATGGAAAAGCGCATCCAAATATTACGCATATTGTGTCGTCTCTTTTGCGTGCGAGAAACGTTTATGTCATTGGTCGCGGGGCGGGGTTCGGCGCGGCGCATGAGGTCGCTCTAAAGCTAAAAGAATGCTGTGCATTGCATGCCGAAGCTTATTCCGCTTCCGAAGTTTTGCATGGTCCGCTTCAATTGGTCACAAACCCGTTGACTGTAATAATCTTGGATACAGATCAGGCGGCGGCACAGCATAGCATTGACCAAGCCGAAAAAAGGTTTCTGGCCTGCGGAGCGGCAGTTTTACGAATTCGACCAAGCGACATGAAACTATCAGGGCTGTGCCCGGCCGGTGCCGCCGCTGTGATGTTATATATGCTCTATCCGGCCATCTGTCAGACAGCCTTGGCTTTGGGTTTTAATCCAGACACGCCGGATACGTTGTCCAAAGTCACAAGCACTGTTTGAGGGGATCAGTTTCGTGAATGACTGTCACACTATAAAGGAAATTAGACAACAACCGAGTGTTTGGCGCCATTGGGTAGATAACCCAAAGTTAAAGCATGCATGTGACTGGGCGCGCGAGTTTAATGATAGGGATGTTTGGTTTTGCGGCGCGGGTACGTCTGCCTATATTGGTGATATCATCGCTGCTGGATTGCAGGGCGCCTCACACCGCGAATTTCGATCTGTGCCGACAACTGATATCGTATCACGGCCACACGCGTATCTTGCATCAGCAGATCCCATTTTTGTAAATTTTGGACGCTCTGGGAACAGTGCCGAAACATTGGGGTGTCTTGACGCTATTGATGCACTTCTGGGTCCGAGTGCTGTCCGTTTGAACATAACCTGCAATGAACAAAGCGCTTTGGCGCGTCGCACAGGTGGGTCTCAGGATCACACCCTAATCTTGCCACCAGAGACGCACGATGTAGGCTTTGCTATGACATCAAGTTTCTCGACCATGGTGTATTCAGCCTTAACACTGTTTGATACGCATACTGATGCACAATCGACCTTAAAGCAGTGTGCCGATACGCTGGACCAAAACTGGGGGAATTTCGAGTCACTCTGCGCAGATGTGCCTGAGCGGATCGTCTTCTTGGGGTCTGGTGCCTTGGCATTCGCAGCACGCGAAGCGGCGCTTAAGGTGCTTGAGCTTACCGCAGGGCAAATTCCATCCCTTTGGGAAAGCACTTTGGGATTCCGCCACGGTCCAAAGTCATTTGTAACTGACAACACAACAATTGTGATTTTTACCTCTTCTGATCCTCATGCCCGCAAATATGAACATGATCTCATTGCCGAAATAAAATCCCAATTTCCTCTGTGTACTTTGCACAGTGTCGGGCCAGAAGCTGATATCGAGCTTCTCACAGTCAAAAATGACGCGTGGGCCGCACCATTGGTCGTCGCAGCGGCGCAACTAATGGCTGTCTCTTATTCATCGCAGCTTGGTCTAAACATCGATGATCCATTCGTTGGGCGAGGCACACTTAGTCGCGTTGTATCAGGTGTTACGTTACATGAGGTTACGCCATGATCGCAGCTGGTATTGACCTTGGTGGCACAAAGATCGAAGCACAAATTTTCGATGACACGTGGCACTGCGTAGAAAAAAAACGTATTTCAACGCCTGAAACATACGATGCCCTTTTGAATGCGATGACGGCGCAAGTCGGATGGATAAAATCTTTTGCACCTACTGTGCCTATTGGTATTTCGTCCGCAGGTCTTATCTCGCAGGACGGGTCTGCTCTTACCGTAAATCTTCCTGCGTCGGGCAAACCTTTTGCCTCTGACCTTGAGGAACATTCAGGAACAGACATGTTGTTTTTGAATGACTGTCGGTGTTTGGCGTTGTCTGAGGCAATTTTTGGTGCGGGTCGTGATTATTCGACAGTTGCTGCCATAATCCTAGGGACAGGTGTCGGAGGTGGTATCGCGTCTGATGGGACTCTTTTGACTGATCCAAAATCATTTGGAGGCGAATTCGGTCACATGCCCTTGCCCGCCCATATCGTCCAAAAGTACAATCTGCCTCTTTCTCCATGCGGTTGTGGGCGGATGGGGTGCATCGAATGGTATGCTTCAGGTCCTGGCCTGTCTCGGCTTGCTTTGATGTTTAGTGGCCTGCATCTTAGCACCCCTGAGATTGTTCAGCGCATGGAACACTCTGCCGACCTGCGCAAAGCATGGGAGTGCTGGCTGGAAATTGTTGCGGAAATGATGGCTGCTATCTGTTTTGTGGTAGACCCAAGCGTGATTGTGATCGGTGGCGGGCTTTCAAAAATTGAAAATCTCGCGCAAACCTTGGAACAGGCACTTGGCCGCGTACATTTAACAGGTTTTGAGACACCTCATATCGCAATTGCACAGGGCGGTGATGCCTCTGGAGCGCGTGGGGCGGCCTATGCAGCTTGGCAAAAGAAGTGTCCAAAATGAGTGCGGTATTACAAGAAATCGTGGCAAAGAATCGCGCTGGGTACAGAACGGCGGTTCCCTCTGTCTGTTCTTCGCATCCCGACGTTATCGATGCCTCTCTTATGCTTGCTTTTGAAATTGGCCACCCTATCGCCATCGAAGCGACCTCTAATCAAGTGAACCAATTCGGAGGATACACAGGACAAACCCCCATGCAGTTCGCTCAACACGTGCGGGAGCGGTGTCAGCATTATGGTGGGTCCATGGATAATATTGTCTTAGGGGGTGATCACCTAGGTCCCCAAGCGTGGAAATCAGAGCCTGTCGAGGCCGCAATGAACAAGGCCAGCGAAATGATCACGGCCTACGTCCAAGCCGGATTTACTAAAATTCACTTGGACTGTTCAGAAGGGTGCCAAGGAGAACCACTTCAGCTTGACGATGCGGTGACAGCTGAACGATCCGCCAGTTTAGCCAAGGTGGCGTTAAATGCGTGCAATGCGCCTGAGACACTTACGTTTGTTATTGGCACCGAAGTGCCACCACCCGGAGGGGCGCGTACAGAAGAAGACGGTACGATACCAGCTACCTCACCAGAGGCAGCACGTGCGACTCTTACCGCCCACCAAGAGGCATTTTCAAGGGCTGGAATTGGTTCAGCTTTCCAACAAGTCTCGGGTCTGGTTGTTCAACCGGGCGTCGAATTTGGCCCAATGTCGGTCCACCATTTTCCGGTAGACCGTGATCCATGTTTGATTGAAGCGCTTGATGCTTGGCCAAACATTTGCCTCGAGGCGCACTCCACGGACTATCAAAATGCAGATGTGTATCCGCGATTGGCCGAGCTAGGTTTTGCCTATCAAAAAGTAGGCCCAGCTTTGACATACGCATGGCGCGAGGCCGTATATTCAATTGACCTATTTATTGCTGCAATCGAAGAAAAAACACCAAATCTTATTGGTCTAATGGACGCCATTATGATCGAAAAAACAGAGGCTTGGTCAAAACATTATTCTGATGAATATGGTGATTTAAGGTATCAAAGACACTTTGGACTTGCGGATCGGATCAGATATTTCTGGCCTGATCCCCGAGCGGTTAGAGCCGTTCAAGAGTTATTCCTTGAATTTGAGAATCTAGCTCCGCCGAAAACCGCTCTTAGACAGGTCTTCGTGCCCGAGATCTTAGATCGCGCAGATCGCTTTTCGGGTATGACGCGTGCAAAGGCCTTGTGCTTTGCATCGATCCAACACGCTCTTTTGCCCTATTTCTTTTCGCCTGCAACTTTGGAGACTGGATCATGACCCGAGACGCTGCACCCTATTGGATTATTCCAAAAGCGCTGTTCAACGATGGCAAGTTGGTTACCGGTTGGGGTGTTCTCGTTGATCAAGGTGAAATCAAACAGGTTGAACTAGAATCGCGCATTGCGGACCAAAAAAAGGTCTTCTTAGACAAAATATTGGCACCTGGATACATTGATCTTCAGGTTAATGGTGGCGGTGATGTCTTGTTTAATACCGATCCAACGCCAGACGGCATCTGTAAAATTGCCAAGGCCCACCGTCAATTTGGAACGGTTGCGATTCTGCCAACCGTAATAACAGATGCACCAGATGTGCTAGAGCGAGCTGCTCAGGCAATCCTTGATTTGGGGCCGCACCCAGACGTTTTGGGAATTCATATCGAAGGTCCGCATATCTCAAAAACGCGAAGAGGCACCCATAATCCAAACTTTATTCGCAGTTTTGACACCACAACTCTACGCCTAATCGAACGCCTCCGAGCAGCAGATGTTTTCGTGAAAATCACTCTGGCACCTGAAAAAATTTCAATACAGGACATCCGAAAGCTAGCAGAAATGGAGGTGTTGGTCTCTCTGGGGCATACAAACGCAACACTAGAAGAAACGCAGGTTGCCCTAGACGCGGGTGCCTCGTGTTTCACGCATTTGTTCAATGCAATGCCCCCAATCATAAATCGCAACCCTGGGGTCACTGTTGCTGCATTGAATTCCGATGCCTATGCGGGTTTGATATGCGACGGTCATCATGTAAGCGACGAAGTTTTGAAAATGGCTTTACGGGCCCATAGGCGAAATGATCGGATGTTTATTGTATCTGACTCAATGCCGACGATTGGTGGTCAATCCAGTTTTGAGCTTTATGGGTCAAAGGTAAACGTGATCAATGGAAAATTGATCAACTCTGATGGGAACCTAGCCGGTGCTCATATCACTCAGGCTCGGGGTGTTGTTCGATTGATTGGTGCGCTCGAACAACCACTAGAGCGTGCTCTAGCGATGGCAATTGCCATACCTGCGGATGCGGTTTCAAGACCTGACCTAAAGCGAATAAATGAACGAAAGCTTGAAGATTGTATCTTGCTGAATGAGACGGGAGAAATATCGTACTTGTCTCAAGAGCTAAAAGATAACGACGCCGGAATCTCTGCAATTGGTCCTGAATAACGGACTAAACCCTGTTGGAACGAATTTGGTCAAATTTGAAGGATAGGGCTTAGTAAATTGTTTTCATTGAGATATGTTTAAAATACAATTATAAAAATATACCTTTGATATATTTATCATACTTAAAGATAGTATATATAAATCCTATATTAACGTAAGAATGCATACACCAATTTAGGTCAGTATTATTAGCGGTCTAGATATATTTTATGACTAATGGTCGGGGTTGTTAATGCAGACAGTTAGAAACATTAAAGCATCTACTCAACACGCACAGAATAAGCTGGTGGATGATCTGCGTATGATTATGCCGCCGCGCCCGAATCTCTCAAAGGATGATATAATTCAAACCTTAGGGTACATTTGGGTTGTACGCTTTGCCTATGAAACCGGAGTGTTGCCGCAGTTAAAACAACATGGTCTGCCACAGAACAAGCTTGATCCAACAGCTGCAGAACTAGAAAATGATCTTTCGATCTTGGGTTTTGAATTGTCATCAAATGCATTGATCCAAGCAGAACATCTAAAGCGTAAATGGGCAAAAAGGCGCGATATTAGCTGCGCAATTGCGGCTGAAAATTTCCTTTTGCTGGAACATACAGTTTATGACGACATCTATTGGCTACAATTTGATGATGGGTATAAATTCCGATACCGCACAAAAAGTGTCGAGTTCCGAGAGGATCTTCATTTTGAGCGGATGGAATTCTTTGATCGTTATATCGGCGCGCATCCTATCCATAAAATTCTCACCGATGTTTTGATTTGCTATGCCAACATTGGATCCGTTTTATCCACACATCAACGCATGACCGTCGCCAAAGAAATTGTGACACCAGCACAATAAATTTTACCAACCGGCAAGGGCAGACCCACATGCACCTAAAGCATTGATAGAACCAGTTGCACATTGTATGTGCCTATCATGCAAAAGACAAAAACCATCACGGACACAGCACAACAGCATTCGATGTATCAAACCGCGCGTCGATTGCTAAGAGAGGCTTTGGCTACACGATTACGCCTATACTGTATGTCCATCATTTGCGTCATTGGTGTTGCCGTCTTTACCGGTGCCTTGGCCTATTCGACCCGCCTGATCGTCAACGATGTCTTTGTCGCGGATGACACGTCCGCCGCATACAAGGTGGCCGCTCTGGTCGTTGGGATCAGCCTCTTCAAGAGCTTTTTTCAATATTGCAACGGTGTCATCGGGATCTTGTTTGAGCGTTCAATCAGTGCTCAGTTTCAGAAATCTGTCTTTGCCAAATTACTGCATGGAAAAATCACTGCATTGAATGGATCTTATGCTGCGGACACCATGGCGCAGATCAAGGTATATGGTATCGCGGCCGGACGCTCTGTCCTGTTTTTGTCCAATAATCTGCTCGCCGAGGCGCTTACTGTTATTGCCCTATTCGCGGTCATGATTGCCCAAGATCCTTGGATGACCTTGTTCAGCAGTGTGATGTTTCCATTAATTTTCGGGTTGGTCGGCCTTCTGTCGCGTAAGATCAGAGCAGTGGCCAATTCTGAAACGACCTTATCCGGTGCGTATTTTGCCATCGGAGCCGAAGCATTTAGCGGGATCAAGACGGTAAAAAGCTATGCGCTTGAGAAAAAGTCGATAGAAAAATTTGATGGTGCGGTAGACGCGCTTGAGGATCGGATGTTTTCTATAGCGCGAGTCACACAGGCAACCGTGCCGATCATGGAGTTGCTGGGTGGCATCGTCATTGGTGCGTTCGTTGTTTATGCCGCATGGCAAACGATCACAAACGGCAAAACTCCGGGTGAATTCACAGCCTTTATTACGGCTTTTTTGTTGGCCTATGCGCCGGCTGAAAGATTGTCTCATATATGGGTGGAACTGCAAAAAAACCTTGTGCAAGTCGCGCATATGTTCGACGTTCTAGACGCACCAAACGGGACCTCAAAAACCGCTGTTCATCCAATTTCAGGCACGGACAATTCAGTCGTTTTTGACAATGTTTCATTTTCTTACACGGACGCAAAAGCGTTATCTGACGTTAACCTAAACATCGCATCTGGAGAACGCTTGGCCATTGTTGGACGGTCTGGCGCTGGAAAGTCTACGGCGATTGATCTGATTCTAAGGTTCTATAATCCAACGAAAGGCCGAATTTTGATCGGCGGCCAGGACTTGGCAGAGGCATCGGAAACGTCAATTCGAGACAATATTGCGTTGATCAGCCAAGATGTGTTTTTGTTTGAAGGCACTATTCGTGAAAATATCCGAGATGGGCACCCAATCGCATCAGACCAAGATATTGCTCAGGCTGCAGAGCAGGCCGCCTTGCGCCCATTCTTGGACCAGCTTCCCAACGGGTTAGACACGGTAATTGGCCCAAACGGCGGGAACTTGTCTGGCGGTCAAAAGCAACGCATCGGCATTGCGCGGGCTTTGGTCAAGCCTGCCAAGGTCTACGTCTTTGACGAAGCGACAAGTGCACTTGATCCAGAAAACGAACGCCTCATCATGGAGACATTGGTCAAAACTCTAGAGGGCAAAACTGTCATCTTTGTAACACATCGTCCCTCAACGCTAGAATATGTTCACCGCGTCGCAATGCTGGACCAAGGCAAGCTGGTTGCATGTGGCACGCTCGCCGAACTTGATGCAGAGAACACGACATTTAAGGAATTGTTCAACTGATCTGCCGATGGGTCGTGAAAACTTCCAGCAGATAATCCATTTTGCGTTTAGGCGTCAACGGCTCCATCCGCCTCGTCACATGGAACCGCCTAACAGATATCAAGGGGTCCTAACGGATCTTATTTTTTGGTGAACCGCCCTATGATCTAAGTTCGGGACGGTCTTTAAAGTGATCTAAAGCCTGAGGATTTGCCAAACCTGACAAATTTCGCACAGGCTGTGCATTGACCACATCACGGACGGCAAGCTCTGCAATCTTTCCTGACTTTGTCCGAGGAACCTCGGGCACCTCAACAATTTTTGCCGGCATGTGGCGTGGCGAGGCGTTTGTGCGGATATCTGACCTAATTCGTTTTATCAGAGCGTCATCAAGGGCGTGGCCCTCGGCAAGGGTCACAAATAAAACCACGCGTACGTCATTATCGAAATTTTGACCGACAACCACTGCATCGGCTATTTCATTGATTTTGTCGAGCTGTCGGTAAATTTCCGCGGTTCCAATCCGTACACCACCAGGGTTTAGTGTGGCGTCTGAGCGCCCCAAAACAACATAGCCCCCTTGTTCAGTGTGAATGGTAAAGTCGCCTTGCCGCCATATGTTGGGATATTTGTCGAAATAGGATGCGCGATACCGTGCGTGCCCCTCATCCCCGACAAACCGTGTTGGCATCGAGGGGTGCGCGTTTTTACACACCAACTCGCCTGCGGTTCCCGTGACAGTCGCCCCTGTATCGTCAAGGGTCGCCACGTCGAGGCCCAAGGCCGCACAGGTGATTTGCCCTTCGTATACGGGCAAGATGGGGCATCCACCGATGAATAGCCCCAATATGTCAGTGCCGCCACAAATTGAGGCCAACTGCACATCCTGTTTCCAGTCGGAATAGACATAGCGAAACCCTTCGGGAGATAACGGTGATCCCGTTGACATAATCACGCGGACCGTATCTAAATCGTGGGTCTCTTTGGGTGTGCTTCCGTGTTTCAAAAGTGTTTCGATATATTTTGCAGATGTGCCAAAGTGGGTGATCTTTTCATCCTGAACAATATCGAACAAGCGATCCATGTTGGGATACATTGGGTTTCCATCATAAACAACAATCGTCGCCTCTGAGGCCAAAGCGGTGACTTGCCAGTTCCACATCATCCAATTGCAGGTTGTGAAATACAACATGCGGTCTCCGGCATGGATATCGCTATGCATCTGTTGTTCGATCATCTGGCGCAAAATTGCTCCACCGCCTGTATGCTCGATACATTTGGGTTTACCCGTGGTCCCAGATGAGAACATCACATAGAGCGGATCGTTAAAGCCCATCGGCTCATAAATAACGGATGAGGCTGTATCATCCTTAAAGTCGTCGTAGGATACGGCCCACTCAGGAAGTGCCTGATCCTTGGTGGCATATGGCCACATAATTGTGGTCTCAATCGACGGAACCCGATCCAAAATCGCGCGCAATGACGGACGCGTATCAAAGGATTTCCCGTTATAGAAATACCCATCAGTTGCAAAGATCATCTTTGGATCAATTTGACCGAACCGATCCACCACGACATCTGGGCCGCTCTCAGGGGAACACGATGACCAAACCGCCCCCAAGGACGCAGCCGCCAACATTCCCGCCACTGTTTGCGGCATATTTGCGACGAATCCAACAACTCGGTCACCTTTTTGTATTCCCTTGGCACGCATCGCTGAGGAGAGCTGTGCGACCTCTGTATAAAGTTGCGCACGTGTCCATTCCTCGCGCTCGCCATTTTCGCCGACAAAAATAATCGCGGTACGATCATCCGCATTCTTTAAGAACGTCTCGGCAACATTCAGAGATGCGTTTGGAAAGAACTCGGCTTGGATTGGGTCATAGTTGCGCACAAGGACACCCTCGCCTTTTTCGCCCAATAAACCACAAAAATCCCAAGCTAGTGGCCAAAATTGATCCGGATGTTCAACGCTCCAAGTGTGGAGAGCGGCATAGGTCGCTATGGTTTGCCCAGTTACCTGTGATACATGTTGCATGAATGCCGTTAACCGCGTGGCCTCAATCTGATCTAGGGTCGGGGTCCACAAAGGGCTAGGGTGTGACATCGCTCTTCTTTCATGCATTGAAATTTACATGCCAAAAGTGACATTGACGGGATAATTGTCAAGCCAATGACCCTAGAATGTACGGAGCCATCCAAAATTTTTGCGCCGCTCAGCAAAGTTGGCTTTGGCGCGTTCAGGGTCATACTGTGTCGTGACCCAGGTCATGAAATCGGTTTCATAGTGCGTGTCATACCAATAGTCTAAGAACACCTGTTTCAAGACACCTTTTCGACTTCCGGCAAGGTGGACATGTTTGATGCTGAACATGCCTAGAGCTTTTTCTATCGGCGCTTTTTCGATTGCAATGAGGTACAATGCCGAGGCTATCGCTGTGCGGTCTGCGCCGCTCTTACAATGCATGACAAACGGCTTTTGCAATCCCTCTAATAGGTGCACAAAAGAGGTTATTTGGTCTGGTGTAGGTGGCCGGTACGATGGCATCGGAAAATTTAACAATTCCAACCCGAATTCGCGGCATTCCCAATCTTCAATATGATAGAACGCATCATCGGGCGCGCGGAGGTTTACGATCCTTGTTAGGCCCCGCTCTTTCCATTCCGCAAGCCGTTTTCGGTCAGGTTGGTTGGAACGCCACACACCAGGCGCGATTTCCAGCTCATTTTTCCAAATCGTGCGTAATAGTCCGTGATCTTGCCAGAACGAAAAAGGAAGCGCAGACCGATAGTCTTTTTCCGTCGAAATGCCGCTATCATAAGGTTTGCGAAGTCGTTTTACCCAAGACATTGCAAGACTTCCTTTCCATATGGTATGTGGCACGCGGCGATGCTAGCAGGTCGCAGATGTATCAAACAGGCTCAAGATGTCCAACAAAAAGCGATCAGACCGTATCAAGCATATTTTGACGGATGTGTCTTATCGTGCGCAAGCGGGCGTTATTCGCGGAGTTTTGGGGATATTGGGCCTTTTGCCGTACAAAGTTCGCGTGCGTCTTGGTGGTTGGTTTGTCCGGCGCGTTGTTGGCCCGTTGGCGGGATACCCCACGCGGATCGGGAACAATTTAAACCTGATTTTCCCCGATTTGACACCGTCAGACCATGCAAAATTAATCCCAGAGATTTGTACAAATATTGGGATCACCATTACCGAGCTCTTTTCAGTCCAAGACATCGTTGATCGCCTTGATGCGTTTGACGTTTACGGTGAAGGTCTCGCGGCATTAGAGGCAGCAAAACAAAACGGGCAACCCGCAATTATCGTTTCAGGGCATTTTGCAAATTATGATGTTGTCCGGGGGCGTTTGGTCAAGAGCGGGTTTCGCGTTGGTGGCCTGTATCAGCGCATGCGAAATCCCTATTTTCATGACTATTATCTCGCGTCTATTTCCAAGATGGGATTGCCTTTGTTCGAACGTGGCCGTCCAGGATTAAAAGACATGTTGTCGTTTCTCAAAGGCGGCGGTGTTCTTGCGCTTTTGAATGATCAGCATATGGGACACGGACCGATATTGGATTTTATGGGTAAGCCGGCGAAAACGGCTTTGTCTGCTGCTGAAATGGCATTGAAGTATAACGCTATTCTTATGCCGGTCTATAGCGTGCGGCAGCGGGATCTGAGTTACAAGATTTACATGGAAGCGCCAATTCCACACACCACAGCCGAAGACATGACGCAAAAGCTTAATGATAGCTTGTCCGATCGCATCCGTGAGAACCCAGAGCAATGGCTTTGGAGCCATCGCCGCTGGAAAGGTGTTTCAACAAATACGCCTTAGTCACTCCCGCCAGATCGGATTGCTCCAAGCGCGTTTTCCGGCGGCATCAATCACGGTCACCCGAAGCCATGGGCTATTTTTTAGTCGTGAGACATCCAATTCTGCATGTGTCATGCTTTCGCCATGCACGGTTGCCGTTGAGCATCCGCTTCCTTGGACGATGGCCGTGACGACAGCTGAGCTTTTGACAATAACTTTGTCGCCGATTAATTCGACATGGCGTAGGTCCGCCCCCGTCGACGAATAGAAATTCCCTGCCTTAAGGGCATCTAACAGCAGGTCAGGATCGTTTTGCTCGGCCTTGACCATGACCCAACCGCCAAAATGATCCGGCTCATAGAAATGCGCATCATCTGTAGCAATGAGGTTCAGTTTGCGGCCTTCGTTTAACAACAGATCAAGGGTATGAAACCCATCCGGGCGATCACAGGCCACCGCGCAGCCGTGATTGTAAATCTCAACCGCATGAGCGCACTCAATTGATCGGGCGTCGTCAAGGTTCATCATGGACCATTGCGGATGGGCAATGGTCACGAAAGCGCCGGCATCCACAGCCCGCTGTGCGATCTCGGGTCCAGTTTCTTGGTCGTCGCGTGGATGGTGGTCGGGTGAATTTGAGGGTTCAAAATCAAAGGGCAGACCAACCGCAAGAATGTGCCAAAGTTCACCGTTGTGCATTGCCCCCGAATGCAGCTCGGCCCCGACAATGGTGGTGAAACTGTCGTCGCGATAGGGACGTGTGTCTACGATCGGGTAATTGCATAAACCGACAAAGTGATCGGTCAGAGCAATAAAGTCATATCCCTGTGCTTTATACCTTCTACAGACTTCTTCAGGTTCAAGTACTCCATCAGATCGCGTGGAATGCGTATGAATATTCCCGCGGTAGAATTGACCAGGCGCGGAAAATGCCGATTGGATGTGTGATGCCGGCTTAGCTTGCATAATCACTTCCTTCTGTATCAAGAATGGCCTTCAGTTCGTTGAGATGACGTTCGGCTTGCCCCGGGTAATCATTGGCCTCTTGCGATGTTTTCAGCGCAATATCATGCGGCAAAACGCGTAGCGGTTGGCCCGTTTGAAGGGCAAGGATATAGGTCTCGCAGGCGCGTTCAAAGTAATACAGGCGATTGAATGTATCTGCCACTGTGTCGCCTATGACCAAGACACCGTGATTGCCCATGATCATGACCTGCTTTTCGGGATCAGATAACAAAGACGCACACCGTTCACCTTCTCCTTCAAAGGCCAATCCGCCGTAGCCTTCATCGACAACGTAGCGATTATAAAATGTTGCAGAGTTTTGATCGATTGGTGGCAAATTGCTATCTGCGAGGCTGGCCAAAACTGTTGCGTACACAGAATGCACATGCATGACGCATTTTGCATGGGGGCATAGGCGGTGGATTGATCCATGCAGGCCCCATGCGGTCGGATCCGGTGCATTAGGATCGTCCATTGTCTGTGCATCATTTGCGTCCAACATCAAAAGGTCAGAGGCTTTGATGCGGCTGAAATGGCGTTGGTTGGGATTCATAAGGAACTGAGTTCCGTCTTCGTTCACTGCAAGGCTAAAATGATTGGCCACGGCCTCATGCATATCAAGGCGCGCCGTCCAGCGAAATGCCGCAGCAAGATCTACGCGTTCTTGCCAAAATGTCATGTTCTGGTGTGATTGAACATTCATGGTAATCTCCTTCTTTGGGGAGAGCATTACATGCGATTTGTGCGTTGCAAACAAAATTAAGACAGCTCAGCAAGATTTTTGTCCCAGAAAGATAGCGTCCACCGCTTTCCTTCTCTATGTAAACATGACAGCGATGGCAGAGACCAACAAAGGACGTTTTTAATGTCGGACCAAATGGAAGTTTATTGTGTCTCAGTTCCAGGCTTTGAGGCGGTCTTGCTGGATGAGGTTCAGCAGGCAGGATTTTCAAATGCACGCATAGACGAGATCGGTGTTTCGTTTGTGGGCGAATGGGATGATGTTTGGAAGGCCAATATCATGTTGCGTGGTGCAACGCGGGTGTTGGTCAGGGTTGGATCATTCCGCGCGATGCATTTGGCCCAGTTGGACAAGAGGTCTCGGAAATTTCCATGGGATATCTACCTGCGTCCGGATGTTCCAATTCGGGTCGAAGCCACATGTCGGAAGTCCAAAATTTATCATGACAAGGCTGCCAAACAACGGTTTCAAAAGGCGATATCGGAAACTATTGGGTGCCCAATCGCAGATGACGCGAGCGTTGTCGTCAAGGTTCGTATTTTTGATGACCTCTGCACCATAAGCATCGATTCCTCTGGAGAAGGTCTTCACAAGCGTGGTCATAAGAAATTCGTAGGCAAGGCGCCTATTCGCGAGACAATGGCAGCCCTGTGTTTACGCGCGTGTGGTTATACCGGCGAACAACCGGTGTTGGACCCCATGTGTGGATCGGGTACCTTTTTAATTGAGTCTGCCGAGATCGCCCAAGGGATGTTTGCGGGACGTGAACGCACATTTGCTTTTGAAAATTTGGCAACGGCGGATGCATCCAGAATATCGTATCTCAAATCGCTTTCGCCACCTGCAACACAGGCAAATGTACAATTCTACGGATCAGATCGCGATGCCGGCGCGGTAAAAGGCGCAATGGAAAATGCAGGTCGCGCAGGTGTTTCGCATTTGTGTCAATTTAGTACGCATTCAGTGTCCGATGTGGTCGCCCCTGACGGACCGGCAGGGATTGTAATGATTAACCCTCCTTACGGAACACGGATTAGTAACAAGAAAGCGCTTTATGCTTTGTATAGCAGCATAGGTAAAAAGCTACGTCAGGATTTTACGGGATGGAAAGTTGGCATGGTCACATCAGATCCAAGCCTCGTCTCGGCGATGGAACTTGGACAGCCCGAGCAAAAAATCCCGTTTTCACATGGTGGTCTGAAAGTCGCGCTATACCAGTTCAAAGTGACTTGACCCAAATGTTTTAGGTCACAAATCACAAACATATTGAGATGAATGATGTATTGGTATTTTCGAAGCGATACCAAACAAACTGAAAATATTGCGAAAATTTTGAATTTCTTGATTTAAATCTAATTTAATTTAAGAGATTTGGTTAGGTTAATGGTAGACATGACAGATTGTCATGGAAAAGAATGGTGAAAAATTCGGGTGAAAAAATGTCTGACGACATAAAAACACTTCGCGAAAATAGCCTTGGTTTTTTGGTGAACACCTTGGCGCGTGAGATAGATTGTACAATGAAACAGCGGCTAAAGAAATGCGGCGTTGATTTCAAAGTGTTTGTCTATCTTATGACCTTGCTTGAACGCGACGGTGTCCACCAAACGGATCTATCAAAAAAGCTGAGATTGCCAGAGTATGCTACATCTCGCGCGATTGATGGATTAGTGGCCTCTGGTTTTGTTGAACGAAAAATTGATCCCGACAATCGGCGCAGCTGCCAGATATTCTTGACCCAAGCCGGCCGAGACCGTGCCGAGATGTTGCCAAATGTGGTCCAAACGGTAAACCAATCGCATCTTGACGTATTATCGAAAGGTGATCGGGATACTCTGATTACATTATTGAAAAAATTGGCGTTGGGACCTGGATCCAGTTGTGGTTCATCGTGTTAGATGAAATAAACTGATCTAGGTAGCCTATGACCAGTTGAGCTTAATATGAGAAATCCTAAAGACTTTTTAGAACAGTTGTTCCACATAGCGATCGAGGCGGCACATCCAAAACCAGCTATGGCCAAGGTCTTGCCTGAAAAACCGAAAGGTCGAACAATCGTTATCGGTGCGGGCAAAGGTGCGGCACAGATGGCCAAAGCATTTGAAGAGCTTTGGGATGGGCCTGTCGAAGGCGTCGTCGTGACCAGATATGGCTATGCCTGTGAGACCCAGCATATTAAAGTGCTTGAGGCGTCTCACCCTGTTCCAGATCCTGCTGGAATGGAAGCAACAGCGGCGCTGCGCAATGCCGTTCAGGATTTGACAGAAGATGACTTGGTAATTGCCTTAATTTGCGGAGGGGGCTCGGCGCTGCTTCCGGCGCCACCGGATGGACTTACGCTTGGGGATGAACAGGACCTGAACCGCGTTCTCTTGGCGTCAGGTGCTCCGATTAGTGTGATGAATGCGATAAGAACCTCTGTTTCGACCATTAAGGGGGGAAAGCTTGCTGCGCTTGCTAAACCTGCGCAGGTGGTTTCATTTGTGGTGTCTGATGTTCCTGGTGATGATCCAGCACAAGTTGCCTCTGGCCCAACTGTGGCGTCCACGTCCGTCCATGATCCTTTACAACTCGCTGCGTCTTATGGGATTTCCCTACCTACAGCTGTTATCGATTATATTCGTCAGAACGGTGCGCTTGCTGTTCCTGATACGAGTAATGCAACCACCCATGTCATCGCCTCAGCTGCGTTGTCGCTAGAGGCCGCCGCGGATTTCGCTTTGCGACAGGGGGTCACGCCTCATATTTTGTCAGACGCAATTGAAGGAGAGGCGCGTGACATTGGGATGATGCATGCGGCACTTGCACGCGAAATTGTGCGGAAAAATCGCCCGTTTCAAGCTCCATGTCTTGTCCTAAGTGGTGGAGAGACAACTGTGACTCTTGGGCAGGACACCAAGGGTGCGCGGGGCGGCCGGAATACCGAGTTTCTGTTATCTTTTGCGCTTGGGATCGAGGGTGTTGAAGGCATTGTTGCGCTTGCGGCGGATACAGATGGTATTGACGGGTCCGAAGACAATGCGGGCGCATTCGCGGATGGCTCTACTATACTTCGCCTTCGAGACATGGGGCATGATCCTCAAGCGATGCTAAATGCGCATGACGCTTGGGGGGCGTTTGATGCAGTGGGAGATATTTTCGCACCCGGCCCCACTGGGACCAATGTAAATGACTTTCGGGCGCTATTAATTTTGTAACCTGTTACATTTGACGGATCTGCCGCTATGGTTTGAAAACCGTCGCTGTGTGGCAACTTGTGCCTCTGAGTGCCTGAGACGGTTAGCCCATAGCCAATTTGTTTTAGGAAAGCTCATATGATTATTTACCCAACAATAGAGATGCAAAACGGCCGTCCAGTAAGTTTGTTCCGTGGGCGCATGGAAGAGCCTCAGATTTGGCACGTTGATCCAATCAAAAAGGCAAAAGAGTTTTCAAGCGCGGGTGCGACTTGGCTGCACATGACGGATTTTGATGCGATCACGGAAGAAGATACGGACAACAGTGCTGTTATTAAGCAG
>JALRHZ010000019.1 GCA_023259435.1 Paracoccaceae bacterium | reverse complement strand
CGGATTTGTGAAATTCTGGGCCACAAAGCACCTGAACATTTCACATACGAATTGTTCTTGGATGACAAAGGTCAAAAGATTTCGAAATCTAGCGGCAATGGCATTTCCATTGACGAATGGCTGACCTATGCGTCGACAGAATCTTTGGCCTATTTCATGTATCAAAAGCCGAAAACAGCAAAACGTATGTATTTCGACGTGATCCCCAAGGCGATGGATGAATATCATCAACAATTACGCGCCTATGCGGGTCAAGATGACAAAGGCAAGGCAAACAACCCTGTGTTCCATATTCACGGCCATAATGTGCCAACGTCCGATATGGTTGTTCCCTTTTCGATGCTGTTGAATTTGGCGTCAGTCGCCAATGCGGATAACAAAGACCAACTGTGGGGCTTTATCCAACGCTATGCGCCTGAGGCAAGCCCAAGCGCAAATCCGCAATTGGATCAGGCGGCAGGGTTTGCTGTGCGGTATTATAATGACTTTGTAAAACCCACAAAAACATATCGCGCGGCGACAGAGCTTGAGCGCGAGGCCCTATTGGACCTGCGTGGTAAATTGGTTGAATGGGATGGAGGACTTGACGCAGAAGAGCTCCAATCTTTGGTGTATGCCTGCGGTCGTGATCGGTTTGACCCACTTCGCGCGTGGTTCTCGGCATTGTATGAGGTGCTTTTAGGTGCAACCCAAGGCCCCCGTTTTGGTGGGTTTATCGCTCTCTATGGCGTGGATGAAACAATCGCCTTGATTGATCAGGCGCTGGCCGGCGAATTTGCCTAGCGCGCGAGGGCAGCGTGATTACGCTGCCCTATGTTTTAGCCCGCTAAGGCCAGCTCTTCTTTTTGTCTTAAGCCCTCTTGATAACAGATTTCGTCTGCTATGGCTGCGTTCATTCCTTTGGGCCTTACGATGTGTCTGTCCCACATCACAAGGTCAGCCGTATAGAGTTGACAGGTAACGTCTCCTAACTCAGTTTTGACGACTGCCGGTTCTGTTTCAAACCCTGTTCGATCGACACAGGCGCCTGTCATAGTAACAGCAAGCACGCTGGACACTAATGCAATTCTTTTCATTTCGACCTCTTGGTGTGTTTATCTGCGAGGGGCGCTCTTGGCGCGTTCCCACAAGAGGCGTTTGCCCGACGGTCTTCAAGCACTACTTCGTATAGGGGAGGACCAATGATGATACGTCTACTTGCACTTTTGTGGTTTGTTTCACTTGGAGCGCTGATTAGCCTCACGCCAACAACAGGACGGGCTGATGCGCCGTCTGAAATACAAACCGTTATTGAAAACCAACTAAGCGCATTTTCTGAAAATGATGTGACGACCGCGTTTGCCTATGCGTCTCCGACCATACAGAGTATATTCATGTCGCCAGACAATTTTGGTCGTATGGTAAGGCAAGGATATCCAATGGTGTGGCGCCAATCTTCGGTGACTTTTTTGTCGATCACGCGCCAAAGTTATGGGTTTGACCAAGTCATCATGATCAAGGATCTAGCTGGTAAGTCACACTATTTGAAATACGCGATGGTAAAACTTGACACAGGTTGGCGCATAAATGGCGTCGCCATTTTGCAGGCTTCGGATTTTTCAGTGTAGCTGCCGGCGCAACGTATGTTGCACTAGCACCGCATTATAGCGAGATGGGTTAAGCCTTGTCTGAACTGAGACAAGGAACCATCTGCATGAGCATCACAATCACCCAAGGTATTGACCTAACCCCAAGCCCGTTTTCGAATGGGCTTGAACACTGGTCTTATGAAGACGGCACGTCTGGCAGTGGCGCCTATGACACTGTGACAACTGCGCGGGTCTTGGGGGGAGATGTGGACTTTGGAACCTGTCTCGAGCTTACAAAGACAGACACCATTCAAAAGGTGCGGGCAATGGCGCCAACTCCTATTTTGCCTGAAACTTATCTGCGCATTTCCGCGCGGGTTAAGGTGATCACGGGCAATCTACCCGCTGTGCGTATCGCTGCTTGGGCGGGAGACGGTCAAAACAACAATGTTGCAAGTGTTGTACAAACTGGCCCCGCACGGGCGCTTACCTCATATGGCGATGTTGTTACGGTTTCGGCTATTGTTGGCCCGGGTCTGCGCGACGGTGTGGACATGGTCTGGGGCGCCGTTCCGGAATTCGGCCACTTTGGCCTTGATTTGACCGGTCCATCGGGTGCTGTCATTCGAATAGAGGATATCTTGATCGAGGACATCACAGCGGGGTTCACCCAGCAAAGCATGGATACCGTGGATGTGCGCGACTATGGCGCGGTTGGTGATGGAACCACAGACAATTACAATGCGTTTGTTGCCGCGGATCAGGCTGCCGCCGGCCGTAGTATTCTGGTCCCGACAGGGCGTTTTTACATTTCCCAAGGCATCTCGATTGGATCCCGTATTCGCTTCCAGGGAACAATAGAAATGCCGGATGCCGCGCCTTTGACACTCACGCGCAACTATGATTTTGCCACCTATGTCGATGCGTTTGCCTCTGAAGAAGTTGCCTTCAAAAAGGCGTTCCAAGCTTTGCTCAACAATGCCGACCACGAAAGCCTTGACCTTGGGGGGCGCACAATTTCGGTGACCGAGCCGATTGACCTACAGGCCGCAGTAGGTAACAAAAATGAGTTCGCCATTCGTCGCGTCATCCGAAACGGACAGTTTTATGCACAAGGCGATACGGCATGGAACAATACTGTTGTCACATCAACCGCAAGCTATAGCCGGTCCAATCCAAAAATACTTAGCAACGTGGCAAATGCGGCGAATATTGCCGAAGGATCTTTGGTGACGGCCAGCGGGGTGGGGCGCGAAGTCTATGTCACGCGTGTCAATGTCCCTGCCCAAGAGATCACCTTGTCCGAGGCTCTGTTCGATGCAGAAGGCACCCAGACCTATAGCTTTACACGGTTTAAGTATATCCTAGACTTCTCGGGCTTTGAAAAGCTGTCAAAGTTTTCTCTTCAGAATATCGAGCTTCAGTGCAACAGCCGGGCGAATGGGGTGAGTTTGGCGAAAACAGGCCTGACATTCCACATGAAAGACTGTTTTATTACCAAACCTCGATACCGCGGTATCTCGTCGTCTGGGACGGGATGTCAGGGGATGTTGATCGACCGGTGCAATTTTGTAACCGCCGAGGGCCAAACCGCAGCCCAAGATCGCGTGTCCATTGTTCTAAATGCCAACGGCAATGACGTAAAGCTACGCGAAAATTGGGCCTCTCAGTTCCGTCATTTTGCGATTTTGTCCGGTTCAAACAATATTGTGTCAAACAACCACTTTTACCAAGGGGATGGCGTCCAAGACGGTGTGCGCGTTGCCGGTATTGCACTTACGCGGTCCTTTTCGGCATCGACAATTGTGGGAAATTACGTCGACAATTGCTTTATTGAATGGACCAATGAACATGATGAGAACCCAGAGTTCACATCGGGATTTGGGTTTGCCTCTTTGTCGGTCACAGGGAACGTTTTTATGTCTGGTGCCGTGGCCCCTTGGTTTGCTTATTTGGTTGTCAAACCCTATGGCTTTGGACATGGAATTTCCAACCTAAGCGTTACGGGAAACAATTTCCGAAGTATCAATGGCACCATTGAACGTGTGGAACGCATCGACACAAGCT
This sequence comes from Paracoccaceae bacterium, assembly GCA_023259435.1. GTDB lineage: Bacteria > Pseudomonadota > Alphaproteobacteria > Rhodobacterales > Rhodobacteraceae > JALRHZ01. The sequence continues at coordinate 19,610 of JALRHZ010000019.1, read as the reverse complement.
TTGCCGCGATCGATCCAAGCAAATTCCGCGATATTCATTTCTCAGGGAACAACTTTAACAACATCAACGTCCGAACCGAAAATCCCGCACATCTATCGCATACAGAAAACACAGCCGCCTCAAGCTGGCGTATTCCTACGCAGGGTGCTTTGCCCTTTGGAGGATATGCAAAAACGCTGCAATCACTTGCCCCTCAAGGTGAATTAAAAAATAATTCTAACCAGAGAACCTATGACTTTCCATCCTCACGTGGACAACGCGGCAATGCCAAAAATGAGATCGACTTGTATTGGCCTCAAGCCACCAAAGGCAATGTCGGCGTCTCAATCCGGTGCGATTAAGTGGACATTCGCGTTCGCGAACGAGGTGAAGCTGTGTCGTCAAAAGCGATTTGTATTTCCACTAAATCGCTTTTGCATTGTGTGAGACGTGACCTTTCGTAGGGATGATCATAGTCGGTGAGATGCCTAAAATTTCTTTTGCGATTTACCTCGATAGGTGCGCGTGCCGCCTCTGCCTGCAGTGGATCTTCCACGGGATTTAGGCTCGCTTGCCGCTTCAACGGCGGCTTGGCGGGCCAGTGGATCGTCGGCAACCGCTAGTTCAACGGCCTCAAGGCGTTGGATCTCATCACGCAGGCGGGCCGCTTCTTCGAATTCCAAATTCTCAGCAGCCTTGCGCATATCCGTTTTCAACCCTTCTAGAACGGCCTTTAGGTTCGAGCCTGCTTTGGCCTGATCGACGGTCGCTGTGACGCGGGATTGATCTGTGTCCCCTTTGTACAGGCCTGCCAAAATATCTTCGACGTTCTTTTTCACCGTGGCAGGCGTGATGCCATGTTCTTGGTTATAAGCAATCTGTTTCGTGCGGCGGCGGTTTGTTTCGGCCAACGCCCGTTCCATAGATCCTGTTATGCGATCAGCGTACATAATCACACGACCTTCTGCGTTTCGCGCAGCGCGCCCAATCGTTTGCACGAGGGATGTTTCTGACCGCAAGAACCCTTCCTTGTCGGCATCCAAAATGGCAACAAGCCCGCATTCAGGGATGTCGAGACCTTCGCGTAGCAGGTTGATGCCGATCAGCACGTCAAATGCTCCAAGTCGCAAGTCCCTTAGGATCTCAATCCGTTCAATGGTGTCAATGTCCGAGTGCATATAGCGGACCTTAATCCCCTGTTCATGCATATATTCGGTCAAATCTTCAGCCATGCGTTTGGTTAATGTGGTGACAAGCGTCCGAAATCCGTCTGCAGTGACTTTGCGCACTTCGTCCAGCAGGTCATCAACCTGCATTTCAACTGGCCGAATTTCGACCTCGGGATCCAATAGGCCCGTTGGACGGATCACCTGTTCGGTAAAGATCCCACCTGTCTGTTCCAACTCCCACGAAGCAGGTGTTGCAGAGACATAGATGGATTGCGGGCGCATTGCGTCCCATTCTTCGAACTTTAATGGGCGGTTATCCATACAAGAGGGCAGGCGGAACCCGTGTTCTGCAAGTGTAAACTTGCGGCGATAGTCACCCTTATACATGCCGCCGATTTGCGGCACGCTGACATGGCTTTCATCTGCGAAAACAATGGCATGATCCGGAATGAACTCGAACAATGTGGGTGGCGGCTCTCCGGGTGCGCGTCCTGTGAGGTAGCGTGAATAATTCTCAATCCCGTTGCACACCCCTGTGGCCTCGAGCATCTCAAGATCAAAATTTGTGCGCTGTTCAAGGCGCTGGGCTTCTAGCAATTTGCCTTCACCCACCAATTGGTCCAACCGTTGGCGTAATTCCTTTTTTATCCCTATGATTGCCTGCTGCATGGTGGGCTTTGGCGTGACATAGTGTGAATTCGCATAAACGCGGATACGGTCCATGGTGCGTTGTTTTTCACCGGTTAATGGGTCGAATTCTGTGATCGCCTCAAGCTCTTCTCCAAAGAAAGACAACCGCCATGCGCGGTCTTCAAGGTGGGCGGGAAAGATCTCTAACACGTCGCCACGCACACGGAATGATCCGCGTTGAAAGGCCTGATCATTCCGGCGGTACTGTTGCGCCACAAGATCCGCCATGATTTGGCGTTGGTCATAGTCCTTACCCACATGAAGATCTTGGGTCATCGCTCCATAGGTTTCGACCGATCCGATACCATAGATACATGAGACCGAGGCAACGATGATCACGTCATCGCGTTCCAAAAGTGCACGCGTGGCCGAGTGGCGCATGCGGTCAATCTGTTCGTTGATCTGGCTTTCTTTCTCGATATAGGTGTCAGACCGCGCCACATAAGCCTCGGGTTGGTAATAGTCATAATAGCTGACAAAATACTCAACCGCATTTTCGGGGAAAAATCCTTTAAACTCCCCATAAAGTTGTGCAGCTAGTGTTTTGTTCGGCGCTAAGATGATCGCAGGACGCTGAGTTTCCTCAATGATCTTGGCCATGGTAAAGGTTTTCCCAGTCCCCGTAGCACCCAATAACACTTGGTCGCGTTCACCAGTCGTGATCCCACCGGCGAGTTCCTTTATGGCTGTGGGCTGATCCCCTGCTGGCTCAAACTCGGTGTGCAACACAAACTGTTTGCCGCCTTCAAGCTTTTCTCGTGCGAGCACCTCATCGGCCGTAAGAACGGCCTTGGATTTGTCTGAATGGGCATAGGGCATGGTGCGACTCCTTTGAGTGAATAATGGTGGCGCTTGCAGAATGTGCAAGGGTTGGGTCATAAAAATTGCGATCTCATCGTCGTATGAGAAAAGGGCGCTTGCCCCAATCTTGGGATTTTGCGATAAAGCGTTCGAATAAAGGAGTCTTGCTATGCACGCACGTATCTACAAACCAGCAAAAACCGCTATGTCTTCGGGCACGGCGAAAACACGTGAGTGGGTGTTGGAATTTACGCAAAGTTCGGCGCGCGAGATTGATCCTTTGATGGGGTGGACCTCTTCGGGGGATACACAGACCCAAGTCAAGCTACGATTTGAAAGCAAAGATGCGGCTTTGGCGTATGCCAAGGAACATGGGATTGATGCCCAAGTGGTTGAGCCAAAATCTCGAAAGGTCAACATTCGCGCACGAGGCTATGGTGAGAATTTTGCAACCGACCGTCGTGGGGCGTGGACGCACTAAACCCGTTACCTTTTAAGACTTAATTCAAAAAAGCCGCGTCTGTGACCGCGGCTTTTTGTTTTGTCCAATATTTGACGGTCGAATAGTAACCTCAGGTTTGCCGACACTGAATGTGCAAGGGCATTCCAAGATGCCCCTGCTGACTAGTGTTTCATTCGGCTGCCTCGGCATAGGCCGACATCGGTGGGCAGGTACAGACAAGATGCCGGTCGCCATAGACGTTGTCGACGCGGTTGACCGGAGGCCAATATTTATCAACACGGAAGGCGCCCTTGGGGAAGCATCCCTGTTCACGTGAATAGGGACGGTCCCAATCCCCCACCAAGTCTTGCGTCGTGTGGGGCGCGTTCTTTAGTGGGTTGTTGTGTGCATCAATTCGCCCCTCTTCGATGTCGCGAATTTCGTCACGGATGGCCAACATCGCATCGCAAAACCGATCCAGTTCCGCTTTAGTCTCGGATTCTGTGGGCTCAATCATCAGTGTCCCTGCAACCGGCCAGCTCATGGTCGGGGCGTGGAACCCGCAATCCATGAGGCGTTTCGCAATGTCATCAACCGTAACACCCGCACTCTCAGCAAAGGGGCGCGTGTCAATGATGCATTCATGTGCAACACGGCCATTGCTCCCTTTGTACAGCACGTCGAATGCACCTTCGAGGCGCTTTGCAATGTAATTTGCGTTAAGGATCGCAACCCGTGTCGCCTGCGTTAGACCCTCACCGCCCATCATCAGAACATAGGCCCACGAGATTGGCAACAAAGAGGGCGATCCAAACGGAGCTGCCGAGACCGGCCCCGCGTCACCTCCTGTTTCCGGATGACCAGGAAGGTGAGGGACCAAATGTGACTTTACCCCAATCGGCCCCATGCCGGGACCGCCCCCACCATGCGGGATGCAAAAGGTTTTGTGCAAGTTAAGGTGACTGACATCGCCACCTAGATCGCCAGGACGGCTTAGGCCAACCATGGCATTTAGGTTTGCACCATCGATATAGACCTGACCGCCGTGTGCATGGGTAATCTCGCAGACCTCATGAACGGTTTCCTCAAACACGCCATGTGTGGACGGATAGGTGATCATGCAACCAGCCAATTGGTCTTTATATTGTTTCGCCTTGGCGCGAAAATCATCAAGGTCGATATCCCCGTTTTCTGCGGATTGCACAGGGATAACTTTCCATCCGACCATCTGCGCACTTGCGGGGTTAGTGCCATGGGCCGAGGTCGGGATCAAACAGACGTCACGATGCCCCTCTCCGCGGCTCGCGTGATATTCGGCAATTGTCAAAAGCCCTGCATATTCCCCTTGCGCGCCAGAATTCGGTTGCATCGAAATCGCGTCATACCCCGTGATGTCACACAACTTGGCGGACAAATCGCCAATCATTTCTTCGTACCCAAGCGCTTGATCTTTTGGGGCAAAGGGATGCAACAACGAAAACTCGCGCCAACTTACGGGCATCATTTCTGCGGCTGAGTTTAATTTCATTGTACATGACCCAAGAGGGATCATCGCCCGATCCAAGGCCAAATCCCGATCCGCAAGCCGACGCATATATCGCATCATCTCTGTTTCGGCACGGTTCATGTGAAATACATCATGTTCAAGGAATGCAGTCTTGCGATGCATCTCCGACGGGACACGGTATTCCGGTGTCAGATCATCATCCGTCCGGTCAATTCCAAAGGCGCGCCAGACGGCCTCTGTCGTGGATCGCCGACAGCGTTCGTCCAACGTAATCCCGACCTTGGTTTTGCCCACTTTGCGTAGGTTGATCCCCTCATTCACCGCAGCCTGAAGAACGCCACGCTGAAGTAGGCCAACATCCACTGTAATGGTGTCAAAAAACGCATTCGGTTCGACCTGAAATCCGGCCGCCTCTAGGCCGCGGGCCAATCGAACAGTTTTGCGGTGGATACGTTGGGCAATCGCTTTTAATCCTTCAGGTCCATGAAATACAGCATAAAACGACGCCATAACCGCTAACAAGGCCTGCGCCGTACAGACGTTTGATGTGGCCTTTTCTCGGCGAATATGCTGTTCGCGCGTTTGCAAAGACAGGCGATAGGCGGGATGCCCTTGGGCATCGATGGAAATCCCAACAATCCGTCCTGGCATATTGCGCTTATAGGCATCTTTAGTTGCCATATAGGCCGCGTGCGGCCCCCCATATCCGACAGGGACGCCAAACCTCTGTGTCGATCCAACCGCAATGTCTGCACCCATTTGCGCAGGCTCTTTCAAAAGGGTCAACGCCAATGGATCGGCCGTGATAATTCCAATGGCCTTCGCATCATGTAGGCGTGCAATATGATCCGTAAAATCACGCACATGACCATGGGTGCCCGGATACTGAAAAATTGCGCCAAAGACCTCGTCTGCCACCATCTGGTCAGGATCCCCAACGATGATGTCAATCTCCAAGGGCTTTGCGCGCGTTTGCATGACGGCAATGTTCTGGGGGTGACAATTTTCGTCAATGAAAAACGCATGCGCCTTTGATTTGGCAACCCGCTGTGCCATAGTCATGGCCTCGGCACAGGCTGTGGCTTCGTCCAATAAGGATGCGTTTGCAACCTCCAATCCAGTCAAATCACAGATCATCGTCTGATAATTCAAGAGCGCCTCTAATCGCCCCTGCGATATCTCAGGCTGATACGGTGTATAGGCGGTGTACCATGCGGGGTTTTCAAGAATATTACGCTGTATCACAGGGGGCGTTACAGTGCCGTGATATCCTTGACCAATCAAAGAGGTCAAAACTTTATTCTTTGAGGCAGTTACACGCATGCGGTGCAATAATTCGCGTTCGGACAAAGGCTTGCCAAAATCCAATTTCTGTTTTTGCCGAATGGACTTGGGAACCGTTTGGTCAATCAGCTCATCTAGGCTTTCCACGCCCAAAGTTTCGGCCATCTCGGCCATTTCTTTTGGCGAAGGCCCAATATGACGACGGTTGGCAAAATCATAGGGCAAATAGTCTGTCGGTGTAAAAGGCATGCAACTCTCCTTTTCATTCAGCAAAACTGCGAATGATCCTTCTTTGATATTAAAAATACTCCCGCCGGAGGCGGTCCGGCAGGCGAATACTTTATCCGATCAGCTTGTTATAAGCCGCCTCATCCATATAGTCGTCCATCTGACCAAGATCGCTTGGTTTGATTTTGAAAAACCATGCATCGCCCATTGGGTCGTCATTCACTTTGCTTGGTTCATCTGTCAGCATCTCGTTCACTTCGACGATTTCGCCATCCAAAGGTGCCAAAATATCAGAGGCCGCTTTGACGCTTTCAATCACGACAATCTCATCGTCTTTGGAAACGGTTGTGCCTTCTTCGGGCAATTCTACAAAGACCACATCGCCCAATTGCGTGCTTGCGTGCTCTGTTATCCCCACGACCACTAGATCGTCCTCAATACGAAGCCATTCATGCTCTTCGGTAAACTTCATGACTTATCCTCTCTATCGTTTGAAGTTTGCTGTTACGTGGGGAAGTGTCGTTACCTTGACGGGATGGCGTTTCCCGCGCACTTCTCCAAAAATTTCCGTATCAACCTGTGCGTAATCCTTATGCACATACCCCATGGCAACCGGCGCGTTGAGCGTTGGCCCAAATCCACCCGAAGTGACACGTCCAATTTCCACTCCGCCTTGGGCTTGATCAAACAAGGCAACGCCTTCTCGCATAGGGGCGCGGGTTTGAGGCAAAAGACCTACGCGCTTTTGCGCGGGTCCTTCGGACAGGTGCGCTTCGATCACATCGGCCCCAGGATATCCACCCGGGCGCGTGCCGTCCGCTTTTCTTGCCTTTTGAATGGCCCAAACAAGATTTGCTTCGACGGGCGAAGTACTTTCGTCAATGTCATGACCGTACAGACACAGCCCCGCTTCAAGACGTAGGCTATCTCTTGCGCCAAGACCGATCCATTCAACATCGTCGTGGGCCAATAATGCTTTGGCCAGATCCGTCGCGGCCTGCGCGGGCACCGATATTTCAAACCCATCTTCGCCGGTATAGCCCGAACGTGACACCCAGCATTCAATTCCAGCAATTGGCAGGGTAGCAACATCCATGAACCGCATCTCGGCAAACGCAGGATGATATTCTGCCAAAACGGCCTCGGCTTGTGGTCCCTGTAATGCCAAAAGCGCACGTGTTTCTAACTCTTTGACCGTAATCTTGGGCTCAAGATGCGCACGAAGGTGCGCAATGTCTTTGTCTTTGCATGCGGCGTTTACCACAACGAATATGTGATCCCCGCGATTGGCAAACATGAGGTCATCCTCAATTCCGCCAGTGTCGTTTGTGAAAAATCCATAACGTTGACGGTCTTGCGCTAGGTCAACAACATTTTGCGGGATGAGTGTTTCAAGTGCGACCGCAGTTGTCGTGTAATCCGGACCGCGCAAAACGACTTGGCCCATATGGCTGACGTCAAACAACCCCGCTTTCAATCGTGTGTGTTGGTGTTCTTTCATAACCCCCAATGGGTACTGAACGGGCATATCGTAGCCCGCAAAGGGCACCATTTTGGCGCCGCTGGCAACATGCATATCGTAAAACGGGGTGCGCTTCAGCTCTTCCGACATATTCATTCCTTCAATCAAGCCGGTCGAATATATCCGGCGCCAAACAAACTGGCAGTTCTGCCAGCATCCGACGCCCCCTCTGTCCATTTGCCTGAGATCGCTATCCCTTCGGCCGCCAATTTATTGGCTTTCTCCAGAGTTTTAAAAACATGTCGGTCCGTTGGCCTGAGAGTTTCCGGGGCGCGGTTGCTCCTTCGGCACTGCAATAACAGTTCTCCCGAGATGTCTTGGGTAGACGATAGTATACTGCTATGGGCTTGGCAAGAAAAACTGTATTGCGTTTGACTTGAGACATAGAATTGCGTCAGATGCCTCTATGACATCTCCTTATTTCTTTGGCTATGGCAGCCTTGTAAACAGCGCGACACATTCTCATGAAGGTGTCGAGCCTGCCACTCTGACAGGGTGGAGCAGAGCATGGCGGCGCACAAGGTTTCGTGACATTTCGTTTTTGACCGCGGTTCCCGATTCTCATGCCTCAATTGCCGGCATCGTGGCGCCTGTTCCAAATTCAGATTGGGCCGCTTTGGATGCCAGGGAGTTCGCCTATTATCGTGCAGAGGTCTCTCGTCACGTCAAAGTTCACGGCAATCCTACTTGGGGGCAACATGTGTCGGTTTATGCAATTTCTGAACAAGATCAGGAAGGTGGCACAGAACAGACGCCAATTTTGCTAAGCTACTTGGATGTGGTGGTTCAGGGGTATCATAAGGTATTTGGCGAGCAAGGGGTTTGGGATTTCGTTGAAACCACAAAAGGGTGGGATACGCCAATTTTGAACGACCGCGCTGCGCCTTTGTACCCACGTGCGCAAACCCTGTCTGCCTTCGAAGTGCATCTCTCTGATGCTGTAGTTTCGCACACCAATGCGCGCTTAATTATTTAGGCAATGTGTGGGCCAGCAAAGCCCCATCGAGGGGCCCTGCTGGCCGCCCATGTGATCTCACATGGGCCACCCCATTGTGAGCTAAGGCGTTAAATTGCGGCCTTAAGGCTTTCATCAAGATAAATTTCTCGCAACCGCGTCGCGACTGGGCCCGGTGTTCCTGAGCCAATCGCAGCGCCGTCTAATTCGACAACTGGCATCACGAACGTCGTTGCAGATGTCACAAATGCCTCATCCGCGTCTTTTGCTTCGTCAATCGTAAAGCTGCGTTCTTCGATTTCCATCTGAGCCTCTTGAGCAAATCGTAAAACTGCGGCGCGTGTTATCCCGTGTAAAATGTCATTGGACAATTCGCGTGTGATGATCTTGCCATCTTTTATGATGTACGCGTTGTTGGAGGTTCCCTCGGTCACGAACCCGTCTTGGACCATCCATGCATCGTCGCAGCCCACCTTTTTCGCCATCATCTTGCCCATAGATGGGTACAACAGCTGAACTGTTTTGATGTCGCGACGCCCCCAGCGAAGGTCATCAATCGAAATAACTTTAATGCCTGTTTTTGATGCCGGAGACTGCATAATACCAGGTTTGGATTGTGTAAACATAACAACCGTAGGCGAGGTCGTTTCAGGATTTGGGAAAACGAAATCTCGGTCACCATCGGATCCTCTGGTGATTTGCAAATAGACCAAACCATCATGAATGTTGTTCCGTTTAACAAGTTCACGGTGGATGTCTAACAAGGTGTCACGCGACAGTGTTACGGCTATGCCAAGCTCAGTCAAAGAGCGCTCTAGCCGGACAGCGTGGCCCTCGAAATCAACCAATTTGCCACCAAGTACAGAAGTCACCTCATAGACACCATCGGCCATCAAAAACCCGCGATCAAAAATCGAAATTTTTGCCTCTTCTTCTGGCACATAGGCCCCATCAACATAAACAATACGGCTCATGGTTATTCCTTTCTATCCCCAAAGGGCTGGGCTTGGTGGGTGAACCCCGAATTCATCAAAACGCAGTGGCGCATCGCGGTCTTGCGCCAGAAGAAGCGGGCCGTCAAGATCTGTGATGACCGCTCCTTGCGCGACAATGGTTGCTGGTGCCATCGCCAAAGAGCTTCCAACCATACAGCCCACCATAACGTCGAACCCTAAGTCTAAGGCTTTATCGCGTAGAGCAAGCGCCTCGGTAAGGCCACCTGTCTTGTCCAGTTTAATGTTCACGACATCATATTTTCCAATCAATGCCTCAAGGGACTTACGATCATGACAGCTTTCGTCTGCACACAAGGGAACCGACCGCGTGACCCCAATCAACGCATCATCCTCATCCGCGGGCACGGGTTGCTCAATTAAGGCGACGCCAAGCCGTTCTAAATGTGGGCATAACGCCAGATAGGTTGGCACATCCCACCCTTCATTTGCGTCAACGATGATCCTGCTATTCGGCGCACCCCGCCGCACGGCTTCCAGACGAGGCATGTCATCAGGTGTTCCAAGCTTGATCTTTAGAAGCGGGCGAAAGGCATTTTTGCGCGCGGAGGCTTCCATTGCATCAGGCTCATCCAATGACAGGGTATAGGCCGTAATTTCGGGGCCCGGCGCGGACAGCTGTGCCAAATCCCAAACGCGCCGCCCTGCGGCTTTCGCCTCTAAATCCCAAAGCGCGCAATCAACCGCATTCCGTGCCGCGCCGGCGGGCAAGGCCGATTGCAGGGCGCTACGCGTAATATCAAAGGGCAGGGACTTAATTTGATCCTCAACGCTCTCAAGTGTTTCGCCATAGCGGGCATAGGGAACACATTCCCCGACCCCCACATGGCCTTCACGTTCAATCCGAACCGTCAAAACTTTTGCTTCAGTGCGTGCACCCCTCGAGATGCGAAACACTTGGGCAAGTGGGAAAACATCCCGCGTTACTGTAATCATACTGCCCCTCTTTCTTTTTGCAAAAAATACTCCCGCCGGAGGCGTCCGACGAGAGGTTTCTTGTCACACCTTAAAGAGCGGCAAGCGCGTCAACAAGCTTGCCCGCGCCATAGCGATAGGGGTCTGTTGCAGGCAGCGACATTTGTGCTTCTAGCTCAGCTAGATACGCTTTGGCGGCTGTATCTTCCATGTGCTGTGTATTCACCGAAATGCCAACCACTTTACAGTTTGGATTTCCAACTTGGGCAAGGCGCAGCGCGACATCGCGCAAATCTTCTAGCGAGGGTTGTTGATAGTCTGGTAGACCGCGCATATGCGCTCTGGTTGGCTCGTGGCACAAGATCAAAGCGTCCGGTTGGCCCCCGTGCACCAATGCCAGTGTGACACCGGAATAAGAGACGTGAAATAGGCTGCCTTGGCCTTCAATCATATCCCAATGATCGTCATCGTTGTCAGGTGTTAGGTACTCAATAGAACCCGCCATGAAATCTGCGATCACCGCATCAAGTGGAACTCCGTCACCTGTAATAAGGATCCCTGTCTGCCCTGTCGCGCGGAATGTTGATTTCAAACCACGCTCCCGCATTTCTGCATCCATCGCCATCGCGGTATACATTTTGCCTACAGAGCAATCTGTTCCCACAGCAAGACAGCGCTTGCCGGTACGTTTCTTTCCGTTGGCAATAGGATATTGAACGGAAGGGATGCGCACATCATGTAGTTCTGTGCCATTGGCCTGTGCCGCAGCCACGAGATCAGCTTCGTCACGCAAGAGGTTATGCAGTCCGCTGGCGATATCGTATCCCATTTCAATTGCTTCGATCAGAACCGATTTCCATGCGGCCGAGATCACGCCACCTCGGTTGGCGACCCCGATTACAAGTGTTTTGGCACCTTTTTCTTTGGCCTCCGCTAGACTGAGGTTCTCAATTCCTAGGTCAGCATTACAGCCGTTCATTTTGAACTGTCCTACAGCGTTTTCAGGACGCCAATCTTTGATGCCAATCGCAACTTTGGCGGCAAGTTGGTCTGGTGCGTCGCCAAGAAACAATAGGTAAGGTGTCTTGATCATCGTGGGTCTCCCAAAATCCATTTAGGTGAAATGTGTGCCATAGAGTTGTTCAAAGAGTTTCCTAAATGCGACAAAGCATTCGGATATTTATGCAAGATTCTTCGAAAAATTGATAAAAATTAGGATTTATCACCAAATTGCTCGGAGGTTTCGGAGATGTCTTCTGATATCGCCTCCGCTTGCAGGAGGCCCGGCTGGGTTAGTCCGATCACGCCAATTGGCTGCATATCGGTTGTCTCGTCAGGGGCGGCACTGGTCACGCGGCGCCCAATTGCAAAGACGATCACGCAGATCGAGGACAGTGCAATCGTGACCAATAGCCCGCGGCCGTCCAGCATGGTGATCATATTTGGCCCGATAAGTATTCCCAAGAACTGGCCGGTTTGCATTAGAAACCCCATCGTCCCAGATGCTGGCACGATTTGTCCGCTGCTCAGTTGATCATTGGCATGTGCAACAAGAATAGAATATGTTGGAAGCGTCACAGCGGCTATGATGGTAAAGCCAATCCAGATTGTCAGTGGCGTAGGATGTGCACCGACCCAAAAGCAGCCAGCAATGGAAATGGCACCTAAGCCGATTACGACGTTCCGCCGGTCCATCTGATCCGATAACCATCCCGCCGGAAATTGCACAAGCGCACCTCCGATCATCGCGCTCACCAAAACCCAAGCTGCTTGAGCATTATCAAAGCCATTTTGCAACGCATACAAGGGCAGGCCAATAAACCAGGCCGACACAGCAATGCTGTTCATCACGATCCCGAACACTGCCATGGGGGAGACTTTGGCAAGTCGTTGGACGGGCATTCTATCAGGTGCGGAAAATTCTGGCGCACGGACGTTGGATAAAAGCAAAGGGACAATCGCAATTGAAATTAGGATTGAGACTATTCCGAATAAAAGGTTGCCCGAAGGGTCCGGTATTCCAACCATAGCCGTTCCAATCGCGGGGCCGGCCAACGTCGTTATAAAGTAAATCGACAAAACTTGGGCGCGGATCTTATTTTCTGATTTGGCGTTCAGCCAACTTTCGGTAATGACATACAGCCCAGGAAAACAGAAGCCGGCCAAAAATCGCATCGCGCTCCAACTGACTGGATCTGAGGTCAATAGATGCGCAATGGCTGCGACGGATACCATCGACGCCAATGCAGAGAATGCACGGATATGACCCACCTTTGTGATTAGCTTTGGGGCCGTAACTGTGCCGGCCAATGCACCCAAAGGATAGGCGGCCTGCATCAATGAGATAACAAGATCGGAAAACCCCAAGGACGCCCCTCGAATTGTCAGCAAGGTCACCAAGAGACCATTGCCAATCATCAAGAGAATCATTCCCAAAAACAGGGACCAATTTTCAAGAAGAGCACGCCGCATCATTTCACTTTCTTTTTAAAAAGCCTTTCATGACCGGGGCAGATTGCATTCCTATTGGCGACATATGCACCGTCGCTTTCTGAAAATGCTGCAAGTGCAAAATGACCCTTGCATGTCTCGACGCAATTTTATAACTCTTTTCCTATATCTATCCGCAATATCGTAACTTTGCCAAAAGGGGCGCATCATGAGCTTTCGCATTCAACCCACACCAATCGCACGACCCAACCGATGCCAATTGTTTGGGCCAGGATCGCGTCCTGCAATCTTTGAAAAAATGGCAGCAAGTGCCGCTGATGTGATCAATCTTGATCTTGAGGATTCTGTTGCGCCGTCAGACAAAGACAGTGCGCGTCAAAATGTAATTAGCGCTATTTCAGACATTGATTGGGGCACAAAAACCCTGTCTGTCCGGATCAATGGGTTAGACACACCCTATTGGTATCGTGACGTCGTGGACCTGTTGGAACACGCGGGCGAGCGATTGGATCAAATCATGATCCCAAAAGTGGGTTGCGCTGCGGATATCTATGCGGTTGACGCTTTGGTGACTGCGGTTGAAGCCGCCAAGGGGCGGAGCAAAAAGATCACGTTCGAAGTCATCATCGAAAGCGCGGCCGGTATTGCACATGTCGAAGAAATTGCAGCGTCAAGCCCGCGTTTGGTTGCGATGTCACTTGGGGCGGCGGATTTTGCGGCGTCTATGGGGATGGCAACAACCGGTATCGGCGGCACACAAGCCAATTATTACATGTATCACGATGGCCAAAAGTACTGGTCAGATCCGTGGCATTGGGCACAAACCGCAATTGTTGCGGCCTGCCGTACGCATGGTGTTTTGCCCGTTGATGGTCCGTTTGGTGATTTCTCAGATGAAGAAGGGTTCCGCGCGCAGGCCCGCCGCTCGGCCACCCTTGGCATGGTTGGAAAATGGGCGATCCATCCGAAACAGGTTGCTTTGTCTAACGAAGTCTTCACACCCTCAGAAGAAGCCGTCGCAGAGGCGCGTGAAATTCTAGAGGCCATGGAACAAGCCAAAGCAAACGGCGAAGGCGCGACCGTGTATAAAGGTCGCTTGGTCGACATAGCCTCGATCAAACAAGCAGAAGTGATCGTCAAACAAGCCGAGATGATTGGTTAGGCACATGTCTGTACCTTTTCAAAGTGCCCCGTGAGGACGGGGCATTTTTTGTTTTTGCTCTCTCTATAGGTAGGGATGGGAATAGTGGGGAAAATTTCCAAAGCTTCCCCCGTTGCATCGTGTGCCGTGTCGGTCCATATAAGAAGCGTCTAAAGCGGAGCAAACCATGACCCAATACCTCGATTTTGAAAAACCTCTGGCCGAGATCGAAGGCAAAGCCGAAGAATTGCGTGCCATGGCACGTCAAAACGAGGAAATGGATATTGAACAAGAGGCCGCGGCCTTGGACAAAAAAGCGGACGCTTTGTTAAAGGAGCTTTATGCAAACCTAACACCATGGCGCAAATGTCAGATTGCGCGTCATCCCGAGCGCCCGCATTGCAAAGACTATATCGAGGCTTTGTTTAACGAATACACACCCCTTGCCGGCGATCGCAATTACGCGGATGACCATGCGGTGATGGGCGGCCTTGCGCGATTTAATGATCAACCTGTCGTGGTGATCGGGCACGAAAAAGGCGATGACACCAAAACTCGGATCGAGAGAAATTTTGGTATGGCGCGACCAGAAGGATATCGCAAAGCGATCCGTCTGATGGAATTGGCTGATAAATTCGGTCTGCCTGTGATCACTCTTGTGGATACACCCGGTGCGTATCCTGGCAAAGGTGCGGAAGAGCGTGGTCAATCCGAGGCAATTGCCCGCTCAACTGAAAAATGTCTTCAGATAAAGGTCCCTATGATCTCTATTATCATAGGTGAGGGTGGCTCTGGTGGTGCGGTTGCTTTTGCAACGGCCAACCGTGTGGCGATGTTGGAACATTCCGTTTATTCCGTCATCTCTCCTGAAGGGTGCGCATCTATTCTATGGAAAGACGCGGAAAAGATGCGCGAAGCGGCCGAAGCACTTCGGATTACGGCGCAGGATCTAAAAGCCTTGGGCGTGAATGATCTGGTGATTGCCGAACCATTGGGCGGTGCACATCGTGATCAACAGGCGGCCATCTCTTCTGTGCGCGATGCCATCTCGTCTATGTTAGAAGAGATGAAGGATATGTCACGCGACGAACTCTTGTCAGATCGTCGAAAGAAGTTTCTTGATATGGGATCCAAGGGCTTGGCCGCCTAATCAGGTCTCTGTGCGGTATGTTTTGGGCTAGGACCGTGTTTTCACAAGCTCAATACGGGCAAGACCTAGGCCAATGGCGAGGGCGATCCCAATTCCGTCCGCAATGACATCGGCCCACTCACCACTGCGATTGATGTAGGGTTGTATGAACTCAATGGCACCCCCGAACGCCAAAGTCCATGCCGCCAATTTCCACATCTTTACCGTCTGAGACAGGGCAAGCGGCAGGCATAATGCAAAAAATCCGATGATGTGATGAAGTTTGTCGGATCCTGGTGCATCGGGTAATTGCGCCGCGGGCGTCAAGGTTCCGATTGCAATTGCTAGAGCGAAAGCCCACGTCAGGCGCATTGACCATTTATGTGATAAGCCCAATGTCACGATACCAACATGCGTAGGCCTTGGGTCACATCTTGGCGCACGGCAAGTCGCAGCCCGGGTTCGTCGCCGGCACTGAGAGACGACAGAATGATTTTGTGGAAATTAGGCGGCTCTTTGCGAGGTTTTTGCGCATAAAGCGTGCGCATGGTCGGCCCAAGTTGAAGCCAAACCGTTTCCGCAATCGCCAACATCGCAGGCGCTTGGGCGCGCAAATAAAGTGTTCTATGAAATTCAAGATTGGTGCGGATATAGGCGATTGGGTCACGCTCGGAGACCGCTGTGCCAATGGAGGCATTAATAGTCTGAAGCCGTTCAATTAGCGCCAAATGCGCACGTGGTAGGGCGCGACTTGCTAGTTCCACTTCGATCAAAGAGCGCAAGGCCGCCAGCTCTTCGATGCGGTCGTTCGTAAGCTCGGGCGTTGAAACACGACCAGAGGACGACATACTTAGCGCGCCTTCTGCCACCAGCCGTCTGACCGCCTCGCGTGCGGGGGTCATAGATACGTGAAATTTTGCTGCGATCCCTCGAATGGTTATGGATTGGCCGGGCGAAATCTCGCCGTACATAATCTGCGCACGCAGTCCGCGATAAATTTTATCATGTGCAGCAAGTGCGGTATCTGGGGATTTAGTCAAGTTCATGACTTTTTGTGATCACAAATCCGAAATCTGTCAATCCTCAAAGTCGAATTGATGCAATGCGGCCCCATTTTTGCGCAACCAGTCGCGCTCATTTTGATAGGGGCCATAGATGGTATGGACGCAGGCCCAAAAATCCTTTGAGTGATCCATGTGTTTCAGATGCGCGACTTCGTGGGCCGCGACATACGAGAGAACTCTAGGAGGCGCCATAATGAGACGCCAAGAAAACATAAGATCGCCTTTTGAAGAACACGAGCCCCACCGTGACCGCGTGTCCCGAAGCGTTATGCGTTGCGGCCGGCGCCCAAGCCGTGCAGCAAACTGGTCACATTCTATCACAAGTTGGCGGCGGGCGCGTTCCTTGAGCAATGCGCGCACATGAAGTGCTGTGCGCTGGGCTGGGGCAAAAATTGCGTCTTGTTCAAAATTGGCTGTACGCTTGAGGGATTGCCGAATGGGGACAGTCACCCCATGGAACAATATTTCAGCGCCGATGCGAACCTGCGTGTGACCAAGAGAGCCTTGATGCTTTAAGATCCATTGTTCTTTGTCCCGCACAAAGGTGATAAGTTCTTGGTCATCGATATGGGGCGGCGCCGTAAGTGTGGTGCGCCCGTCTAGGCCTGACACCCGCAGGCTAAGGCGTTTGGCCTGACGCGTTCGACGGATCACAACAAAGATTTCGGGGGCATTCGGCAGCGATATACGATCTATCGGTTCTGCCTTTGACCAAAATCGCATAGTGCCTCCTGAGTTTTAAAGCAAAAGCCTTTGACATGCTGTGATTCTTATGGCACTTGGCCCGAACTGTCGACAAGATTAAACGCAAAGGGACTGTCCCATGCCAAAAGAAGAATGGGGTGTGAAACGTGTTTGCCCAACAACTGGTAAACGTTTCTATGACCTGAATAAAGATCCGATTGTTAGCCCGTACACGGGAGAAGTCGTTGAGCTTGAAACATCCAAGCCACGCATGATCGCGGCCGACGCCGAGGATCGTGCAGGCAAAGCCAAAGAAGCAGACATTGAGGATGATGTAATCCTAGATGATGACGACGTGGATGTGGATTTGGGCGACGATATCTTAGAAGAAGATGACGATGATAACGTGTCACTTGAAGATATCGCCGACATGTCATCCGATGATGATGATAGCTGATCTTTGATCACCTAAAATAAGCGTTTCAGCACGCGGATGCGTAGTTTTACACTTGAACCTTTCGCGTGCTTTTACTAACACATGTGCATCGCATATTCGGGGCCTTAGCTCAGCTGGGAGAGCGCTACAATGGCATTGTAGAGGTCAGGGGTTCGATCCCCCTAGGCTCCACCAATCATCTCATATAAATGAAAATATCTCGCTCGGCACTTGAACCTGCCGTTGCTAGCGTGACTGTTGTTTAAAAAGCTATAATGATTGACACATCCATTTCTGTCGAGAAAGTGCACGTCTATGGCAAGGTCAAAAATATTCGAAATGAGTTTTGGCTCGGTTTATCCACTATATTTGAACAAGGTTGAACGAAAAGGACGCAGTGAAAACGAGCTTTTGCAGGTCATAGAGTGGCTTACTGGCTACTCCCCCAAAGACATTAATGAAATCAATAGCCAAAACGTAAGTTTTGAAAAGTTCTTTTCGAATGCGCCCAGTATGAACCTGAACCGCAAGCTAATAACCGGTGTTATCTGTGGTGTTCGGGTAGAGAATATAGAAAATCCATTGATGCAAGAAATTCGATATTTGGATAAATTGGTTGATGAACTTGCAAGGGGTAAGAAATTGGCATCAATTCTGCGCAAGGCGAAGTCATGAGGCCATACAGGAGATTGCTAGAGTGACTAGAATTTACGTTGATGCCGATGCATGCCCAGTGAAGGCCGAGGTCGAACGCGTTGCCGTGCGTCATGGTCTTTGCGTCTATATTGTCAGCAACGGTGGTATTCGCCCCTCGGCGCATCCTTTGGTGCAAACGATTACCGTTGATCAAGGCGCTGATGTTGCTGATATGTGGATCGCAGAGCGGGCAGGGGCCAATGATATCGTTGTCACAGGGGACATCCCCTTGGCGGCAAAAGTTGTCGCGCAGGGCGCTTTGGTAATCAAACATAACGGCGAGGCATTAACCGAACGCAATATTGGCGATGCGCTTGCGACCCGAGATTTAATGCAAGACCTGCGCGCCGCAGATCCGTTTCGTCAAGGCGGGGCAAAGCCTTTCTCCAAGGCGGATCGGTCACGTTTTCTAGATGGACTAGAGCGTATGGTGAGGCAGGCCAAACGATAGTAATTCACTCTTGGCACTGCTATTTTATGTTCCGAGTTGTAATTTCAAATACTTTGCTTAGCTATGCGAGGCTGGGCAACGCGCGCGCCAAAATTTAAAGATACGGTCTGGATTGTAGAATATTATGGCAAAGTTAGAGGAATTGCTCGCCTATGTGGCGATTGTAGATGGCGGTGGCATTGCAAAGGCCGCAGCGTCTTTGAATATCGCCAAATCAGCGGTCAGTCGCCGTTTAAAGCTGCTTGAAGAGCGGTACAACACAACATTTGTTGATCGACGTGCAGGCGCTTGGAGCATTACGCCTGCGGGGCAAGAATTCTATGATCGTGCGCGTCGCATATTGGCCGAGGCGCAGGCGTTGGATGAAGATTTCATTCAAAGCCGTAAGGCCATCTCTGGGACCCTATCTGTGTCTTTGCCTTTGCACTTTGGGTTGTCGTTCCTTCAGCCGATGGTTTTGGATTTTATCACGACACATCCAGACATACGTTTGAATGTGGATTTCGACGACCGCCATGTTGATCTGGACAGTGAAAATTATGACCTTGCGGTGCGCATTTCCGATAGACAGGCGCGTCATCCGACGGCCAAAATACTTGAGCGGGTGTGCCATGGCCTCTATGCCAGTCCCAGCTATCTTGGCGCACAAGGAAGTCCGAAATCGGCCGCTGATCTAGGGGATCATGCCCTTATTCATCATGGCCAAGGGCGGCAGGTCGAGTGGGCGTTAAAAGACGGAAAAACCACGCATAAGGTTGTGTTTAAGCCTTCGATTAGCTCGAACAATGGGAATTTTTTGCTAAGCTCAGTATTGCAGGGACATGGAATTGCACTGCTGCCTGATTTTCTGGTTCGCGGAGCCCTCGAGCGGGGGGGTGTCTGCCGTGTCCTGCCCCAATTAACCGCGACCGAGTTTTCAATCTCAATTCTTCATTCACCGACCAAGCTTATGAACCGTCGCATGCGTTTATTTATCGAAGCGCTTTCGCGGCATTGCGCAGAGGCGGATGCAGGAATGGCGCAAAGGCAACCGTCGCCTTTGCGCCATCCACA
>JALRHZ010000200.1 GCA_023259435.1 Paracoccaceae bacterium | reverse complement strand
CACCGACATAAGAAGACCCATCGTTAAATATGGCCTCGGCATTGCTTAGAACCATTGCGTCTTCTTGCGCGGCGGCTGCGGCTTCTTCGCGGGCGCGAAACACCTCTACAGCCTCAAATATGACTTCTGGATTATCCAAGAGATAGGCACGCACAGCATCACGAAACCCTTGCTGCTCAGTTGGGGTCATATTCGCAGGGTCAAATGCCAAGGATGGCGTGGCAAATGTCGCAGATAAAACTGCGGCGGCGGTCAGAGAGCGAAGCATTGGGTGGATCCTTTTTTAAACGGTGTCATTCGGTTACTTTGCAAATAGAATGTCTTGGGCTCTTTGCCAAGCAGGTGTGCCACGGGGCAAGAGATCGCTGGCGCGTTTTGCATGCGTTTTTGCTGTGTCTAATTTCCCGATCAGGGCATAACGCGCGGCTGCCGCCTCAGATGCGTTTCCGGTTTTCCCCACTTTGGCATAGGCAACGGATAAATCCTGAAGCATCCGCGGGTTCCGTTTGTCCAAATGGCGGGCTTGTTCAAGTTGTTTAACGGCGCGTGCGCTTTGGCCATCTGCCAAAAGGGCGCGTCCATAGTTGGCTTGAATAAGACCATCTTTCGGCGCCTGAGCTGCGGCCTTTGCATATAGGCCAACTGTCGCTTTGAATGCGCGGTTCCGCATAAGGATTTCGCCATGAAGGTCGGTCAAAAAGGGATCATTCGGGCGAAGGTTACGTGCGGCTTTAATCTCCCCAAGTGCCTTGTCCAATTTGCCCATCCGCATCAGGCCCACAGCCGCCTTGCTGTGCCGTAGATCCGCCGTGGGCGCGGATTTCGCGGATCTGACCACCCAATTCGGATCCCGTTCAAAGGCCTCAATTTTGCCTTTTGCGCGGTGAAACCAATAGGTTGCACTCGTTGGGGCATAAGATTGCGTATCAGAGGCAATTAAGACTTCGACATTGCGTAAACGCTCACGGGTAAGAGGATGAGAGCGCGTATAGGGATCTTGATGATGCTCTGAAACGTTCAACTGACCCCGCAACAAGTTCAACGTATCCAACATACCCTTTGGGTCTATTCCGGCGCGGCGCAGGTATTTAAAAGATGCGCTATCGGCGGCGGCCTCTTCGGCACGGGTATGCGCCAAAAGGGCGCGTTGGCTTGCGGATTGGGCCCCCACGGCAAGACCATATCCCAAATCGCCGCGTCCCGATGCCGCCCCGACCATCAGGGCCAAGGCCGTTCCAAATCCAGCGGCCGTATGCGCGTCACGAAAATTCTGAAGCCGTCTTGTGATATGGCCATTGGCGATATGGGCCGCTTCATGGGCAATAACCGCCTGAAGCATTTCGGGCGTTTTTGTTTTTAGGATCAATCCAGAGTTAACAAAGATATATTGCGTGTCGATCACAAAGGCATTTATTTTTGGATCATCCACCACCAAAATTTTAATAGAGCTTGGCGACACCCCCGCTTCGGTCAGAATAGGGCGGGCCAACTCGGCCAAGGCGTATTCGATATCACTATCTCGCAGCAATCCAATGGCGGCGGCAGAGGTGACACAGCCAAGCCAAATCAGAAAACCGCTAAGAATTGTTTTGAAACTTGTCATTGACCTGACCCGCGTGGAAGTGGAAAACACAGTCCAAGACAACATGGAGTGCTGGCATGAAAAACTCAACCCGCGGCGAGGTTGATCCCTTTATTGTGATGGACGTCATGGAGGCGGCCAGACAGGCCGAAGCCGAGGGGCGCCACATCATTCACATGGAAGTCGGACAGCCTAGCACCGCGGCCCCTCTGAAATCATTGGAAAAACTAACCAATGATCTGCATCAAGATCCGATGGGGTATACCGTTGCGCTGGGCTTGCCTGCGCTTCGGCAGGAAATCGCCGCGTTATACGGGCGCTGGTACGACGTGGATCTGGATCCCAATCGCGTTGTTGTGACATCGGGCTCCTCTTCGGCGTTCTTGCTAAGTTTCGCAGCGCTCTTTGATACGGGCGAGCGTGTGGGCATCGGCGCACCGGGGTATCCAAGCTATCGTCAGATCCTCAAATCTCAGGGCTTGGTGCCGGTTGATATTCCCACAACCTTGGACAATCGGTTTCAGCCCACGGCAGATGATATTGTGGCCCATGGTTTGAACGGCTTGTTGGTGGCGTCTCCTGCCAATCCCACGGGAACCATGCTGGGCCGTGACGACTTATCCGCCTTGGCACAGGCCTGTTCCGCATCGAGTGCCGCGTTTATCAGTGATGAAATCTATCACGGTATTGAATACGAGAAAAAGGCGGTGACCGCCCTTGAGGTGACGGATGATGTTTATATCATCAACTCCTTTTCAAAATATTTCTCAATGACGGGGTGGCGCATTGGCTGGATGGTGGTTCCCCAAGATCACGTCCGCCGTGTCGAAAGGTTGGCGCAAAATATGTTTATCTGTGCGCCGCATGTCTCGCAGCGTGCAGCACTATATGCGTTATCCGCACAAGACGAGCTGGATCAGAACCTACAGGTCTATACCGAAAATCGTGCGTTGATGATCGCGGGTCTGCGCGAGGCAGGATTTGACAATATCGCGCCACCAGACGGCGCATTCTATATTTACGCAGATATCAGCCGGTTCCATTCTGACAGCCTGTCATTTTGTAAAGATGTGCTAGACAAAGCAGGGGTGGCGATTACGCCCGGTCTTGATTTTGATCCTGTACGCGGAGGCACAAC
>JALRHZ010000199.1 GCA_023259435.1 Paracoccaceae bacterium | reverse complement strand
CATTGCCACCTTTCCCAAATCCACCGAGGTGCGCGATATTTTTGCCGCCGCCCCGCCCGAGCGCGTGCTGGTGGAAACCGATGCACCCTATCTGGCACCCAAGCCCTATCGCGGCAAACGCAACGAGCCGTCCTATGTGGTGCATACGGCTGTACGGGCGGCCCAAGAATTCGGTATGAGCTATCAAGAGTTTGCTGCCCAGACAGAGGCAAACTTTGATCGTCTCTTTTCAAAGGTTCTGACGTTTTCGGAGGCGGCATGAGCCGTTTACGCATCACGATATTGGGATGTGGATCATCAGGCGGCGTACCGCGCCTTGGTGGCCACTGGGGCGCGTGCGATCCAAGCAATCCAAAAAACCGCAGACGACGCTGTTCAATCCTTGTTGAAAAAACAAGCACCGCAGGCACCACACGCGTCTTGATCGACACCTCGCCGGATATGCGGGATCAGCTCTTGGATGCGGGTGTGGGGGAATTGGACGCGGTGGTGTATACCCATTCCCATGCAGATCATGTTCACGGCATCGACGACCTACGAATGATCGTGTTTAACATGCGCAAACGGCTTCCTGTGTATGCAGATGCCGAGACCTGTGACAATCTCATGGCGCGCTTTGGCTATGCGTTTGTGCAACCCGAGGGCTCAAGCTATCCCCCGATTCTGGACATGAGCCTTATTGATCCAAACACACCCTTCAGCATTGCAGGTGCGGGTGGCGATATAACCTTTGAGCCGTTTGAAGTTGAACACGGGCAGATAAACGCTTTGGGGTTTGGAATTGGCCCTGTGGTGTATTTGCCGGATGTCTCAGAGATGTGCGACGAAGGCTGGCGGTTACTTGAGGGAAAAGATTGTTGGATTATCGACGCCCTACGCCGCGATCCGCACCCAACACATTCGCATTTGGCGCAAACTCTTGAGTGGATTGAAAAAGCAGGTATCCCAAAGGGCGTGTTGACAAATATGCACATCGACCTTGATCACACACAGGTGAATGAGGAAACTCCTGACCATATCTGTGCCGCTTATGACGGGATGACCTTGGAATATAGTGTTTAGCCATGCAGGCGCTTTTTGACGTCATCCTTCCAGTTTTTGTGGTCATCGCGGCAGGATATGGCGTCGCCGCTCTGAAAATAGCCTCAGACCGCACCATCGACGAGACCCTGAACTTTACCCAGCGGTTTGCAATTCCTGTGATGCTGTTCTTGGCCATCTCTGATCTTGATATTCAAACGAATTTCTCATTTTCCCTATTGATTAGCTATTACTCGGGGGCGTTGACCTGTTTTGTGATTGCGACCCTTGGGGCGCATTTTATCTTTAAACGGGCGATCGAGGATTCAATCGCCATTGGATTTTGCGCCTTATTCTCGAATACCTTGATGCTCGGGCTGCCGATCACCGAGCGCGCCTATGGTACCGATGCCTTGGCAAGTAATTTTGTCATCATCTCGTTCCATTCGGCCTTTTGTTACTTGGTTGGTATCACCGCGATGGAGACAGTGCGCAACCGTGGCGGGACGCCACTTGAAGCGTTGACAAAAATCACCAAAGCGATGTTCTCGAACGCCTTGGTCATTGGGATTGCTTTGGGCTTTGCTGTTAATCTCAGCGGCCTCACCCTGCCCTATGTGGTTCGGGAAGGTCTTTCCATGATTGGCGCGTCTGCCATTCCAATCGCATTGGTCGCACTTGGCGCGGTCATCTATCGGTATAAACCCGAAGGCCAAATTGGGCCAGTTGTGATGGTCATGATACTCTCGCTATTTGTGCATCCCATTGTGACCTATTCGTTGGGATCTGAATTGTCCTTGAGTGACGCGCAAATCCGGTCCGCCGTGATTACAGCGGCTGTCGCACCAGGGATCAACGGATATGTCTTTGCCAATATGTACAACCGCGCAAAACGCGTGGCAGCAACGACGATATTGGCCTCGACCTTGTTGTCGATCCCAACGGTTTGGGTCTGGTTGCATTTTTTACCCTAATGGGCGTGTGAATGTCGCAATCGCCGCTAGACAGGCACGACAATTTTTCGCAACTTGGATGAAAATGAGACAAGGAGGCACCATGGACCACGTCAAATTCACGCAGATGAAAGATGGCGACAAAGAAGATTACGAATTTCTGACCGCTCATGAGATCGAATATACGAAAGGAACAGCGGATCGCCTATTGACCGCTCTTGTGGATTTGGATGAGAGCCTATCTGGGTATCAGGTCACACGG
Source organism: Paracoccaceae bacterium (assembly GCA_023259435.1). Classification (GTDB taxonomy): domain Bacteria; phylum Pseudomonadota; class Alphaproteobacteria; order Rhodobacterales; family Rhodobacteraceae; genus JALRHZ01. Next base: position 521 of record JALRHZ010000199.1, on the reverse strand, counting down.
TTGGGACATTCAGTGCAATCCGCCACCCGCGCATGGCGCGATGGGGCAGATATTGATTGGGTTGTCTCGGCCTTGTTGCACGACATAGGAGACATCTATGCCCCCTATAATCACGATGAATATGCCGCCACCATTCTAAAGCCATTTGTACGCGAGCAATGTACCTGGTGTGTGCAAACGCATGGAGATTTTCAGATGGTTTATTATGGGCATCACCTGGATGGGTTTGACCAAAACAAGCGCGAGCGCCATGCGGAGCATGCCTATTTTGACGATTGTGCAGAATTCTGCGAGCGATGGGATCAGGCGAGCTTTGACCCTGAATATGACAGTTTGCCGATTGAATTTTTTGCGCCGATGGTGCGCGAGGTGTTTGCCCGCAAAGCCTATGATCCTGATGTAGTATTAGCGGGCAAGCGAATGCCGTTGGTGGATCGTGATGTCGCGGCAGTGCGCGCGAAGGCCTGAGAGATTTCGAATTGCTTTCGCAATCCGACCCGCGGGGGGGGGGGGGGGGGGCG
>JALRHZ010000198.1 GCA_023259435.1 Paracoccaceae bacterium | reverse complement strand
GAATAGGTTTTGGTTTGGAATAATGATCAGCGTATCAACAACTTTTTGAAGCGCCTCAACCCCTTCATCCGCCTGACGCATACGTTTTGCGCCCTCAAACTGGAACGGCTTTGTGACAACACCAACGGTCAACACACCAAGCTCACGCGCGGCCTGCGCGATAATAGGCGCAGCACCCGTGCCGGTACCACCGCCCATGCCCGCCGTGATAAAGCACATATGCGCACCGGCAAGGTTATCAACAATCTGTTCGATGCTTTCCTCAGCCGCCGCAGCGCCGACAGTGGCGCGCGCACCCGCACCCAAACCTTCGGTTACCTTCACCCCAAGCTGGATACGCTGACCCGCGTTATTTTGCTGAAGCGCTTGTGCGTCTGTATTTGCAACAACAAATTCGACACCCTCAAGGTTCTTTTCAATCATATTATTGACGGCGTTTCCGCCCGCCCCGCCAACACCGAAAACGGTGATGCGTGGTTTTAGATCTTCATGCTCGGGTGCTGAAAAATTTAATGCCATGGTTGGTCCGCCTGTTTTTGCCCGCTTCGCAGGCCTTTTTTGAATATTACCTTTAATTCTAACGGCAAAAAGCAGCCACGTCACGCAAAAACGTGACTTTCACCGCAAAATATAGGCTATTTTTTGCGCAAACTGCGTCGATTTATGAAGAAATACTAGGTTTAGTGGTCACCAGTTTTCTTTCAACCACCGAACAGCGCGTCGAAACGAGCGCACAGGATAGGCTTCGCTTGGAACCTCAAAATCCCACCACTCGTCTTGGGGGTGCGCTGCGAATAAGGACAACCCCACCAAAGCAGAATGCGCCGCGGTTGAGAACGATTGAGGAAGACGATGCACCCGCAACGGACGCCCCAAACGAACCTGTTGACCCAAGATCCGGGATGCCAATTCGCTAATGCCCGGAAGCTGGCTTGCCCCTCCTGACAAAACAATCTGCTGACTTGGCAAATGATCAAAGCCTGCCGCCTCAAGACGGGCGCGTACTTCTTCTAGGATTTCTTCAACGCGAGGCCGCACAATCCCAATGAGTTCCGCACGTGTCACGCTGCGCCGATCATGTTCCCAATCCCCAGAGGCACCAGAAATCTCGATCAAATCATGATCATCGCGGCCTGTGGCGATCACGCCGCCATAGCGTGTTTTAAACCGTTCTGCCAAACTATGAGGGATCTGCAACCCCATTGAAATATCGCGGGTCACATGATCCCCACCCATGCGGATTGTGTCCGCAAAAATCATATGACGCTTCATGAAAATCGAAATTGACGTCGTGCCGCCGCCCATATCAATACACGCCGCCCCGAGCTCTTGTTCGTCTTCAACCAAGGACGAAATCCCAGCCACATAGGCCGAAGAGGCAACACCCGCCAATTCAACATCTGAATGTTTGACACAGTTTGCAAGGTCAGCAATGACCTTTTGATCAACGGTTAGCATGTGTAAATCCGTGGCCAGCTCTTTGCCGATTTGGCCCCGTGGATCCGCAAGGCCGGACCGATGATCCAACGAAAAATTCACCGGCTGCGCATGCAAAACATCCCGACCCGCGCCGTAATCCGGCACGTCACACGCGGCCAAAACCTGTGCAATATCTTGTTCGCTGACCACTTGATCTTTGACCTCGACCTTTCCGGCCAACCCATATGAACGCGGTCCCCCGCCCGAGAAACAAGCGATCAAATGATCCACGCGAACGCCCGCCATTTTCTGCGCGGATTGCAACGCAGTTCGGATCGCACGCTCGGCATCGCGCATGGCGACAATTTCGCCAAATTGTACGCCGCGCGACATTGTGGTCGCCTCACCAATAACGCGAAAGCCCGATTGTCCTGCCAAAGATCCAACACCGTCCGCTTCAAGGCTTCGATCCGTACCGTCAAACCGTAAAACAAGGCAGGACACTTTGGTTGTACCAACATCTAGAACGGCAATCACACCCCGTTGAAGTGCTGCTTTTCGCATGGCTCGCATGGCACGCTGAGACTCGTACAAATCGAACATTTAATTCCCCATTCCGGTGGGCACGAGGCCCTCATTTTCTTGGTTATCTGCTAATCGTAGTGTCGGCCGCGATGGGATCCGCAAATCCACAGCGACAATGTCGCGTGCCAACAAATCTTGGGCCTGATCCATCGCAATAATACGTTCAACTGCGGAAAGTGGCCCGTCTTCAGGTAACAGCAGGCGCTGGCGACGGTTCAACACCACATCCCACCGACGAGCCCCAACAAAGACCAATCCGCGCACGCGGTCCTGTAGGGGACTAAGTCGGGTCATTAGGGCAAGTGCCTCGGGCACCCGCGTGTTGGCCCCCTCGCCTGCGATCAAAGGCAAATGAGGATAATCCAATCGCGAAGTTGCAGAGCGCACATAATGCCCTGTCTCATCTAACACCTCAAGCGTGTCAAAGTTGCGCCAAACCACTGCGGGAACCCGCTCGGTCACCGAAATATCCAGAATGCCACCGCTCTTTATCTGAAGGCTGGCAGAGGCCACAGGGTCAAGCCCGAGGATGATCTTTTGCATCTGGGGCAAATCAAGATCGAACGAACTTATGGGGAAATCAACGGGGATCACCTCGCGGATGTCCTGTTGCACTTCGTCGGACGCACCGCGAAGCGACATGAGCTTGACCATGAACTCGGGCCGATTGATGATAGAGCTTCGCGCTGTTTCATACAGCTCGGCTATTTGATCCTGTCTGTCTTGATCCGAGAAATACGTCCAAAACGACACGGCCAAGA
>JALRHZ010000197.1 GCA_023259435.1 Paracoccaceae bacterium | reverse complement strand
TGGGCCGGAATGGTTTGCGGGCTTTGGGCGTCAGAATAACGCGGGAACCAAGCTATTTGCGATTTCGGGACATGTGAACACCCCATGCGTGGTCGAAGAAGAGATGTCTCTGAGCTTTGAAGAGCTGATTGAAAAGCATTGTGGCGGCATTCGTGGCGGATGGGACAACCTATTGGCGGTTATCCCCGGTGGATCCTCTGTGCCATGTGTGCGCGGTGAAAACATGCGCGATGCGATTATGGATTTCGACTATCTCCGCGGTGAGCTTGGTTCTGGCCTTGGAACTGCGGCTGTGATCGTGATGGATAAATCCACCGATATCGTCAAAGCAATCTGGCGGTTGTCTAAGTTTTATAAGCACGAAAGCTGTGGCCAATGTACGCCCTGCCGCGAAGGCACAGGTTGGATGATGCGGGTGATGGATCGTTTGGTCAAAGGCGAGGCATCTCTTGAAGAAATCGACATGCTGTGGGACGTGACCAAACAGGTCGAAGGGCATACGATCTGTGCGCTTGGGGACGCGGCGGCTTGGCCTATCCAAGGGTTGATCCGTAACTTCCGTGAAGAGATCGAAGACCGTATTAAGGCACAACAAAAGGGCCGCGTTTCGGCTTTTGCGGCGGAGTGATTTGATGATCCAAGTGTCGCTCTCTCGTTTGGGGTTTATAGGTACGCTTGCCATCATGGGCTTTGCGGTATCGGCATGCGGTGAGAAATATTTTGACAACCGGATCGCGTTTGGCGGGATCCTATTCGATGGTCGTGTGACACAATCGGAAACAGATCCCAAAAGTTTTGACCTTGTTATTCGCAATGCGGTGCAGAATGTGGATGCAGCCCGTGACGCGGCACGTTATGAGGGCACCAAATTCTGTATCGAACAATTTGGAACGTCTGACATTGATTGGGCCCATGGTCCAGAAGATGCACCACAGATGTCGGATGGGCATCTGCTTCTAAATGGGAGCTGTAAGGTATGAGTGGAACGCTAATCCTTTTGGCTGGAATGGCCGCAGTGTTGGCAGGATTGAGTAGGGGATATGGCCCCAAAGAGGCTCCTGCGAAGGTAAAGAAAAAATTGAAATCAGCGCCAAACTCGGTGCTTGGACAAAAAGCAAAGTGAATGTGATGACAGATCTACGTAAAATCATCATTGATGACAAAGAGGTTGAAGTCGATGGCGCGATGACGCTGATCCAAGCCTGTGAAGAGGCAGGGATCGAGGTGCCGCGTTTTTGTTATCACGAACGTCTCTCGATTGCTGGTAACTGTCGGATGTGCTTGGTCGAGGTTGTAGGCGGCCCGCCAAAGCCCGCCGCATCGTGCGCGATGCAGGTGCGTGATTTGCGCCCCGGTCCAGAGGGCCAGCCGCCTGTGGTTAAAACCAATTCACCTATGGTGAAAAAGGCCCGCGAAGGCGTGATGGAATTCATGCTAATCAACCACCCGTTGGATTGTCCGATTTGTGACCAAGGCGGTGAGTGTGATCTTCAGGATCAGGCGATGGCCTATGGCATTTCGAACACCCGCTTTAACGAAGCAAAGCGTGCCTGTGATGATTTGGACCTTGGCCCGTTAGTATCCACAACAATGACACGCTGCATCAGCTGTACGCGCTGTGTGCGCTTTACAACTGAGGTCGCGGGCATTTCGCAAATGGGCCAAACAGGTCGCGGCGAAGACGCCGAGATCACCAGCTATTTGAATGAAACCTTGGACAGCAACCTGCAGGGAAACATCATTGATCTGTGTCCTGTTGGTGCTTTGACGTCCAAGCCCTATGCCTTTACCGCGCGTCCTTGGGAATTGACAAAGACCGAGACCATCGATGTGATGGACGCTTTGGGATCGAATATTCGCGTGGATACCAAGGGTCGTGAAGTGATGCGGATCCTACCGCGCAACCATGACGGCGTAAATGAAGAGTGGATTTCCGACAAAACTCGCTTTGTCTGGGACGGTCTGCGTCGTCAGCGTCTGGATACGCCTTATATCCGTGAGAATGGCAAGTTGCGCAAAGCCACTTGGGGTGAGGCTTTGTCGGCAGCCGCAAATGCGATGAAGGGCAAAAAGGTTGCCGGTCTCATTGGTGACTTGGCGCCGGTCGAGGCGGCTTTTGCCTTGAAACAGTTGGTGCATGGCCTTGCAGGGCAGGTTGAGTGCCGCACAGATGGTGCGAAACTCCCCGAAGGAAACCGCTCGGCCTATGTTGGAACTGCTACGATTGAAGACATCGACACGGCGCAGTTTATCCAGTTGATTGGCACAAACCCGCGCGAAGAAGCGCCCGTTTTGAACGCGCGTATCCGCAAAGCGTGGCTGAATGGCGCGACTGTTGGTCTTGTGGGCGAGGCGGTTGATTTGACCTATGACTACGCGCATGTCGGAACCGATCGCGCGGCCTTGAACGGCCTTTTGGGCGGCAAGCATGGTCCTGTGTTAGACGCGGCATCCGTGGTTGTGGTTGGACAAGGTGCCTTGCAAGAAGCAGATGGCGCTGCGGTTTTGGCGGCGGCGATGCAATTGGCCGAAGAAACACACTCCAAACTGATGATCCTACATACGGCTGCCTCGCGCGTTGGTGCGATGGATATTGGTGCTGTGACCGAGGGCGGTTTGTCCAAAGCCATTGACGGCGCTGAAGTTGTTTACAACCTTGGTGCGGATGAAGTTGAAATTGGCGATGGCGTGTTTGTCATCTATCAAGGAAGCCATGGCGATCGTGGCGCACATCGCGCGGATATCATCCTGCCCGGTGCAGCCTATACAGAAGAAAACGGCCTGTTCGTGAACACCGAAGGCC
>JALRHZ010000196.1 GCA_023259435.1 Paracoccaceae bacterium | reverse complement strand
ATATTTCGTCGGTTAAGAAATATCCAAATGCCTCTTATACCAGCTTTGCTGACGTGCTTCGCACATTCATGGAAGAGAGCGATATCAAGTCTGTTGACGCTCTGTGCTGTGCTGTTGCGGGGCCGATTAAGGGGGATCATGCCGAGTTGACCAATTTGTCGTGGCGTCTGGAACAAGACCACCTTGCAGCGCTTACAGGTGCGCAAAACGTGGCGTTGATCAACGACCTGCAGGCGCAAGGATATGGCATTTTGGATGCCTCGCCAGACTGTTTGATTCCTGTGCGAAGCGGTCGTCAAAGCGCGGAAAAAACACGGTTGGTGATCGGGGTTGGCACAGGGTTGAACGCCGCCCAAGTCTTTGAGACATCGACAGGTCTATTTGTGCCTCCCGCCGAAGCAGGACATACAGAAATGCCTGCGGGATCATCTCGGCGTCTTGCCAAATTATACGATGATCTCACCGCAAAATATGGGTTTGCCTCTGCCGAGCATGTGATGTCCGGGCGTGGCGTCGAGGAAATCTATGCTAGCCAAACGAAAAACAGTTTATCTGCTGCGGATATTTTTGCTGGGGCGGCACAAAATGATGCGGCCTGCCTCGAGGCAATTGACACATCTGTCGAGGCCTTGGGCAATTATGCAAGTGACCTAGCCTTGGTGACAATGCCCTTTGCTGGTTTGTACCTTATCGGCGGTGTCGCCCGTGCAATGGTGCCTTATTTCGGAGCAACTTTTGAAACCGCGTTCACGCAAAAAGGGCGCTTTTCCGAGTTTATGGATCAGTTTCCGGTCACATCGGTTGATGATGATTTTCTTGCCTTACATGGGTGTGCGCGACGGTTGTCCGCAGGTTAACGCGATAAACTAAAGATCCACAGGCACCATTGTCCCTTGCATGAGCGCGACAAGGGTCGATTTTTCACCGGCTTGGGCAAAGACATGCGCCTGAACAACGATTAATCTGCGACCCGCTTTAACAACCGATCCTTTTGCAATCAAACGATCCCCCACAGCGGGTGCTAGAAGGTTGACCTTCATTTCGGATGTAACGACCTCTTGATCTATTGGCAAAAGCGTCAAGGCGGCATATCCCGCCGCACTATCCCCAATTCCAAAGGCAACAGCGGCGTGCGCAAACCCTTGTTGTTGAGAAATGCTAGGGGTGATTGGAACCTGAATTTCAACTTGGGCCTGGTCAATCTGCGTGATCGAGGCCGAAATCGTTCGCATATAGGCCTGTCTGGAAAAACTTTCTTTGACTTTCTCGGCTATTTTTGGATCCATTTGGTTCCCCTGTTCGTATTACACATTATACAGTCATCAGATTGATGAACTGTGTCAACTCATTGCCAACTTTATGAATTTTGGAGACTTCTATGACCCTTTTAAGAATATCAACGTGGCTTGCCTTTTATGGATGCACGGTTGCAGCCGCACTGACGGCTGTTTGGTTCGCGGGGGATTTGAACGCAAATAACTGGGTCGAGCCTCCTATTGCGCCACCTGCTTGGGTCTTTGGGCCAGTCTGGACAACCTTGTACCTCTTAATCGCAACAAGTGCCTATCGTATCTCGCAAAACACAGGCCACCACCTTGTACCTGTGGCGTTGTCGCTGTGGGCGTTACAGATTTCTCTGAATACTCTGTGGACACCGGTGTTTTTCGGCGCCTTTGATCTGTTGGGTGCGTTTTATATTATCTTGGTTCTGCTGGCCGCTATCGTCGCCTATACGATCACCGCGTTTAAGATTGATCGCGTGGCGGGGTATTTGTTTCTTCCGTATTTGGCGTGGGTAAGCTTTGCAACGATATTGAACTATTCCTATTACCTGTACAATCCGGTCTAAAAATGTGGGGCCGATTGGCCCCACCTGTGTCATGCTGTCTAGGACAGAGACGGAAGCCACAAAACAATCTGTGGAAAGGCAATAAGACCTGCAATTGTTACTGCGTCCGCCACAAAGAACGGTGTAACACCACGAAACACGTCTTGGACGGTTATGTCTTTTTGGACACCCGCCACCACAAAGCAATTTAAGCCGATGGGCGGTGTGATCAAACAGAACTCGGCCATTTTAACCACCAATATCCCAAACCAGATTGCACACATGGGCCCCGACATGCCAAAGGCGCTATCCGCGGCCGAGACATACTCCCCGCCATTCAGCGCCATAATCGCGGGATATACCACAGGCAGCGTGAGGATTAGCATTCCAATGGCATCCATAAACATTCCAAGCACGGCATAAGCCAAAAGGATCAGGACCAAGGTTAACATAGGCGATTGATCAAGACCGGTGATGAAATCGGAAAACGCCGAGGGCAATTGTGCAAAGCCCAAGAACCGCACATAGATCAAAACGCCCCAAATAATTGCAAATATCATTGCGCTTAGTTTCGCGGTCTCGATGATCGCTTCTTTTAGCTGTGGCCAACGGGTTCCGTGCAACACGGCCATGATTAAAACAACAAACGCCCCGAGCGCGCCCCCTTCGGTGGGCGTCCCCCATGCGTCGCCGCCAAACGGGTTGTAGACGAAAAAGATAATGATCAGAACAACGAAAAAGATCGGGAATGCAGGCACCAGAGAGGTGAACCTTTGCCGCCACGTGAACCCACGAATTGGTGGGCCAAAGTTTGGAATTATAAGGGCCATTCCAACGATCAAGGCCCCATAGACAAACGCCGAAAAGGCACCGGGAATAAATCCAGCAAGCAATAGTTTACCGACATCCTGTTCCACGATTATGGCGTAGATCACCAAAATAGCTGAGGGCGGAATAAGCGAGGCAAGCGTACCGCCGGCTGCGACAACACCCGCTGCGAACCGTTTGTCATAGCCAACCTTT
>JALRHZ010000195.1 GCA_023259435.1 Paracoccaceae bacterium | reverse complement strand
ACGCACCTGCCCGATCTGGAATGTGATGCCCTGACCAAGCGGTTCGGCGCTGCGACGGCGGTGGATGACGTGTCCTTTAGCGTGCCGGCGGGATCGTTCTTTTCGATCCTTGGGCCGTCGGGTTGTGGCAAGACAACCATTTTGCGTGCAGTTTCGGGATTTGTGACCCCAACCGAGGGCAACATCACCATCGGAGGGCAGGACCAAACGGGCATCGGTCCGAACAATCGCCCAACAGCCCTGATCTTCCAAAACCTCGCGCTTTTCCCATTGATGAGCGTTTGGGAAAATGTCGCCTTTGGCCTAGAGGCGCGCGGCCTGCGCAAATCAGAGCGTCGTCAAAAAGCGATGGATCTGTTGGAACTTGTTGCGCTTACGGAACATGCGGACAAAAAACCCGATGCTCTGTCAGGTGGGCAAAAGCAGCGTGTTGCGATTGCACGGGCCTTGGCGGTGGAACCTGCTGTTTTGTTGCTTGATGAACCTTTGTCTGCGCTTGATTTAAAGCTGCGTCAACATATGCGCGCCGAATTGCGCAATATTCAAAAGAAAACGGGCGTTACCTTCATCTATATCACTCATGATCAGGGCGAAGCCTTAACCATGTCCGACCGGATCGCCGTGATGAATAACGGCGTGATTGAACAGGTGGGGACAGGGGATGATATATATTCAAATCCAACCTCGGCCTTTGTCGCATCTTTTGTGGGCGAGGCCAATCAATTTAACGGCCATATCTCCGCAATTGACGGTGAATATGCGGTTATAGAAACAGATCTGGGGGCCCTGCGCGGACGTATCGCGCATTCCATGAATGTCAATGATGCGGCAACTGTCTTTGTTCGTCCCGAATGTATGGAACTGCAAACTGGGCACGACAATAGCCTGACTGCCACACTGATCAGCCGCAATTTGGAAGGGGCCTATGTCGTCTATGATTTCGACATCGCGGGCTTTGGCCATGTGATGGTGCATCATACGAATAACGGCGCGTCCATACCCAATGACGGGGAACAACAGCTTGGGTTTTCAGAGCAAAACGCCATTGTTCTACCCCGTGGCCCCATTGCCCATACAGGGCGGGATATGGCCGCAAAATGAGATCGTTTTTCGCCACATACGGACGGAACCTTGGGCTTGCCTTTTTTGTCTGTGTCGGGGCCTGGGCCTTGATTCTGATTATCCTGCCCCAAGTCACAATGCTGCAAAGCGCACTTACTGCACCGAAACGCCAATTGGACAGCTCTATCGCCGCCACATTGGGACGAGATGCAGATCTTTGTGTTTCTGTTCTAAAGACCTTTGATACTCCCGCCAACCAAAGCAGCGGCGGTATGGGTATTCCCTCTGCCTCTCGGATGGCTGTGCCCTCGGCTGGGGGAATGGCAGTGCCAAGTTTGGGCGGTAAAAAGGAAGAACGTCCCTATATTTTACAATGCGATCGCGCCAGCACGCACCAACGCATGGTGCGCGATGAGGTCGAGGAATATTTGGATACTCTTTATGATCTGCCTGCGCTGGCGGTGATCGCGACCGATCCCATCGAAACACAGATCAAGACAGCGGAATTGATCCGCGGCCTTGCCTTTGATCTTGAAAAGCGCCTTAAGGAGATCGAGAAAAATGCCTGGCCCCTTACCTTGGATAATTTCGGCGCATTGACCGCAGCACGTTATATTCCGATGACCCCCGAAGCACGGATTGAGGAGGATGCCAAGCTAAGTTCGAAGCTCTTTTCCTTGCTCGGACTGCGGATTGAGAAGAGTGGCGAAATCTATGCGCGGATTGGTTTGATGACCCTTGTGCGAACCCTAAGTTTCGCAATCCTCACAACTGCGCTAGCGGTTGTTCTGTGCTATCCTGTTGCATATAAAGTTGCTCTTGCCACGCAGCCGCAGCGCGTTGTTTGGTTGATGCTGACATTGATCATCCCCTATGCGATTGTAGAGTTGATGCGAGTTTACGCATGGACAACGATCATCGACAATCGTGGTTTGATCAATGGGTTTTTGGACGTGATCGGCCTGATTGATTTGGACGCAGGCGAGGCAATCCAATTTAAACGCAGCCCTCTGACCATCTTTGTAGTGATCGTTTATGCCTATGTCCTGTTCATGGTGTTTCCGATGTTGAATGTTATGTCGACCTTGGACAAGAACCAGATTGAGGCGGCGCGCGATCTAGGGGCGTCGACCTTTCGAATTCACCGCAGGATTATCATTCCGCATTCCAAACCAGGGATTGCCGTTGGCTGTATCGCGACCTTTATGTTGGCGGCAGGAGCGTTTTCAGTGCCACGAATTATCAGCCGCGGCCTGCAGGCGGAATGGTTCAGCCAAACGATTTATAACAAGTTCTTCGAGTCAGAAAACTCAAACATTGGTGCGGCCTATAGTTTTGCATTTACGGTCGTCTGTTTTGTGTTGGTCGCACTATTCATGTGGGCAATGCGGGCGCGGCTGAAAGATTTTGCAAAGGTGCAGTCATGACCTCTCAGCGCCTATTATCCATCTATATCACGTTGTTCGTGGCCTTCATGTTTGCACCGCTATTGCTCATGATCGTTACGTCCTTCAATGACACATCGCCGCCCAGCATCACGCAATGGAACGGCTTTACAACGAAATGGTATCGCTTTTTCTGGATGCCTGAAGACGCCTTGCGCGCAGATCCAGTGTTACGTTCCTTGGATCGAGACCGGTTCATCGAGTGCTTTGGCAATTCATTGCAAATTGTCCTTTATGTAGTGCCTGCATCTTTGATCCTTGGCTTATCGGGGGCGATCGTCCTTGCCCGACTGCAGTCTCGTGCAAATGGATTTCTGTGGTGGGTGCTTTTGTCCCCTATGCTTGCACCGGGAATTGTTCTTGGTCTCTCGGCCTTGGTGTTCTGGGGTCGCCTTGGGGTGAACGCGGGGATATTTACGATTGTCATGGCA
>JALRHZ010000194.1:275-2953 GCA_023259435.1 Paracoccaceae bacterium | reverse complement strand
GGAGCTTCGACAACCTCCTCGACGGATCCGCCACGCAACATGACAAAGCCAATCACAGCCACAATGACCACACCAGCAATAATAACAAGATTTCTCATTTCGCATCCTTCATAATTTGCACGTACCCCGTGCCTGCCATAGGGATTGCGCCGATTCCTGAGCCCGATCCAAGGGGAATGGTGAAGAAAACTCCCCGCTTTGGTGAAATTGCGCGGAAAACTGCTTGAAAGCGGGGCTTAGCCTGTCTATTTTGCGCAATCACTAGGTATGAAATATTAAAGGAACAAAACCATAGCCCGCAAACCTCATAACGCGCCACCATCGCGCGACACCGGCCCTCGTGTAAATGAAAACATCCGCTGCCCAGAAGTCCGCCTTATTGGTGCAGAAGGCGAAAACGTAGGCCTTATTCATCCTGCAAAAGCTTATGAAATGGCTCTTGATGCCGGACTTGACTTGGTTGAGATTTCACCAAATGCAAATCCACCGGTCTGCAAGATCATGGATTACGGCAAGTTCAAGTATGAACAGCAAAAGCGGGAATCAGAGGCTCGCAAAAAGCAGAAAACAATCGAAGTCAAAGAGGTCAAATTCCGCCCTGGAACGGACACCCACGACTACGAAGTGAAAATGCGCAATGTGTTTAAGTTCCTTGAGAAGGGCGATAAGGTCAAAATTACCTTGCGCTTCCGCGGACGTGAGATGGCGCACCAAAACTTGGGGCGTGAACTTTTGGAACGTGTGGCCGAAGACGTGAAAGAAATTGGCAAAGTGGAAAACATGCCAAAGATGGAAGGTCGCCAAATGACCATGATGATTGGCCCTGCCGCGAAATAGGTTACGGATTACATAACAGGATGAGATGAGGGGCGCGTTTTGCGCCCTTTCTTTTTGTGCAACTGACACTCCCATCCGATCATGGCACCGCCATGATCAGCCCCGCCCCCTCCTCGATGGAGGGTAAGGGGCTATTGCTTTGACTGATTTTTGGGACGGCGCGGTTGCGGGCGTGTCGGGATTTCTTTCAACAATCCCCCAACCGACATCTGCGCAAAGTCAAGTTTCGTGACCTCAAAACCGCAGGCCACGCGCGACAACACCCAATCTGCCCCATTCAACGCAGGCGATCTTGCGCATCCCGGCAATCCAATAACGGCGCATGACTCAACCGAACCAAGAAATAACAAATTTCCTGGATCAACCGGCATCCCAAACCGGCCCACCAAACCTCCAGCAGCACGCACAGATTGCGGTGCCACATCATAGGCATCTGAGGTCGCGGATGCCGTCAAGATCAAAACCAAATCCACCTGTCGCGCAGCATTTTCAATCGCCCGACTTAACGGATCAATCGCATGTTCAACCGTCACAATAGTCGTCAGTGTAATACCAAGAGCAGCCAGACGGCTTTCAATTGCCCCGACCCCTTTGGTTTCGTCCACACCCGCGACTTTGGTCAAAATAAGAGTGGCCGTTTTTCGGACTACAGGCGCAAATGATATCGCACCCTCTCCAATGTCCGCCGCAGACAAAAGCGCGTCTTTTTCCACTCCGTAACTGATAATCTTAACCGTCCCAACAAGGTTGCCCTTGGCCACTTGTTGGAAATTTGGCACGGTCGCCAAGGTGATCATAGGATCGACCAAGTTCATCTTGATCAATCGATCCGTGTCAATCGTTACAATACCCGCCTGTTTCGCAATTATATTCACGCGCCCCGTAAAAGCATTCGAAATTTCAAAAGCGTCAGCCACTTTGACAACCCGCGTCCCAAGATGGGCGGCGGCGGTATCTTCGTGCATATCCATCGGGCCGAGGCGCGCAACAGTGACTTGGTCATGGCCATGATCTATCAACTCAGCACAGTTCTGAGCATTAAGAACGCTTCCCTTGCGAAGGCGCCCACGCGGCAACATCACAGAATGCGCCAGAATACATCCTTCCGCATCACGCGAAGAGAGAGATAAAAACTCCATCACCCGCGCCTTAAAACGTGCAAAACCTCGGACAGAATTGACACGGCAATTTCAGACGGGTTAGAGGCCCCTATATCAAGTCCAATGGGACCATGGATCCGATCAATAACCTCATCCGCAAAGCCCATGTCCTTCAGCCTTGCACGCCGTTTGGCATGGGTTTTCTTTGATCCCAAAGCACCAACATAAAAGGCTTCGGACTTTAGGGCTTGGATCAACGCAGGATCGTCTAGTTTCGGATCATGGGTCAACAAGATAACCGCTGTGCGAAAGTCCAATCCAAGCTCGGCAATCGCATCATCGGGCCAATCATGGGTTAAATATGTATCGGGAAACCGCGTCTCAGAGGCAAAACTTTCTCTTGGGTCAATAACATATGGGTCAAAGCCAACAAGTCGCGCCATCGGAACGAGCGCCTGAGAAATATGTACTGCGCCGACAATAATCATTCTCAGAGGCGCATTATGAACCGCAAAAAAGGTCTGACCCTCTTGATCAAAACCAGAGCGATCTTGCCTTAACCGATCTGAACATTCCGGCCCCTCAGACAGAATGTTGCGATGTCCTGTTTCGATGTTCACCGTGTAACATACCCCGCGCCTTTCGGCGCGCGCAGTGATCAGCTCTTGTAGGACCGAGACAGGCAAGGCGGTATCTGCGATCGGCTCGATCAAAATACGAATGGTCCCCCCACAGGCCAAC
>JALRHZ010000194.1:0-265 GCA_023259435.1 Paracoccaceae bacterium | reverse complement strand
CTGACACGCCATATTCGACAATCCGGTGCTGGCCCTTTTCCATGGCCTCAAGTGCTTCGACAACGACAGCGCCTTCAACACAGCCGCCAGAGACCGATCCGTGAATTTCCGCGTTGCCACTAACCGCCATTTGTCCCCCGACCCGGCGCGGCGCTGATCCCCATGTCTCGACAACCGTACACAGCGCCGCAGAAACGCCATTGGTATACCAATCTAAGGCTTGTTCTGGACTTGTTTCAAACTGACCTATCTGCACGATTAGGAC
>JALRHZ010000193.1 GCA_023259435.1 Paracoccaceae bacterium | reverse complement strand
AATCAAATTCATCTACGGGTATGACGCGCGATACCATATTTTTTCCTCAGCCTTGCACCACTGCCCAATCCAGAACGGGCTATGGCCATAAGTAAAAAGCAAAGCGCGCACATAAGCAAATTACGTTAGCGCTAACAGCGCCCTCCTACCCTACATCTTTTTCAAAGTCTACAGCAGAGTTTCATTCACAACTACGTTAACGCCTTGGCAACGCGGTATTTTGACCTTGTACGCAGACGTGATGCCATTACCATGTGGATCCAACATCAGGAGTTACCATGAAAGACATCGCCTCGGCCAATACAGACAAATTCAAAGATCCCTTCATCACTGCAAAAGGTGAGACACGGGCCTCGGTCGAGTTGCACATGCTGGAGACGGTGTGGTTCAACACGGGAACACTTTGCAATATCGAATGTCTGAATTGCTATATCGAAAGCTCTCCGACAAATGACAAACTTGTGTATCTAACGACATCGGATGTCGTGACCTATTTGGACGAATTGGACAGTTTTGAGGCGAAACCACGTGAAATTGGGTTTACTGGGGGCGAGCCGTTTATGAACCCCGACTTTCCCGACATGATACAGGCAAGCTTGGAACGCGGATATGAGGTGTTGGTTCTAACAAACGCGATGCGTCCCATGATGCGCAAACGCGTCCAAGCGGCCCTCATTCCTTTGATCAAAGACTATGCAGATCGGCTTACGTTTCGGATATCTGTGGATCATTGGTCGCAAGACAATCATGACACGGAACGCGGCAATGGCAGTTTTGAAACAATGCTTACTGGCATGCGGTGGCTGCGCGACCAAGGGGCGCGTCTGGCGATTGCGGGCCGGACTGTTTGGGGGGAAAGCGATGCTGACGCACGCGCCGGTTACGCCGCTCTTTTCGCTGAAAACGCATTCGACATTGACGCCTATTCACCTGCGCAAACCGTCTTGTTCCCTGAAATGGACATGACCGTAGAAGTGCCTGAAATTACAACCGAATGCTGGGGCATTCTGGGAAAATCGCAATCCGATGTCATGTGTTCATCGTCGCGGATGGTGGTGAAACGCAAAGGGGCAAAATCGCCAGTTGTGTTGGCCTGCACTCTCTTGACACAAGACCCAGAATTTGAACTGGGCAAGACGTTAAAAGACGCAAGTAAACCCGTGCAATTAAACCACCCCCATTGCGCAAAATTCTGTGTTCTCGGTGGCGCGTCCTGTTCGGCCTAAGATCATAAGATATGACCGCCTCCAACCCAAGTTTTCGCCCCTGTTGTCGTGGGGCCAGAGGTGGGCAGATGGCGCAAAATACGCGCAGCGGTAAAGGCGCGCGCGTAACATGTCTCGTACTCGGGTAAGAGACCCAGATCGTGTAGAGAGATACATGGCACGGACAGTGCCGCTTCTAATGCACCGAGGATATTCAACATAGGGTACTCTTGGAAAGAGATGACCACTTGCTGTGGCTTACGCTGAACAAATTGCATTGCATGATGAATCGCCGCGGCGATATAGGCTTCAAACACTTGGCTCGGCGTTTCAGATTGCGCCAATACATCCTGTAGCCGCGCATCCTCAGCCTTCTGTACCCGCTTTGGCGGCAATCGAGAAAAATAAGGATCTTCGACAGGTGGGGCCGCATCCATTCCAAGCGTTGGAAGAAATGCCTGATCCTGCGGCCAGCTGCGCCAGCCAGTGCCAGCCTCAAAAGCAACAATCTGATCTTGTGGCTCTGTTTGCGTTACATCAACGTGATAGACCTCGACGGTGGGGCCAATAGAGACAAAGGCAAGCGGTGCATCTGCCTGCCAATATCGCGCCATCGCGGCATAAAACAGCGCATTGATGACGCTTGCATTTCCACCGAATTCTTGGTCATTTTCTGCGAAAGATGTTATTACTTTGCACTCAGCCGTGCCACGGATTTGATCAGTATCCAGATGCAGATCGTCCAAACCCAAGACATCAAATAATCCTTGTGCATTTATTTGGGACGGTTCCGCCGCATAGCCGGGAAGAATTTCAAGGATCTCGACGCCATCTGTCACCAATCCTGCGATACGTACCCGGTTATTGGTCCGGCTTGGGACGATACCCGCAGCAGTGAATGGAAATTTGCGCATCTTAAGACCTTTTCCCTCAAAAAGAACCCGTGTATAGCAATGGCTCATTCCATCAAAAGGGGCAAGCGATGACCTTTCAACCCAAATCAGAATTCCTGAAAATCATGATCGAGCGGGGCTTTGTTGCCGATTGCACGGATTATGAAGGGTTGGACAGCTATTTGCTTAAAGGGGGCATGCCCGCCTATATTGGATTTGATGCAACCGCAAAGTCGTTGCACGTCGGCAGCTTGATCCAAATCATGATGCTTCGGTGGCTACAAAAGACTGGCGGCCGCCCCATTACCTTGATGGGTGGCGGCACCACCAAAGTCGGTGACCCAAGCTTTCGCGCAGATGAGCGCCCGCTTTTGACGCCAGCGCAAATTGACGACAATATCGCCGGTATTAAACGCGTTTTTTCGGCCTATCTTGACTATAATGACGGCCCAGATGGCGCGATGATGATCAACAATGCCGAATGGTTGGATAGCCTCAACTATCTTGACTTTTTGCGCGATATTGGTCGCCATTTCAGCGTCAACCGCATGTTGTCATTCGAAAGCGTGAAATCGCGGTTGGATCGTGAACAATCGCTGTCGTTTCTTGAATTCAACTACATGATCCTTCAGGCTTACGACTTTTTGGAACTGAACCGCCGCTACGGGTGCTTGCTGCAAATGGGCGGGTCGGATCAGATGGGCAACATCATCAACGGGATGGAGCTGACCCGTCGCGCCGCAAATGGCCGTGTCTTTGGCCTGACCTCGCCGCTACTGACGACGTCAGATGGCAAGAAAATGGGCAAATCGCAAAATGGCGCGGTTTGGTTGAACGCCGATATGTTGTCACCTTACGAATTCTGGCAATTCTGGCGCAATACCACCGACGCCGATGTTGGACGTTTCTTGAAACTTTATACCGAAT
>JALRHZ010000192.1 GCA_023259435.1 Paracoccaceae bacterium | reverse complement strand
CGAAAACAGGTCGAAGGGCTTCGGTCATGATGCATCCCAAATTTAAAAACAAAAAACCCGCGCAGTTTGTGCCACGCGGGTTTTGGATTGTTTGATTAAGTGCCTGACTTAATCTTTGTCCAAAGGCGCGTCACAACACGTTGTACCTTTGAGGGGTAAGGTGTTGTTGTAAATAGTTTCTTCATGGTTTCATCATCAGGATAGACCGCAGGATAGGCTAGAATTTCAGGATCAATATATTCCTGAGAGGCCTTATTCCCGTTGGCATACCAAACATAGTTTGTTGCCGCGGCTGCGTTTTGCGCATCCATAATAAAGTTGATGAATTTATGCGCGGCATCTGGATTTGGCGCATCCACTGGAATAGCCATCTGGTCGAACCACATCTGAGCACCTTCGACTGGAATGGAGTAATCAATCTCATTCCCGTTTTCAGCCTCTGACGCGCTGTATTGCGCTTGGAACACGTCCCCAGACCACCCAACGGCCACACAGATCTCTCCGTTTGCCAAAGCGTTGATGTATTCTGAGCTATGGAATTTTTGGATATAGGGGCGAATACCGTCAAACACGGCCTCTGCCTTGGCAATCACATCTGGATCGTGGCTATCGGGATCTTCGCCGATATAATTCAACGCCGCAGGTATCATTTCAGCAGGTGCATCTAGGAAATGCACGCCACATTCGGACAGTATCGACATATTTGTTGGGTCAAAGACCAAGTCCCACGAATCGAGAGGCGCGTCTTCGCCCAATAACTCTTGGACCTTGCCTATATTATATCCAATGCCAGTGGTACCCCACATGTAGTTGACGGAATAGGCGCCATCTGGATCGTATTGGTTGGTGCGGTCCTTGATTTCATCCCACATATTGCCAGCGTTCGACAGTTTGGATTGGTCCATCTTTTGGAACGCACCCGCCATGATTTGGCGCTGAAGGAATGTGCCTGATGGGACTACAACGTCATATCCGGACCCACCTGCCAATAGTTTTGTTTCCAAAACCTCATTGCTGTCAAAAACGTCGTAGATCAGTTTAATGCCTGTTTCAGCTTCGAATTTTTCAAGGAGCGACTCGTCGATATAGTCGGACCAGTTGAAGACCCGCACTTCTTCGGCGGATGCGACATTCGCAACCAGCGCAAGCGCGGCAGTACCTTTTAGAAGTTTTGCTTTCATTTTGTTCTCCCTGTGACAAAGGCTCTTTGGCTCTTTGGGATATTTGATCAAAAATTGCGCAGTATGGCAACCTAGTAATGTTTTCACGGGTCGGTTAGTCTTACAAGAAAGATTGCGTTGTGCACGGTTAAGTTGTTGAGCAGACAGAGGTTTTAGCCATGACAAAAAAAGTGAAATCAGAGCGTCAAGTTGGCCTGCCGGCGCATGAAATTGTGTACCGTAACCTGCGCGAGTTGATTCTTTTTGGTGAAATTGCCCCGGGACAAGCTGTGACAATTCAAGGTTTGACAGCGCGTTTAGACGTTGGAATGACACCGGTCCGAGAGGCGATCCGACGCCTAACAGCAGAGGGAGCGCTTGAATTCCAAGGAAATCGCCGCGTCGTTGTCCCTGTTTTGACAATAGATAATGTCAATGAATTAATCTTTGCACGACAAGCGATTGAACCGCAACTTATTGTTTTGGCAACGCAAAAAGCCACGCCAGAGGACATACGCGCATTAGCGGAGATAGATGCAGCCTTGGATCAGGCGATCGTTGAAGGTGATATAGCAGCATATTTGCGGTGGAATTACCAGTTTCACCACAGTCTTTATAAAATTGCGGACGCGCCAATTTTGGCCGCTATCGCAGAAGGGTTGTGGTTGCGATACGGCCCATCACTGCGTGTTGTATGTGGGCGTGTTGGGACCTCAAGCTTGCTGGATCAACACCAAGCCACCCTCAAAGCGATGCGTGCCAAAGATGCTCAAAGAGCAGCGGATGCGATTCGTGAAGACGTTGTGCAAGGGATGGATCAGGTGCTTCAGGCATTGGCAAAATAAAGCGAGTCACTGATTCGATTGACAATCATTAATTTGATCATATTCTGAGCTAAACGGGAAATCCCCGATTCATATGACGAAAGAAAGGTCAATTAGATGGCTCAGATGGCAAACGCTTATCCCACTGCCGAGTTGCAGGCCCGCGATGCTGCGCACCACATGCATCCGTTCACAGCCCAAGGTGAATTGGCGGCCAAAGGGGCCCGTGTGATTACCTCGGCTGAGGGCGTCTACATCTATGATAGTAATGGCGAGCAAATTCTAGATGGTATGGCTGGTTTATGGTGCGTAAACTTGGGATATGGGCGCACCGAATTGGCGGAAATCGCAGCACGTCAAATGGCCGAACTGCCGTATTATAATACCTTCTTTCAGACCACGCATATTCCAGCAATCGAGTTGTCCGAGCGAATTGCTCGATTGGCACCGGGGGATTTGAACCATATATTCTATGCCGGATCGGGATCCGAGGCAAATGACACCAATATTCGCATGGTCCGCCATTACTGGGCGCGTAAAGGTCAACCTGAAAAGTCGATCATCATTAGTCGTCATAATGCCTATCACGGCTCTACGATGGGCGGCGGATCGCTTGGTGGGATGTCGGGAATTCACGCCCAAGGGGGTCTGCCTATTCCGGACATCCATCATATCAATGAACCCAACTGGTGGGCTGCTGGCGGGGATATGACGCCCGAGGAATTCGGACTTGCGCGCGCGCGCGAGTTAGAAACAGCTATTCAAGAGTTGGGTCCGGAACGGGTCGCAGCCTTTATCGGCGAACCCGTGCAAGGTGCCGGTGGTGTGATTGTTGCGCCGGACACCTATTGGCCAGAAATTCAGAGAATTTGTAATGAATACGGAATTCTCTTGATCGCTGACGAGGTGATCTGTGGCTTTGGGCGTACTGGAAATTGGTTTGGATCTCAAACCTTGGACATTCACCCTCATATTATGACCATCGCTAAGGGATTAAGCTCAGGCTATCAGCCTATCGGCGGCTCGATTGTAAATGATGAA
>JALRHZ010000191.1 GCA_023259435.1 Paracoccaceae bacterium | reverse complement strand
GCGCTAGCGCCAGAGGGGAACCGCGGGTGCCAATTTTAAGAGGCGTCGTGGGTGTAGGTAAATTCAAAGACATAATAAAGTTTTAGGTCTATACTGTCTAAATTACAAGACACATTGCTTGACTTTCACGAGCAGGCATATGACGAAAGAGAAAACGACAGGTGAGCAATGAATAAAGATAAAACAATTCTACGTGCCCTTGCTGGCGAACGCCAAGACACTCCACCCATTTGGATGATGCGACAGGCGGGTCGCTATTTGCCAGAATACCGCGCTACGCGGGCACAGGCAGGGGATTTCTTGTCACTGTGTTACAACAGTGAACTGGCCGCCGAAGTAACATTGCAACCGATCCGCCGCTATGGATTTGACGCGGCTATTTTGTTTGCCGATATCCTGTTGCTGCCCCAAGCGCTTGGGGTCGATTTGTGGTTTGAAACGGGTGAGGGCCCAAGGTTAAGCACGACGACCACGGCAGATGAATTGGCCACATTACGCGCAACTGCGGATATCGACGAAACGTTGAACCCAATTTATGAGACTTTGCGCATCCTATCCCGCGAATTGCCGCGCGAAACAACATTGATTGGATTTGCAGGCGCACCATGGACTGTGGCCACCTATATGATTGCAGGGCGCGGCACCAAAGATCAGGGGCCTGCACATGCATTGAAGGCGGAAAATCCAGAAGTCTTTGACGGTATAATAGAGCGCCTGACAGAGGCCACGATCGAATACCTAAGCAAACAGATCGAAGCAGGCGCAGAGGTGGTGAAACTCTTTGACAGCTGGGCAGGATCTCTCAAGGGGGATGATTTCGTGAAATACGCCCTTAACCCTGCCGCCAAAATCATCAAAGCCTTAAAACAACGTCACCCCAGTATACCGGTCATCGCCTTTCCACGTGAAGCAGGCGAGGGCTATCTTGGATTTGCCAAAGCAACGGGCGCAGATTGCATCGCAATTGACAACAGTATCAGCGCGGAATGGGTCGCACAAAACGTCCAACCCGACAGCTGTGTCCAAGGCAACCTAGCATCGTCCCACATGGTCACGGGCGGCCAACCCCTCATCCAAGAAACAAAACGCATCGTAAACGCCCTGAAAAACGGACCACACATCTTTAACCTGGGCCACGGTATTACCCCTGACGCAAATCCAGACAATGTACAAATTATGATCGATACCGTTCGGGATAGTTAGACCCGCTAGGGTCTAGCCGGATCTCTACTACGTCAATAGGGGCTGTCAGAGACCTGCGAGCTTTGCATTTCCTAATGCTCAATTCTATCACCGATGCTAAGCATTTTTTGGTTTAGGAGCTGTGTCATCTCCTCAACCACCAACTTATATTCTGGATCGTGGTATAAATTGAACAACTCCATAGGATCTTCCTGACAATCAAATAGCTCCCACTCTTGATCTTCCCCACCTTCATTCGTGCCTGGCAAATCAAATCCCTCGTTATACCAGTAAATGAGTTTATATCGCTGATTGCGAATACCGTAATGCGCATAGGCATTGTGATCGGGATCTTTGTGCATCCAATATCGATGATATGCTATCTGCGGCCAATCTTCGGGTGTCCGACTTTCAAACAAAGGACGCAAACTATCGCCTTGCATATACGTGGGTATGACAACACCTGCATAATCAAGGAATGTTGGTGCAAAGTCGACGTTGCAACAGATATCCTCACAAACTTGGCCAGGTTTGATCCCATCTGGATAGCGTATCAAGAACGGCATCTGAAACGACTCTTCGTATATGAACCGTTTATCAAACCAACCGTGTTCCCCCAAGAAAAACCCCTGATCCGAAGTGTAGATAACAATGGTATTGTCTGCTAAATTATTATCATCCAGAAACTGAAGTATGGACCCAACGCTATCATCAATTGATGCAATGGTTGCTAAATACCGCTTGATGTAACGTTGGTATTTAAAGTGATGCAATTCATCCGGACTATTGAATGTGAACGCTTCACCGGTATGTTTATCGATTAGCTTAAAATTCGAAAGTTCCGTGGGATTTGGAATCTTGCGCCGGTTACTTTTCAGGGTTGCACGCTCGCCTATTTCTGACCCCCCTTCTGGCTGAACCAAGCCCAGATCACTATATGTGATATCATCCTTTATTCGCATCTTTGCAGCCGCCGCTGCCTTCGCTCTATTCTTATAGTCATCATCAAACGTATCAGGAACCTGAACATCTTCATTAAACATGTTGCGATACTTTGGATCCGGCTCCCACTCGCGATGAGGCGCTTTATGGTGGCACATTAAGAAAAATGGCTTAGAGAGGTCTCTGGAGCCCAGCCATTCAAGGGATTTTTCAGTAATAATATTGGTCGCGTAACCTTTAATTTCTTTTTCCGTACCCATTTCAATAAAATGAGGATCAAAGTAATCACCCTGCCCAGGCAAAACGGACCAATAGTCAAATCCTGTTGGTTCGTGATCTTTACCTTCACCTAGATGCCATTTCCCAATGATCGCAGTCTGATAACCATTATTTTGAAGATGCTTCGCAACATTTGGCAATTGATTATTGATCGGCGTGCGTAGAGTTGTAACACAATTTACATGATTGTAGGTTCCAGTTAAAATCGCAGCCCTACTCGGCGTGCAGATGGAATTCGTCACATAGCAATGATTTAATCGCATGCCTTCATGCGCTAATCGGTCAATATTTGGCGTATGATTAATACCATAACCATAAGCACTGATCGCTTTAGAAGCATGGTCGTCAGCCATAATGAAAATGATATTTGGTGGCGTGCTCATTTTATTCCTAACCCGAACGTCAATTTTATTTTGAACCTGATCATATGTAATCCGCACGACAAAGCAAGATTTGACGCAGAAACCTAATATTGCACATGATTATACATGAATTCGCCCAGCACGAGCTACATGCATCCTATTTGTGTTCTTGCCGAGTGCTCTTGTTCACTCACTAGATCGCAGACACAGTGTCGAACCACAGAGCCTCATGATACGAACACGACAACAAGGGTTTATGGG
>JALRHZ010000018.1 GCA_023259435.1 Paracoccaceae bacterium | reverse complement strand
CACCAGGTCTATCTGTTAACTCAACACCGGGTCGTGGGCACTATGTGTTCATCATGCACGTTGACACAGAGCCATTCGCAAACAATGACCTTCGCCTTGCGCTGAAATATGCGATCAACCGCGAAGAAATGGTTGAGAAAATCCTACGTGGCTATGGCTCGGTTGGTAACGATATGCCGATCAACGCAGCTTATCCACTGTTTGACGCGTCAATCCCACAGCGTGAGTTTGACCTTGAAAAGGCGGCTGAGCACTACAAAAAGTCTGGCCACGATGGAAGCCCAATCATTCTGCGTACAGCAGATGGTGCCTTCCCAGGTGCGGTGGACGCGGCGCAGTTGTTCCAACAAACAGCAGCACAAGCCGGCATCCCACTTGAGATCAAGCGCGAGCCAAACGACGGCTATTGGTCTGAGGTTTGGAACAAACAGCCGTTCTGTGCTTCTTACTGGGGTGGCCGTCCGGTCCAAGACCAGATGTATTCAACAGCATATCTATCCACTGCTGACTGGAACGACACACGTTTCAACAATGCAGAATTCGATGGCATGTTGAACCAGGCAAAAGCCGAGTTGGACACAGCAAAACGCAAAGAGCTATACTCCAAAATGGGACGCAAACTGCGTGATGAGGGCGGCCTAATCTGCCCTATGTTCAACGACTTTATCGACGGTGTCAGCGACAAGCTCGCTGGTTGGGAAACAGATCCAAATGGTGAACTGATGAACGGTCAGGTCACACGTAAACTTTGGTTCGTCTAACTAGGTAAAACCATGCATCCAGTAATTTTACTGATCGCCCAGCGCATTGCGCTGGGCCTCCTTCTCTTGTTGGCGTCATCTGCATTGATTTTCGCCGGTACCCAAATCCTTCCAGGTGATGTCGCCCAAGCCATATTGGGACAGTCAGCAACGCCAGAGGCTTTGGAGAATTTGCGTCGAGACCTTGGATTAAATGATCCGGCTCTGACACGTTATTTCAATTGGCTTTTCGGAGCGATCCAAGGTGACCTTGGGACCGCGCTTACCAATGGCAAAGACATTGCGGAAAGCATGGGCTATCGCCTTAAAAACACGTTATTTCTTGCCGCATGCGCCGCCATTGTGTCGGTGCCCTTGGCTATTTTCCTTGGTCTGTTGGCCGTCCGCTATCATGGACGCTGGCCCGACAAGGCAATTTCGGGTGTCACATTGGCGTCGATTTCTGTTCCAGAATTTTTGATCGGCTACATCGTTGTCTATTTCATCGCCGTGAAACTGGGAATGTTTTCACCTTTGGCCATGGTCAACGACAGCATGAGCTTTTGGGACAAGCTAAACGCAGTGGCCCTGCCTGTGTTGGTTTTAACACTTGTCGTGTTGGCGCATATGATGCGCATGACACGCGCCGCTATTTTGAATGTTATGCAATCCGCGTATATTGAAACTGCAGAGCTGAAAGGCCTGTCGTCGTTCAAGATCATTTATCGTCACGCTTTTCCAAATGCGATTGCACCCATAGTAAACGTGGTGATGCTGAACCTTGCGTATCTTGTGGTTGGCGTTGTCGTGATCGAAGTTGTGTTCGTCTATCCCGGTATGGGGCAGTACCTTGTGGATCACGTGTCAAAACGTGACGTCCCCGTTGTACAAGCCTGCGGTCTAATTTTTGCCGCGGTTTATATCGGCATGAATATGATTGCTGATATTGTCTCGATCCTAGCGAACCCACGTTTGAGGCATCCAAAATGAAGAATATCCCTATTTCCGCCCTCATCGGCCTGTTCTTCACGGGGCTTTATTTCTTAACCGCTCTTCTTGCGCCTTGGATTGCCCCCTATGGCATGGGTGAAATCGTTGGCGACGTGTGGGAGCCATCATCGTCAGAGTATTTGCTGGGCACAGATAGCATTGGCCGCGACCTTCTTAGCCGGATGATCTATGGTGGACGCACGACAATCTTTATCGCAACAGCAGCCACAATTCTAAGCTTTGTCACCGGTTCGGTCTTGGGCTTTTTGGCAGCCGTTGTTGGCGGTTGGATTGACCAAGTGCTGTCGCGTTTCGTGGACCTCATGATGTCGATCCCAACGCTCATTTTCGCGCTTGTCGTTTTGTCGGTGACCCCTGTGACCATTCCAATGCTGATCCTTGTGATGGGGCTTTTGGATGCGACACGCGTCTACCGCCTTGCGCGCGCAGTCGCGGTTGACATCAACGTTATGGATTACGTCGAAGCGGCTAAGCTACGCGGTGAAGGACGGGGTTGGATCATCTTTCGCGAAATCTTACCCAATGCCCTGTCACCACTTGTGGCCGAACTTGGGCTGCGCTTCATCTTTATGGTTTTGTTCCTCTCGACACTGTCGTTCCTCGGCTTGGGCGTTCAACCCCCCGAAGCAGACTGGGGCGGGATTGTGAAAGAAAACAAAGAAGGCATTGTGTACGGCATACCCGCCGCCATTGTTCCCGCAGTTGCGATCGCCACACTGGCCATATCGGTCAACCTTGTGGCGGATTGGGTATTGAACCGAACAACTTCATTGAAAGGAGGCCGCGGTGGTTAATCTCTTAAGTGTCAAAGACCTGAAAATTGGCGCGACCGTATATCCTCCAGGGGAAAAGCCGCACGACATCGAAATCGTAAAAGGCGTTTCGTTCGATCTAGAACCTGGCATGGTTCTGGGCCTCATCGGGGAATCTGGTGCCGGTAAGTCGACCATTGGCCTAAGTGCGATGGCCTATGGTCGTGGCGGGGTGAAAATCACCGGTGGTGAAGTTTGGCTAAACGATCGAGACATCCTAAAAGGCGGGGTAAGGGGCTTGCGCGCCTTGCGTGGAGCCGAGGTGACCTATGTCGCACAATCTGCGGCAGCGGCCTTTAACCCTGCCAAAAAGCTGATGGAGCAAATCGTAGAAGCCACGTTAGAGCATGGTCGTGCCTCACGGTCTGAGGCAGAGGCGCGCGCCGTGGAATTGTTCCGCAAGTTGGGTTTGCCTAATCCCGAAACTTTTGGAGAGCGTTATCCTCACCAAGTCTCGGGCGGGCAATTACAGCGTGCCATGACGGCGCTGGCCTTGTGCCCGCAGCCTGACCTCGTCATATTCGATGAACCAACAACGGCTTTGGATGTGACAACGCAAATCGACGTCTTAAGTGCCATTAAAGAGGCCATTCGCGACACGGGTGTGGCTGCGTTATACATCACCCACGATTTGGCGGTTGTCGCCCAAGTGAGTGATCATATCATGGTCCTGCGCCATGGCGAGATGGTCGAATACGGAACAACCGATCATATCATCAACACTCCTCAAGAAGAATATACCCAAGCGTTGGTGTCCGTACGCTCGATCGAGCATGAGGAAAAAGCGCCAGCAGGTGATCCTCTTCTGAAGGTGGATGGCGTCACCGCGCGTTATCGAGGCACGAATTTTGATGTCTTGAAAAACATCAATGTCGAGCTGTATCAAGGACAGACTTTGGCATTGGTCGGCGAAAGCGGGTCTGGTAAATCGACCATGGCACGCGCGATTACCGGCCTATTGGAACCTACACAAGGGAGCATTCATTTCGCTGGACGCACCCTAAGTCATTACCTCGCCAACCGCAGCAAAGAAGACCTGCGTGAGCTGCAAATGATTTATCAAATGGCTGATGTGGCGATGAACCCTCGTCAGACTGTCGGAACGATCATCGGACGTCCGCTTGAGTTTTATTTTGGCCTCACAGGCGCAGAAAAACGTAAACGGATCATCGAGCTGCTTGATGAAATTGAGTTGGGCGAAGGCTTTATGGATCGGTATCCTGCAGAATTGTCAGGCGGCCAAAAGCAACGTGTTTGCATCGCGCGGGCGCTGGCGGCGAAACCGAAACTTATCATTTGTGATGAGGTGACATCTGCGCTTGATCCATTGGTGGCAGATGGGATTTTGAAACTTTTGTTAAACCTGCAAAAGATCGAAAATGTGGCCTATCTGTTTATCACCCATGACATCGCGACCGTGCGCGCCATCGCAGACAGCATTGCGGTAATGTATCAAGGGAACGTTGTACGCTATGGACAAAAGTCCCAAGTGTTGTCGCCCCCCTTTGACGATTATACCGATTTGCTGCTGAGTTCGGTCCCAGAAATGGAACTGGGCTGGCTTGAGAGGGTGGTGTCATCCCGCAAGATGGTAAGTGCAGGAAACTAAGTCCGCCTTTGCATGACTGTCTCAATGAACCGGCTCTATAAGTGAGCCGGTTTCATTTTTCTATTTACATTCTAATTTTTGAATGTTTATATGTATTCAAATTTCAGAATATAAGGAGATGGTTCAATGACCAGCCAAAGTTTTCGCCCTTCAGACACTTATAATCCGCTTTACTTTTTAGCATCCGTTGGTGCCGGTGGATTGAGTGTAACTTTCTTTATGTACCTGATGTTCTGGGTTCCGCACAAAGGACGCCCTGTTCCGATTTTTGAGGATATCATGTCGGCCTTTTCTACGGGCAGCGTTTTCATGCAGCTGGCCATTGCGGCCGCAATGTTGGGCATCGCGTTCTTTGCTTTTAACAACGTCTGGTCCCTCGTTTGGAATTTGGTGCAGGTTCAGAAATTCAAGCAAACCCCGGCTTATGCGCAACTTAAATCATCAAACGCCGAAGCCTCATTGCTGGCGATGCCTTTGGCGGCTGCGATGACCATAAACGCGATGTTTATTGTCGGATTGGTCTTTGTGCCAAGGCTATGGACAATTGTTGAATGCCTCTTTCCCTTTGCCATGGTCGGGTTCTTTTTGATCGGTGTTTGGGCCCTAAAGCTGATCGGAGCCTATTTGGCACGCGCATTTGCGGAAAAAGGCAACTTTAACTATGAGATGAACAACTCATTTGCCCAAGCCTTGCCTGCCTTTGCTTTGGCAATGGTTGCCGTGGGTCTTGCTGCACCCGCCGCGATGAGCACTGTGCCACTGGTTGTTGGAACATCGTTGGTTCTGTCCACATTCTTTGGAACATTTGCGGCTCTTTATGCGATCATTGCCATGATCTCTGCAGTACCCGCAATGCTTCAACACGGTGTCGCCAAAGAAGCAGCGCCGACCCTGATGATTGCTGTTCCCCTCATGACAATCTTGGGAATTATGGTATTGCGCCAGAACCATGGCATGCACACAACCTTTGACGCGCACAGTGCGCCGGTTGATACTTTGATCTTCTTAGGCAAAGCGCTTGGTATCCAAGTTGCGTTCCTACTGCTTGGCTCAGCGGTTCTAAGAGCGCAGGGCTATTTCAAAGAGTTCGTGAATGGGCCAAAGGCATCTGCAGGTTCTTATGCCTTGATCTGCCCCGGTGTTGCCCTGTCTGTCATGCTTCACTTCTTTTTGAACAAAGGTTTGGTCGCAAGTCAGATCGTTGACAAATTTAGCCCTGCTTACTGGCTGATCACAGGCATCGCACTTGTGGCGCAATTCTCGATGGTTTGGTTGGTTCTTACCTTAAACAAAAAACACTTTGGCGAACCGAAAGCAGCTCCTGTTCCTGCAGAGTAAATACAAACGGAAAAGCCACCCCTCTTGGGGTGGCTTGCGCTTTGGGAAACGTTACTGTTTTACCCAAACATCGCCAACAAAGCGACAGGCGCCCCGATCATCCCTGCAGAAATAGCAAGGAATGCAACGCCTAAACCTTTGATATTATTTGGTTGATCTGACATGTTTCACCTCAGTTTCTGATTACTTTGATCAGGTATGTCACATTTAAAGTCTGACAAGGGAAACAGGACCAATTTTGAAAAACTGCGACACAATGCACAAAAAAATACCGCGCAGATCGCGCGGTATTTTTTAATTAGCTTGGCACTCCAATTAGCCACATTTTGAATGACCGCATGACGCACAGGTCATGCACCCTTCGACCATATTCAAAGTGTACTGGCCACAACTTGGGCAGGCTTTGCCACGGTTTCCTGTATCAAGGTTCACAACTTGCTTAGAGGCTTCTGGGTCTTCTTTCAGGCCCATGCCTTCACCAGCCAAGAAACCAGTTGCCACCATGTGTTGTTCGATAACACCACCAATCGCAGCCAAGATCGATGGGATATATTTGCCTTGCTGCCACGCGCCACCGCGTGGATCAAAGACCGCTTTCAGCTCTTCTACAACAAAGCTCACATCGCCACCACGACGGAAGACTGCAGAAATCATCCGAGTTAGGGCCACGGTCCACGCATAGTGCTCCATGTTCTTGGAGTTGATGAACACCTCGAACGGACGGCGGTGACCATTGAGCACCACATCATTTACGGTGATGTAAATCGCGTGCTCACTGTCGTGCCACTTCAGCTTATAAGTATTTCCTTCAAGCTGCTGAGGACGATCCAAAGGTTCGGACATGTAAATCACATCCGCGCCTTTATCTGCCTCAGGCGTTTCTTCGCTTGTTTCAGACACTGACAAAACGGATCCCGTTACATCATTCGGACGATAGGTTGTACATCCCTTACAGCCTGTTTCATAGGCCTCCATGTAAACATCCTTAAAGTCATCAAAGCTGATGTCTTCTGGACAGTTGATGGTTTTCGAAATCGAGCTATCGATCCATTTTTGCGCCGCTGATTGCATTTTCACGTGATCAAGTGGCGCCAATGTTTGTGCGTTGACAAAGTAATCCGGTAGCTCTGCATCACCCATTTTGTCGCGCCACATTTTAACGGCGTAATCGACAACTTCTTCTTCGGTGCGGGTCCCGTCTTTTTGCAACACTTTGCGCTTATACGCATAGGCAAATACCGGCTCGATGCCCGAGCTTACATTGCCCGCATACAGGCTAATTGTTCCTGTCGGCGCGATTGAGGTCAACAACGCGTTGCGAATGCCATTTTCACGGATCGCGTCGCGCACGTCATCATCCATCTGCATCATGTTGTCAGATTTCAAATAGGCCTCGGCGTCAAATAATGGGAACGCCCCTTTTTCCTTGGCGAGATCCACGGACGCAAGGTATGAGGCCCGCGCAATCGCTTTCATCCACTCTTCTGTCTTGGCTGCGGCTTCGTCGCTTCCATAGCGTAGGCCTGTCATCAACAACGCATCCGCGAGGCCTGTGACCCCTAGACCGATCCGACGCTTGGCTTGTGCTTCTTGAGCCTGCGCCTCCAGTGGAAATTTCGATGCGTCCACAACGTTGTCCATCATGCGAACCGCTATCGCCACAAGGTCATTTAGCTTTTCCACATCCAAACGCGCATCCGCGTCGAATGGGTTTTCAACCAAACGCGCCATGTTGATGGATCCCAAAAGACACGCACCATAGGGCGGCAAAGGTTGTTCACCGCATGGGTTTGTGGCCGCAATATCTTCGCAGTAGCCAAGGTTGTTTGCATTGTTGATCCGGTCGATAAAGATCACACCGGGTTCGGCGTAATCATATGTGGATTTCATAATCTTGTTCCACAGGTCCCGCGCGTTGACTGTCTTATAGACAACTCCGTCAAACTTAAGCTCCCATGACTTATCCGCTTTAACCGCCTCCATGAACGGATCCGAAATCAAAACGGATACGTTGAACATACGCAAACGCGCAGCGTCAGATTTCGCTGTAATGAAATCTTCGATATCGGGGTGGTCACAGCGCATTGTCGCCATCATCGCACCACGGCGCGATCCAGCGGACATGATGGTGCGGCACATCGCATCCCAAACGTCCATAAACGACAACGGGCCAGAGGCATCCGCAGCGACGCCCTTTACCAATGCGCCTTTTGGGCGAATCGTTGAAAAGTCATACCCGATTCCACCGCCCTGCTGCATCGTCAGCGCAGCCTCTTTGAGCATGTCGAAAATACCACCCATGCTATCGGGAATAGTGCCCATCACAAAGCAGTTAAACAATGTCACCTTGCGCGCAGTTCCTGCACCCGCGGTGATGCGACCGGCAGGCAAATATTTAAAGTCCTCAAGCGCAGAATAGAACTTATCTTCCCACTTTTTGCTGTCTTTTTCGACACTTGCCAAATCGCGCGCAATACGACGCCATGTATCCTCTACGGTTTGGTCGATTGGCTTACCATCCGCATCCTTAAAACGGTATTTCATGTCCCAAATTTGCTCGGCGATAGGCGCGGTGAATCGTGTCATTGTCAGATCTCTTTTATTTTTATTGATGTCGCTGTTGGTGAAACTATGTAGAGTGTAACATGAATCTGGTCAACTTGCTTATCGCATTTTTTTGGCTAAAAATCACTATACCTAGGGGGTAGAAATGACCAAAGCCATACATCTAGTAAAACTAAGCGTCGGGAGTGAAACTATCGACGACCTGCAAAATTGGCAGAATTCACCCATGGCACAAGGTCCGGACGGTCTTCCGCGTCACGTGACACGCATGTGGCCAAAGCAAGAAACATCTCTATTGAACGGTGGGTCGATTTATTGGGTTATCAGGGGTTTTATTCAATGCAGACAACGCATTTTGGGTCTAGATGAGGTCATTGGTAGGGACGAAATTAGACGCTGTGCCATACGACTTGACCCCAAACTAATCAAAACAACCGCGGCGGCAAAACGACCCTTCCAAGGGTGGCGATACCTAAAACCAGAGGACGCACCAATGGATCTATCGCAAGATCGCGAAGACGAATCCCCTCTGCCACCTGAACTTGCCGGAGCGTTGGCCGACATTGGGGTTATTTAGACTCTTTAACCTTTGAGCCGACCATCGACAAAAATTTATCCATGATCATTTGATCGTCGTTATGCAATTTCGCCATGCGCGATCGAAACAATGTCGCCTGAGATCCAAGGACAAGACCGTCGGACAGAACCTTCAAGTGGTTGGCCCGCAGCGTTTCGCCCGAAGACGTAATATCCGCCACAGCCTCGGCCGTTTGATTCTTGATTGTCCCCTCGGTGGCGCCTTGGCTATCAACCAGTTGATAGTCAGCCACACCCGCATCCCTTAGAAAGCTTCGGATTAAACGATGATACTTGGTTGCGATACGCAACCGGAACCCATGAGAGGCACGAAATTGTGCTGCTGCGGCATCAAGATCGTCCAAGGTATCCACATCAACCCAGCACTTTGGAACCGCAATAATCAAATCTGCGTGCCCGAAACCCATGGACTCAATTTCCTCAACAGAGCGCGCCCACAGCGCGAGCTTTTCACGCACCAAATCCGTGCCTGTGACACCAAAATGAATGCGACCTGCGTCCAATTCCCGTGGGATTTCGCCCGCAGACAACAGAACCAGCTCGACGCCTTCTAGCCCCTCAACTCGCGCGGCATATTCCCGATCAGACCCCGAACGTGACAAATGAATGCCCCGTGCAGCAAACCAATCAAAGGTCTTTTCCATTAGCCGTCCTTTTGACGGCACACCCAACTTGATGGTCATAATCCCTGCCTCGCCTCAAACAAAAGATGGGGACGCACAACAGCACCCACAGCCGGAATAGATCGCCCCTGCCCCAAACGCTCGGTCAAAGCATCATACCGCCCCCCTGTCGCGATGGGGGCAATTTCGGGCATATGCGCGGCATAAATTCCAAAGACAAAGCCATCATAGTATTCCATGGACGTACGCCCATAGCTGGCCTCGAACTGTAGGGCGGTTACATCCACACCGCGTGCATCAAGCGCATCAAATCTTCGTGCGGCTTGGGCCACTTTTTGTGAAATCGATGGCATATCAACAGCCAAATCACGCAAGTGAGACAAAGCAAAATCCGCGCGTTCCCGTACTGACAAAAGCGCAGAAATCAAGTCGATTTCATTTTGCGAAATCGGTGCAGTGGCTGCATCCTGTGTCAGCGCATCAACGCGCTCTTGAATCTCCGAGAGGCTGCGTAACCCAATGTGAGGAACCCCAGTGAGAGCTTCGCCTTTGCCCGCCAACAAAGCTGCACGTGTCGGTGGCACCGACAGTTTGCCAGAAAACCGCTCTAGAAGAGTGCGGAACCTTTTTGGACGCCAGATATGGCGCATCAACGCATTTTTTCGCCGCTCGGTCGTGTTAAGCCCTGCAACCGCGGCCATCAAAATTCCAATATCCCCCGTCACAGAGCGCACTGGCACGCCGTCACAGGCTTGTAATACCAACGAGAATATCTCGGCATCCGCTGCTGCTAGGTTAGAGCCGTCAAATATTTCATACCCAACTTGGATATATTCTGATGCACGATCCGGATTTTCTTCTTGGCGGCGGAACACCTTGCCCGCATAGGTATAGCGTGCAGGATCAGCACCCTCTTGCATATGGCGCTGTACGATCGGAACTGTAAAGTCGGGCCGCAGCATCAATTCACCGCGGATCGGATCCGAGGTCACATAGGCACGGGTACGAATGTCTTCGCCATATAAATCCAATAGCGTCCCTGCGTCCTGTAGGATGCTAGGTTTGACCACTGTCGCGCCCGTGTTGCGAAAAATTTCACGGATGCGAGAGGCCTCTGGCAGAATATCTAGGATGTCGTCCACGGTTATTGTCCGTCCAAAATTTCGCGTACTTTGGCAACCATATCAGACCTCGGCACCGTGAATTGAGACGGCCGTTCCTTCCATTCTTCCAAAGTGGCATTTTCGGCGATCTTCGCCCCAAGGATCAAATCCTTGATTTGGACGATCCCTTGCTCTTTTTCATCACCACCTTCGATAATTGCGATTGGCGACTGACGCTTGTCCGCATATTTCAACTGATTGCCAAAGTTCTTTGGATTGCCAAGATAGACCTCGGCGCGAATACCGGCGTTGCGCAATTCTGTGACCATCGTTTGATAATCCGCCATCCGATCACGGTCCATAACGGTCACCACAACCGGTCCTTGGGCCTGCGTGCCGATCCGGCCTTTTTCCCGAAGCGCCGCTAGCAGTCGGTCCACACCAATAGATACGCCAGTTGCGGGAACGGACTGTCCCGTGAACCGTTTCACTAGATCATCATAGCGCCCGCCACCAGAGACAGAACCAAACTGACGTTTACGACCTTTTTCGTCAAATATTTCAAAGGTCAACTCAGCCTCGAAAACAGGACCAGTATAATACCCAAGGCCTCGAACGACGCTTGGATCAATCAAAATTTGATCTTGGCCATATCCGCCCGCATCCAACAGTGTGGCAATGGTTTCCAACTCATTCACGCCCTCGGCCCCAACGGCAGAGGCCCCTATCGCCGCGCGCAGATTGGACAAAGTTGCAGAGGCATCCGCTCCTTGTGATGTCAGGAAGGCAATCACAGGTTCCGCTTGATCCTCGGACAACCCGACGCCATCGATATAGGCCCCAGAGGCATCTAACCGGCCTTTGCCAAGGAGCTCACGCACACCCGCCTCGCCGACTTTGTCAAATTTGTCGATGGTGCGCAAAACAGCATCGCGCTGTGGCGCGTCGTCGACACCCATGGCCTCAAGAACACCGTTCAATACCTTGCGATTGTTGACCCGCACGACATAGTCCCCGCGCGGGATCCCAACGGTTTCAAGCGTATCTGACAACATCGCACAGATTTCTGCATCTGCCGCCACACTTGGGGCACCAACTGTATCCGCATCACATTGGTAAAACTGTCGATAGCGGCCTGGACCTGGCTTTTCATTGCGCCAAACAGGACCCATCGCATAGCGTCGATAGGGCGTGGGTAAATCATTGCGGTATTGTGCATAGACACGCGCCAAAGGCGCCGTCAGGTCGTACCGTAAAGCAACCCAATCGCTATCCTCTTCTTGCCACGCAAAAACGCCTTCATTAGGGCGATCCACATCAGGCAGGAATTTCCCCAAGGCCTCAACCGTTTCAACAGCAGAACTTTCCAAAGCGTCAAAGCCATAACGATGATAAACATCCGCAATCTGAGCAAGCATATGCGCACGCTCGGTGACTTCTGATCCAAAGTAATCACGAAACCCTTTTGGCGTTTGCGCCTTTGGGCGGGGCTGCTTTTTCTCTTTTGCCATGATTGTGGCCCTTTGATTGCGGTCAATATTGACCCTCACTTATCGCGCAACGCCGCGCGGGGCAAGTCGTCGGCCCTATGCGCGCATGGCTTTTGCGCCCAAGATCAAATAGGTCACAGCAGGAAGCAACAAAATGACGCCGCCCAGCGCAACATAGGCAAATCCAAAATCCACAAAAACCTTGCCGAAAATACCTGTGGTGACGAAAACGGCAAAATATGTCACCGCGCTATTCAACCCCAAAACCGTGCTGCGATACTCTGCGCCTGCTGCGTTGAGCTGACCAATCAAAATATTCAGGCCAAAGTGATTGATGCCGCCCCAGATAAACGACATCAGTAACAAAGACATCCAAGCCTGAGAGGCAAAAGCCAAGCCCGCATAGACGAAAAGCAATACGCAGAAAATGACGCGCCCGACACGCATTGGCCCGAGCCTGTCTAGCACGCCATCAAACAAGGACGTCCCAGCGAACCCAATTCCATAAACAAGAGCGATCAGACCGGCCTGCGTCGTCGATTGCTCTAAAACTTGTGTCGCGTGAATTCCGATGTACCCATAGGTTCCATAAAACGCGCCCATGAAACAAAAGACGCAGGCCAATAGCCCCATGACACCTTTCGCCTGTAAGGCCGCGCGATATTGCACCCCCAGTCGCGGTTTTTTTTCTGAATCTGGCGTAACCTGAAGATGAGACAAGACCGCAAGCACAACGGCAAATGCACCTAAAAACAAGTAGTTTGCTCGCCAATGCAACAGGTCTGCGACCAATGCGGCGCCAGACACTCCAAACACCAAACTAATGGTCCATCCGGTCAAGACGCGCCCAAGATATACGCTTTCTCTGCCTTTAGGAGCGATACGCGCCGTAAGACCGTACACAATCGGAAGCCCCAAACCGGAACTAAATCCTGCAAAAATCTGCCCACTATAGAGCGTGAATATGTTGGTACTGCTGCCAGTTAAGAAACACGCCAAGGCAAACCCCAGCATGACAAACCGTAACGTGCGCCACAGCCCCCAATCATCCGCATGCGGCGCAAGAAATAGGGCACCAGCCGCAGTCGATGCCCCGAATAACGAAGAGGCAAACACAACCTGAGCAGCAGACGTGGCCCCAATGTTTGTTGCTATTTCACCCGCAACAGGACTTAGCAAAAGCGCGTTTGATCCAATCAAGCTTACGACAGCAAGCAAGATCCAAACAGAAAGGGTGTTGTTCATATGAAAAAGGTCACATTCTAATCTGTCTGATTATCTTCTGTGACCACACCATCTTGGTCGGTACGTATCAGAGCGCCATTGCGCCAGTTACCTGTTTGCTGTTGACCCGAGGCAAACTTGATTGAACCACGGCCTTGACGTTTTCCATTTACAAAAGACCCCTCATATATATCACCGTTGGCGTAGGTTGCTATGCCCTGACCGGTGATCTCACCATTTGCCCATTCCCCTTCATAGGAAAAGCCATCTGGCAAAGAAATTTTCCCCTGTCCATGGCGCCGGCCATTCAAATAGTCACCCTCATAGACCATACCATCGGCAAAGGTGGCCTTACCCTGACCGTGCCGCATACCGTCTTTCCAGTTGCCTTCATAGGTATACCCGTCTGAATACGTCATGACACCAAAACCGTGATTGCGTGCGTTTTTAAACTCACCTTCATATGTGATGCCATTGGGATATGTTGCTTTGCCCTTGCCATTAATGACGCCGTCCAACCACTCGCCTTGATAGGTTGCACCGTCCGGATATGTGATCGTCCCAACCCCATTCGCAAGACCAACGCGAAAACTTCCTTCGTATTGCGAGCCATCCGGATAAGTGACGTTACCTTGGCCAGATATTTGCCCTTTGTCCCAATTACCAGAATAACGATAGCCGTCAGTGCCAGTGAAAACACCCTGCCCTTGGCGTTGGTCGTTTTCAAAATTCCCAGAATACACATCACCATTGCCATAGGTCACAGTTCCCCGACCTTGGCGTCGCCCATTGACCAGTTCACCCTCATAGATGTCGCCATTGGGTTGGATCAGCTTGCCCGGCCCGTTGACTTCGCCGTTTTGCCAGAGCCCTTCAATGATCAGCCCCTCAGACATTTCAACGCGGCCCTGACCTTCGCGTGCGCCGCGTACGATGCTTCCTTCATAAACCGAGCCATCGGGATAAGTTATTTTGGCTATGCCTTCTTTAACACCGTTAACCCAGTCGCCGTTGTAAACATATCCGTCCTGATTGCGCAGCTCGCCGCGGCCATGATGCATGGCATTGCGAAAGCCCCCCTCATACCGCGACCCATTTGCGTATTCTGCAATACCTTGACCAGTGATCTGACCATCTAGCCACGTCCCCTCATAGGTTCCGCCATCGGCAAAGGTAATCTTGCCAAACCCTTCGGGTTTTCCCTTGGCAAAGGCACCAACATAAATTGACCCATTTGGATAACGCGCCGTTCCTTGTCCGCGCATTTCGCCGTCAACCCATTCGCCGCTGTATTCAAAGCCATTGGGCAGAGTATATGTGCCTTGTCCGTGCTGAAGGCCATTCCGAAAACTTCCTTCGTAAATGCCGCCATCATCATATTGCTTGGTTTGCACATCCTGTGCGACCACAGCCGTTGACCACAACGCCATAGATAAGAAAACGGCAACTACGCCTGTTCTTTTCATCATCATAAGTGCTCCCCTGCTTGCGGAAACTTAGACCACCAATTTATATCTGACAACAACACTTTACCAATGTGGTGGCGGCCGATCTGCGATCACTTCTGCGCCTTCCGCTTGGCGTTCGGCTTCGCGTTCTGCCAACAGTCTGACAGTGCGCTCAAGCTTTTCTATCTTTTTCTCATGTGATGCGACGATGCCCGACATATCATCATAGGCTTTTAACAGATGAGCGAGTTGCTCCTCAAGCGCGACGATCCTATTGTCTTGATCCATCAAACACCCTCCTAGGCGGTGGCAAAAAACTGCGGATTGGTATGAAAATTTACACATTGCCAAATTGCCGCCGTATTCTTTTCATAGCTACACACCACAGGCAACACAACATGCATCGATTTTAAACCAAAACATGAGCAGCAACGTACAATCTCTTTCTCTTGAAAGCACAGTCATCGGTGATGTCACTGTTCTTGCAGCAGTACAGACATCTCATGAGCCGCGCCAAGTTACAATTTATTTCGCAAAGGGCGTGCAAGAGGATCGCGTAAAAATAGCATCGCCATGGATCACCGTATCATCGCAAACCGTAGACAGTGCCTTAAAAATCATTTGTACCTGCGATACAAATGACGACCTCTATTTAATTGTAGATCGCATTCCAACCGCGATAAAAATTACTGAACCCAATTTTGCTCTAATGCGGAATAAAAATGTGGCTTTGTCGGTGCGTAACGGCGAGACTGCAGAAATTGTTGCAGATTGGTTGGAGTATCATCATACAACTCAAAAGCTTGATGGCGCGGTCATTTTAAGCAGAGGCAAACCAAGAGCGATTGATACGTTTTCTCTGAAACTGCGCAGAGAGTTGGACAATCGCGGGCTTGCGCTGACGATTGCAAATATTGTGACACAGGTTCCCATGGGAGATCCAGACCTTCCCGCAGAATGGCATCCCTATTGCGTTCCAGGGGCACCTGGCAAGGATCGGATGAGTGTGCCTGGCCCCGCGCCTTGGGTGTCCCCCTTTCAAGAGGTGAATTTTTACGAAATTGCGCGATGGTGGCTTTTGCAGACTGCGCGTGCTGTGGCGAACATTGATGTCTATGATCTAATTTTTGCGGATGGCAAAGGCAGCATATTTGACCGTGCCGCAGAGGCACCAACCGGTTTAATCTCGCTTCTTGGTCGTCATTGTTACCCATGGCGTGTCCGCAAAAAAGAACATGCGGCCTTTGGTGATCACATCTGTATCCAGTTTGATAAGGGCATATCGCGGCGCAGATGGTGCATTGCTCCTCAAATTGCAAACAAAGACAGCGTTTGGAAATTCATTCGCATCCCTGGCGTAGAAGCAAGCTTGGCAAACTATGGTCAATTCGGACGATATATGGCCATACGACACCGTGTCGAAAAAGTCAGTAAGCTTGTTCCCAAAACGTCTTTGGTCGAGCATCCTGTCTTGATAGATTTTTCAAAAAAGTATTTTGATCACCGTCCTGTTCGAATGCCTCAGGTTGATCGCCCGAAAACTCCAGACGGATCAAAGGGGAAAACAAGCATCGTCACCACGATGAAAAATGAAGGCCCGTTCATTTTGGAATGGATCGCATATCATCGTGTTATCGGCGTAGATGGGTTTTTGGTGTACACGAACGATTGCACAGATGGCACGGACACTTTGCTAGACGTCCTACAAGACAAAGGTATCGTTCAACATCGTGACAATCCTTTTAAAGGAACAGACCTAAAACCTCAGCACGCGGCATTACAGGCCGCTGAAAACGAACCTTTGATCCAGAATGCGGAATGGGCCATCTGCATGGATGTGGACGAATTTCTGAACATCAAGGTCGGCGATGGCACGTTGCGCACTTTGTATGAGGCCGTTGGAGACGCGAATATGATCTCTTGCACGTGGCGGTTATTTGGGAACGCGAATGTGCATGAATTCAATCCTGCCCCGATCATCGGACAGTTTGACACATGTGCGCCCGAGCTCATCCGCAAACCTCACCAAGCGTGGGGTTTTAAAACGTTGTTTAAAAACCTTGGCCTGTTCAAAAAGTTAGGCGTCCACAGGCCAAAAGGCCTTATTCCACAACTTTGGGACCATGTGCAGTGGGTGAATGGATCCGGTAAGGATCTGCCAAGAGACATGTTTCGCAACGCATGGCGCTCCACCACCGAGACATATGGATATGATTTGGTGCAGCTCAACCATTACGCCGTCAGATCGGCGGAGAGCTTTTTGGTTAAACGAGACCGCGGGCGCGTGAACCACGTAGATCGGGACCAAGGCCTTGCCTATTGGTTCCGCATGAACAACAACACCGAAAAGGAAACCAGCATTCAGCGTATGCTGCCTGCACTTCACGCAGAAATTGATCGCCTTTTGCAAGACCCAGATATCAAACAAGCGCATGAATTTTGTATCAATGCGCATCGGGCCAAAATTGACGAATTGAAAGCAGGTTCGAATTACGCCGCTTTCTATGAACAACTGACCAGCGAACGAATGGAACGTCTGTCAACACTGCACAAACACTTTGGCGCAAACGTCTTTTTATCAGGACCTGACTGTGTCCCAGAGGACGTAGTCTTTGGAAAACTTGCGCCAGACTATTTCTTTACTGTTGAGAAAGGCGATACAGTGCATAGTTGATTTTGCCCTATTTTAGCGAAATGATGCCAACATATAGCCAAAATTGACAAGTACTGTAGCAATTAAAGAAACAAATATCGACGTATAAGGGCAAAAAACGTGGCGAATAAAGAGTATGAAATTGGAATGCTTTGGATCGAAGGATCGCTTAGCTTCCTTGAACAATTGTGCATTCAATCTTTCATGGATGCAGGTCACCATGTCGCCTTGTACCACTACGGTGCATTATCGAACGTACCGGATGGAACCGAACTGAGAGACGCAAATAGCATTTTGCCGTCGAAAACGTTTTTGAAATATAAAACAGCGGGAAGCCCCGCTCTTCATGCAGACCAATTTCGCTTTCGCCTATTGGCGACCCAAGACCGAATGATTTGGGCAGATACGGACGCTTATTGCATGAAACCGTTTTGGACAAAAACGGGGCATTTTTATGGGTGGGAAAGTGAAAAACTCATCAATAGTGGCGTTCTTGGCCTGCCCAAAGATTGTGACACCCTGCATGAATTAATTGAATTCACCGAGGACGAATATTCAATCCCCACATGGTATGGAGACGACTATACCCAAAAGCTAACGGAAGCACGTGACGCTGGCACACCTGTACATGCAAGCCAGCAGCCATGGGGCGTTTGGGGTCCGCATGCTCTTACGCATTTTCTACACAAAACTGGTGAAGCCCGCCACGCGCTTCCACAAGATGGGTTGTATCCCTTTACGTTCAAAGACCGTCGCCTCATGCTGCGGCGGAATTTTGATACGACTGGCTATATCACTGAAAACACCTATTCAGTACACCTGTACGGCCGGCGTATGCGCGCCCGCATTGTAGAAAAGGAAGGCGGCGCGCCCCACCCCAAAAGCTTGCTCGGGAAACTGCTCGTCAAACACGGTATTGATCCCGCGCGTGCGCCAATTCCGATCAAGCCGGAACAAAAGAAAGCCATGGAACAGGCCGCCGCCGAAAAAGCTCAAAAGGCTGCAGCAAAATCCCAACAAGCGGACACCCAAGCAGATAGCAAGCCCAAAATTGCTCGTCATAATATTTCTGCCCTTCCCGCATCTGCGCGGTATGGCATCGGTGACGTGAATATTACAGATCTGGCTGACAGATACGACCTGAACAGAGGGCCAAAAAAGCATCGGTTTTCCGAGCTCTATCAAATGCTGTTCCATCCTCTGCGCAAACGCATGTTGCATATAACTGAACTTGGGATCGGAGCCGAGGAAGCCGCATCAAAAGGTCAGTCAGCAAACGAAATGTCTTCTGCACGGATGTGGCTTGAATACTTCCCCAAAGCGCGCCTACACGCATTAGACACAGCGCAAACGCCAAAATTCGAGCATTCTCGCTTTTCCTATCACAAAGTCAATTTCGACTCACGTACTGACCTAGATACAGTTTGTGAAGACTTGCCAGAAATGGACATTGTCATTGATGCGGCGACACAAGCCTCTCATCATCAGCAGAATAGCTTTCTCACCCTGTTCCCGAAACTCAAGTCTGGGGGATTGTATATTATCGAAGGCCTAAGATGGCAGCCAAAGCAACTGGAACGAGACGGGATCACAAAAACAAGTGACCTGCTTTACGGATACTCAAAAACCGGCGTATTTGAGCATACCGACAGCGATGTCATGAGTGAATTTAATGCACTCAGATCACATATCTCTGGCTGTTTTGTGTTCCAAGCAGGGTTTGATGTTAAAAAACGTCATCAAATCGCGGTTATTCACAAACGTTAACATGACAGAAGATACGCGAAATGACGTTCCTCTTTGGTATCGCGCCATTTATCCAGGCGGCGCGAACCAAGGTTTCTATCACCGCACCGAAACACATTCGGTGGTGTATATTGACCGCCAAAGCCCGCAACTTGTCATTTCTTTCGATAATCTTGCCGAAGCAGGTGGCACACATTTCAACAGAGATCCGTGGGCCGTGAAGTTCGTCCAAGACAATGGCTGGTCGCACCTTGGCATCATGGCAGATGGCCCAACTTGGTTTCGAGAAGCCCAGTTGATTACCTATCTCGAGAAACTGGCCGCAGATGGTTTTTTTGACAAGTTTGATCGTATTGCGACTTGCGGCACGTCTATGGGCGGGTTCGGGGCAATGACCTTTGCAAATTTGGTGAAAGCCACACATGTCATCGCCTTTTCTCCGCAGTCATCCTTAGATGGTCAAATTACGCCGTGGGAAAACCGGTTTGGAAAAGGGCGCGCTCAAGATTGGTCGTTACCCTATTCTGACGCCGTAGGATCAACAGACGAGGCTGAAAACGTCTATGTCATATATGACCACTTTGATACAGGTGACAAAGCGCATGCAGAACGGTTTACGGGATCGAATGTCACGCATCTGCGGACTATGGGAATTGGCCATAGGTCTGCACTGATTTTGCGCCGAATGAACCAGCTCAAACCAATCATGCATAGCGCGATTTCGGGGACACTAGACCCAGCCGACTATCACAAACGGCTGCGTGATCGGCGGAGTTTGTACCTGACCCGTACAATCATTGAGCACTATTTAACGCAACACGGCCGCGCGCATCTTGTTCAACCCTATGGCCAAGCCTTCAAAAAACGACGCAAAATTCTTGCTCGAAACACCTAAATTTGGCAAATTTGCACTTTTCATTCTGTTTGGTCTGGCTATAGTCGTGATCCATGACGAAGATGACATTCCATAATGCGATGACGCCGTCGCCCTCCACCTTGGGACACCTCCTCCTACTAGGAAGCCTCTGAGCGTGCCATTTTGGTGCGTCCGCTCAGAGGGGTCTGCGCAGCGCACCATACTACTCCACAGACACTTTCCTTAGTAGATGAATAAGAGACATCAACATGACACAAAATACAAAAGACCGCGTTGTCATTTTTGACACAACACTTCGCGATGGCGAACAATCCCCCGGCGCCACAATGACACATAATGAAAAGCTTGAGATAGCCGAGCTTTTGGACGACATGGGCGTCGATATCATCGAAGCGGGATTTCCCATCGCCTCGGAAGGTGATTTCAAAGCCGTTTCCGAAATCGCGCGGCGCTCAAAGAATTCTGTCATCTGCGGCTTGGCGCGGGCAAATTTCGGGGACATCGAC
Organism: Paracoccaceae bacterium; assembly: GCA_023259435.1. Classification (GTDB taxonomy): domain Bacteria; phylum Pseudomonadota; class Alphaproteobacteria; order Rhodobacterales; family Rhodobacteraceae; genus JALRHZ01. The sequence continues at coordinate 3,500 of JALRHZ010000018.1, read as the reverse complement.
CGATGCTATGAGGCGGTTCAGCACGCTGAAAAACCGCGGATTCACACCTTTATTGGAACATCCCCTCTCCATCGTGCGATCCCGAACCTGGATATGGACCAAATGGCAGAACGCATTCACGAGACCGTGACACATGCGCGTAACCTATGCGACAATGTGCAATGGTCTCCGATGGATGCTACTCGTACGGAAACCGACTACTTGTGCCGCGTTGTCGAAATCGCGATCAAAGCAGGGGCAACCACGATCAACATCCCTGACACCGTGGGATACACGGCCCCAACAGAATCCGCAGACCTTATTCGCATGTTGCTTGACCGCGTGCCCGGTGCGGAAAAGATCACCTTTGCCACCCATTGCCACAATGACCTAGGCATGGCCACGGCCAACGCGCTGGCGGCGGTTGCGGGCGGTGCCCGCCAAATCGAATGCACTATCAATGGCCTTGGCGAACGTGCCGGCAATACCGCTCTCGAAGAGGTCGTCATGGCCCTAAAGGTGCGTGGCGATATCATGCCTTACTTCACAGGCATCGATACCACAAAGATCATGAACATTTCGCGTCGCGTGGCCACAGTCTCGGGCTTCCCTGTGCAATTTAACAAAGCTATCGTCGGCAAAAACGCCTTTGCCCACGAAAGTGGCATCCACCAAGATGGCATGCTCAAAAACGCCGAAACCTTTGAAATCATGCGCCCCGCAGATGTTGGCCTAACCGATACGAACCTTGTTATGGGCAAACATTCTGGCCGCGCAGCCCTGCGTTCCAAATTGGAAAACTTGGGATATAGCTTGGGCGACAACCAACTCAAAGATGTCTTTGTTCGCTTCAAAGAATTGGCAGATCGCAAAAAAGAAGTCTACGACGAAGATCTCATCGCATTGATGCAAGCCGGCGAAGACGCAGCCAACGATCACATAATCCTAGACGACCTTCAGGTCGTCTGCGGCACAAAAGGTCCACAACAGGCAACTATGACCCTCACGATCGGCGGCGACATCACATCAACAACCGCAACAGGCGATGGGCCAGTGGACGCAACTTTTAACGCCGTCAAAGAGCTTTATGGCCATGGAGCGCACCTACAATTGTACCAAGTCCACGCCGTAACCGAGGGCACAGACGCCCAAGCGACTGTTACCGTACGCCTAGAACAAGATGGTAACATTGCCACCGGCCAATCCTCGGATACAGACACAGTGGTCGCAAGCGCAAAAGCCTATATCAACGCCCTGAACAAACTCTACGTGCGTCGGAACAAGATTGGCGAAAACCAACGCGAAATTAACTGGAAAGACGTCTCTTAGACTTTCTTTTTGCCTTGAAACTCTCGGGGGTGAATGCGCAACGCGCAGAGGGGGCAGACAGCCCCCTTTTCGGGCTCACTCAATGAACGCAACCAGAGTTCAAAAACTCCAACTTCCGGCCTTCATGCGGCCCAACGCCGAATGGTAAGTCTAAACCATCCATTGCGATCTGGCGCGGGCGCGCTGGAGTTCGATCAGACCCATTGTAGTCCAACCCACAAAATTGGTCTCTACCGTATCTTGTTTCAGGGCCGCCTTTAGGACTGTTTCCAACTGGCGACGATCCTTCTTGGGCATGGGTGCGGGATCAATAACAATTTGCCCCCCCAAACCACGCAAACGCAATTGTCTCGGCAAATCGCGGGCCATGGCGATATTGGCTTTTAGGGCCGCTGCGGGGGATGTGTCTGCACCGGTGTTCACGTCAACAGTGACGCAAGCCCGCGTCGGTTCAATGAAATAGCTCCCCTCCGTGAGAGCAACTTCTGCGCTGTGCAACGCGTCAATAGCATCCAGCACACCGTGATCTTCGAAACATCCGTCGTGCGTTTCGATTTGTGCAGGCTCAGTCCATTCTCGCCACGCAAGGGCATGGGGCCCATCCGCCTCGACCAACAATTCGTCTGATCCATCCGCATCTGCCATAACCGCCTGCGCCAAGGACAGCATATTTTCGGCGTCTTCTAGAATGTCTTCGTTCGTTCCGTGCACACAGGATGAACGTAGGATCATCCCCCCTTCAAAGGCCTCAAAGTTCTCTTTGATAAGTCCCAATAGAACTTCGCGCCGATCTTCATCGCGGATTTGGCGCGAAATGTTGATACCCGGCGCGTCCGGTGTCACGATCACATAGCGACTTTTAAAGAGGACCTTTGACGAGACAGGGATCGCTTTGCCGCGTTCCGCATATCCAGACACCTGAACCAAAATGGGCGCCCCTTGGGCAAGTCCTTTGACCTGCCGCAGAAAAGCTGATCCATCCGGCGTGCGTAGGAACATACCCCCCTGCCCTTTGACGGGCCGCTCGGCAATCGCGCGATATATCGTACCAGGCGCGGCTGCATCGGTTTCCACAAAGATATCGTGCAATTTTCCGTCCACCATGAGGGCGGCTGCCTCTTTTCCGTTTAGGTGGTCCAAGAGAATAAGACGGCCCTTCATGGCAGCTCCTTAAAGATGGGATAATGTGCCGCCTGCAACAGTGCGGCCGTTTCGGCCACAGGAAGGCCCATAATTGCGGAATAGGATCCGCTGATCCATGGAATAAATACAGATGCGGGTCCTTGGATCCCATATCCACCGGCCTTGCCCTGCCAATCGTTCGTGTCAAGATAGGCATCAATTTCAGCAGCGGACAAAACCTTCATCTTGACCATGCTGACCACATCACGTTCCCAAATACGATCATGGTTTTTAAGGGCAATTGCCGTGATCACACGGTGTCTTCGACCTGACAAAATGCGAAGAAAACTTTTCGCTTCGTCCCGATCCTCAGGTTTTCCCAAAATTCTGCGGCCCAACGCAACGGTTGTATCGCCACATAGGACGATTTCATCTTGGGCAATTTGGCTTGCATCTACCTTTGCGCGGGTAATGCGGCGGCAATAGTCGCGCGGCAATTCGCCCTTGAGGGGCGTCTCATCCACATTCGGCGCGCGCACATCATGTGCCACAACGCCGATTTGCGCCAACAGTTCCCTGCGGCGCGGACTTCCTGAGCCTAGAATAAGCTTCACGGTCTTACTTGAACCGATAGTTGATCCGACCTTTTGTCAGGTCGTAAGGCGTCATTTCCACTTGGACTTTATCGCCTGCGAGAACACGAATACGGTTCTTGCGCATTTTTCCTGCCGTGTGGGCGATAATCTCATGGCCGTTTTCAAGCTCGACCCGGAATGTCGCATTGGGCAGGAGTTCCTTGACGACACCTGGAAATTCGAGCGTATCTTCCTTGGCCATGGTCTCTCCTTAATAAAATGAACGCGCATAACGCGCGCGATGCGCCTATTTGCGCCCAAATACAGAAATTTTCAAGTGCGAATACAGGTTTGCCCCGTTAATGGCCGTTTATACGCCGGAATTGGCCCCAACCCGCCAGAACTGCATCAGATTTGCCAGCCCGATGGCTGACAAACCTGATCAATGTTCCCACTGTTACTGCTGGGTCGCAATGAAGCTGGATGAGAAGCTAT
>JALRHZ010000190.1:2803-3044 GCA_023259435.1 Paracoccaceae bacterium | reverse complement strand
CGCGCATCGTGTCCAAGGGGATCAGCGCAGGCAAAGCGCAAAATACCTACCGTGGTCTTGTCTCGATGCACCCAAAAGCCAAAAACAGCCGGAACTATACGCAATGTGATAGCTTGCTGATCGGCGATAAATGTGGCGCGCATACGGTGCCCTATATCGAGGTAAAGAATAACTCGTCCCGTGTGGAACACGAAGCAACGACATCAAAAGTGGACGATGATCAGCTCTTCTATTGCCGCCA
>JALRHZ010000190.1:0-2793 GCA_023259435.1 Paracoccaceae bacterium | reverse complement strand
ATAACGCCACGTACGCAGTCGTCAAGACTGGCGGCAAGCAGTACAAGGTCGCCGTCGGGGACGTTGTCAAGGTCGAGAAGATCGAGTCCGAGCCCGGCTCGTCGGTCTCTCTGCCGGTTGCCTTGGTCGTCAACGGCTTCTGTAAAGACGTGCTACAGGCCTTGCCAATGGAATTCGCAATGGAAGCGCAACAGTTGGTTGCGATTTCGCTTGAGGGGTCCGTGGGATAATGTCTCATCCTGTGGTGAATATCTCTGCTCTTAAGCTAAACTCCTTCGGACCCAAAGACGGGTCGGAAAGATTTGGCGCGTCAATTGGCGAGATAGGAGAAGTGATTGGATCCAAAGGTTTGGGGGCCATGTATGTGCGGGTTGAACAAGGAAAGCGTGCCTTTCCGTTTCACAATCATTTGGCCGCCGATGAGATGTTTATTATCTTAGAAGGGTCAGGTATTTACCGTTTTGGCGATCAAGAAATCCCTGTCAAAGCAGGCGATGTATGTGCCGCCCCAAAAGGCGGACCGGATACAGCGCATCAATTGATCAATTCCGGCGATAGCACTTTAGCTTATATAGGGATTTCTACTATGCCTGATCCGGATATCGTTGAATATCCAGACAGCGGAAAATTTTCCGTAACAGGAATAGCGCCGGGGCTAGATTTTTGGTCAGCGCATTTTCGGCATATCGGACGCAAATCAGAGTCTTATGAGTATTGGGATGGAGAAGAGGGATGATCATAACGACAACACAATCGATCGAAGGACATCTGATAAAGGACTACAAAGGTATCGTTGTCGGCGAGGCAATAATGGGCGCCAATTTCGTGCGTGACTTTTTTGCCAGTATCACCGATGTCATCGGCGGTCGCTCTGGTGCCTATGAAGGTAAACTGGCCGATGCACGTGCAACCGCCATGCGCGAAATCGAAGAAGAGGCACTCCGCGTGGGCGGCAACGCAATCGTAGGCGTCGACCTTGATTACGAAGTCGTCGGAGACAGCATGCTGATGGTCTCGGTCAGCGGTACTGCGGTTGTGATCTAACAAATGTCTGGGTCTGAACGTCATAACACCTTGGCCGAACTTGAGGCTATGGGCAAAGAGCGTGGGTTCTTTCGCCTGATAGGACGCGAGCATTCAGCGCTATATGTGGAGCAGGGGAAAACCCTGATTGTGACGTTTGAAAACCTTGACCATGTAAATGATGGCGAGTTCGGGCGGATGCCGTGGGGATTTCAGTTTGTCGATGGCAATGGGTATTCCATGCTCGGCATGATGGCATTGGGTTGGACGTGGTACCGCGACGAAGCTCTTTTCGACTTTTTCGACGAATTACGCGACACGGGTTTTTTCCAGAAATTTGACCGGGTCGTATTTTACGGCGCTTCCATGGGGGGATATGCCGCCTGTGCGTTTTCGGCGGCCTGCCCAGGTGCAACGGTTTTGGCGATAAGCCCACAGGCAACGCTTGATCGGGATGTTGCGATTTGGGAATCACGGTACAAACTGGCGTGGCCGCGTGATTTCAAATCGCGATACGGCTATGCGCCGGATATGGTGGCCTCGGCCGAGAAAATGTATTTGTTGTTTGATCCGTCTGAACATCTTGATGCGATGCATGCGGCCCTATTCCGTGGGTCGAATATCGTAAAACTGAAAGGGCGTTATTTAGGGCATCGTATGGCGTCACTTTTGCAGCAAATGGGCGTATTGAAACAGATTTTTTTAGGATGTTTTGAAGGGACGCTTAGCGCGACACAGTTTCACCAATTGAAACGCGCACGCAGGCATTCCGTTCGTTTCCAACAGGAGATGCTAAAGCGTCTGGTCGCAAAAGCACGGCATGACTTGATCGTACAGTATTGCGAAGCAGTCCTAAATACGCGCAGGGGACCGAAATTTCGTCAACATCTAAACGCGTCACGCGCCATTCTTGGCCGACGCAGAAAATCTTAATTCCGGGATAAGTCCCAAAGAACCGAGGAAAAGAAATGTTAGAAATCAAAAATCTACACGTTCAGCTTGAAGAAGAAGATAAGCAAATTCTTAAAGGTGTCGATCTGACGGTCGAGGCGGGAAAAGTGCATGCCATTATGGGGCCAAATGGGTCTGGGAAATCTACGTTGTCTTATGTTCTATCGGGCAAAGATGGGTATGAGGTGACCGATGGGTCGGCCGAGCTTGAGGGTGAGGACATTCTTGATCTCGAACCAGAAGAGCGTGCCGCAGCCGGTTTGTTCCTTGCGTTTCAATACCCTGTTGAAATTCCCGGTGTTGGGAACATGACCTTCCTGCGTACGGCTGTGAATGCCCAGCGTAAAGCGCGTGGCGAAGAGGAACTCAGCGCTGCTGATTTCTTAAAAGTTGTGCGCGAGCGTGCAAAGACATTGAAAATCGACGCGGATATGTTGAAACGTCCTGTAAACGTTGGATTTTCAGGCGGCGAGAAAAAACGCAATGAGATCCTTCAAATGGCAATGCTAGAGCCAAAGATGTGCATCTTGGACGAAACTGACTCTGGTCTTGACGTGGACGCGATGAAACTCGTGTCTGAAGGTGTGAATGCGCTGCGTTCGGAAGGTCGGTCTTTCCTTGTGATCACGCACTACCAACGTCTCTTGGATCATATTAAGCCGGATGTTGTGCATATCATGGCCAATGGTCGTATTGTGAAAACAGGTGGTCCCGAGCTTGCCCTTGAAGTTGAAAAGAACGGATACGGCGACATTTTGGCGGAGCTGGCATAATGGCACTACCTCAGGCAAAGATTGATGTAACAGAGGCGCGCATTGC
>JALRHZ010000189.1 GCA_023259435.1 Paracoccaceae bacterium | reverse complement strand
TGAGCATACCAGTTTCAGACACTTGCGATGATTTGCCTGTCCCGCTCGACGAGGTGGTAAAACCAAATAGCGCGTACTGATCATTTTGAACCGGTGTGGATGCCACCGAACATCCTGAAACGACGATGACCGCAAAAATCATCCCTACCCTATACATTTTTGCCCCCGCAAAAAAATAAATAAATGAAGCTCAATAGAAAATTACTTGACCTATTACATAGTTATCTCGTTCTCTCTCGATCTAAAACTAAGGAAAACCTGACCATGAGCTCCCCGATCCTAAGAGCCACCATTTTTATGTCTGGTGCGATATTGTCGTTTTCGACCATGGCGATCATGGGACGCATGGTTAGTGGGGACTTAGATACGTTTGAGATTATGCTGTATCGCTCGCTCGTGGGTCTGGCTGTTATTGCGGGATTTGTAGCGTGGAAAAACGCATGGTCTGATATGAAAACGCAACGTATCGGCGTTCATGCGGTACGGAACCTCTCTCATTTTGCGGGTCAAAACCTTTGGTTTTTTGCAGTTACCGTCGCGCCTTTGGCGCAGGTCTTTGCGCTTGAATTCACCTCGCCAATTTGGGTGTTGATCTTAGCTCCACTTGTTTTGGGTGAAAAATTGACACGCGTGCGCCTATTTGCAGGGATATGCGGGTTTATCGGCGTTCTCATCGTCACGCGACCCTTGTCGCAAGAGATTTCAGTGGGCGCCATCACCGCGGCGCTTTCTGCGATTGGGTTTGCGGGGTCAATTCTATTCACGAAAAAGCTTACCAAAACAGAGCCGACGTTACGCATCTTGTTTTACTTGACGGCCATGCAGGCCGTCTTTGGTCTTATCTGTGCGGGGTATGATTTGGATATCACCTTACCGTCCATGCAGACCATCCTTCCAGTGGTGACCATCGGCTGTGCTGGGCTGTTGGCGCATTATTGTTTGACCTCTGCCCTATCCGTGGCCCCTGCGACCGTTGTCGTACCTATGGATTTCGTGCGCTTGCCCGCCATCGCTGTGGTCGGATACGCGTTTTATAACGAAACATTGGACATCTATGTGTTTCTGGGCGCTTTGATTATCTTTTTCGGAAATTATATCAATATCTGGACAGAAACGCGCCGTTAATATTTGACCATCACCGGACATCCTTTTACGAACGGGTCACTTAACTTTCGAGCAAGGCCATAATTATGTATTACAAATCGGCACAGGATTGGAAAAATGCCGCGCAAAAGCGCGTCGTTCTGTTTGGCATGTCTGGTTTGGGAAAAACCTATGTGTCTAACATGTTGCGGGCATCTGGGGACTGGTTTCATTATTCCATCGATTACCGTATTGGCACACGATATATGGGCGAGCTTATTGCAGACAGCTTTAAAAAAGAGGCGATGCAAGTCCCCTATTTGCGTAAACTGTTGCTGAGCGATTCAATCTATATCGCCTCGAATATTACCTTTGATAATTTGGCACCGCTCTCGACTTATCTTGGCAAACCCGGCGACAAAGCCAAAGAAGGCCTTAGCATCGAAGAATACCGCAAGCGGCAAGATCAACATCGACACGCAGAAATATCGGCTTTGTTGGACACTGGGCACTTTATCGAACGCGCCGAACAGATTTACGGCTACCAAAATTTCGTGTGCGATAGCGGCGGATCCATTTGTGAGGTTGTGGATCCAAGCGATCCGAATGACCCCGTGTTATCCCATATGGCGCAGAGGTGTTTGATGGTTTGGATCAAGGGCTCAGACGCACATACAGATGAATTAATCCGCCGCTTTGATCGGGCCCCAAAACCGATGTATTACCGACCTGATTTTTTAACTGCGAAATGGGATGAATATCTGTCCCTCAAACATGTGTCCGAAGATGCGGTGGATCCGGATAACTTTGTCAGATGGACATATGCCCAGGCCATGGCACACAGACAACCGCTCTATCAAGGAATGTCAAACTGGGGGGTCACCGTCACCGCAGAACAGATTTCTGAGGTGAGATCGCCCCAAAATTTTGAGACCCTGATTGCCCAAGCGCTTGAAACAACAACACGCCGTACTTAACTGATAAAAAAGAAAAAAGGATATCTTTCATGCCGATTAAAATCCCTGCTGACCTGCCTGCCTACGACGTGCTTAAGCGCGAAGGCGTTATGGTCATGTCTGAGGATCAAGCCGCACGCCAAGATATCCGCCCCCTGCGCATTGCTTTGCTGAACTTGATGCCCAAGAAAATTCAGACCGAAAACCAATTCGCGCGACTGATTGGGGCAACACCGTTGCAAATCGAACTGACCCTCATTCGCATGAGCGATCACCAAAGCAAAAATACCGCCGAAGAACATATGACAAGCTTTTACAGGCCTTTTAGCGATGTTCTAGCCAGTGGCGAGAAATTTGATGGTTTGATCATTACCGGCGCACCGGTCGAGCATTTGGACTTTGAAAACGTCACATATTGGGATGAATTAAAACAGGTGTTTGACTGGACCCAAACGCATGTTCATTCGACGTTTGCTGTGTGCTGGGGTGGTATGGCGATGATTTACCACCTGAATGGTGTGCCAAAACATATGTTAGACTACAAGGCATTTGGCTGTTTTAGGCACACTAACCAATCCCCTTCCTCCCATTTCTTACGCGGATTTTCTGACGATTGCGTCATTCCGGTCAGCCGTTGGACAGAAATTCGCCAAACCGATCTGGATCAGAAAGACAACTTGGTCACACTTTTGACCAGCACAGATGTGGGCCCATGCCTTGTCCAAGATGATGCACATCGCGCCCTGTACATTTTCAACCACTTTGAATATGACAGCGACACGCTGAAACAGGAATATGATCGGGACGTGGCCGAGGGGACGCAAATAAACGTTCCTATCAACTATTATCCAGATGATGATCCAACATCCACGCCCCAAAATCGTTGGCGCAGTCACGCCCATTTGCTATATGGGAATTGGATTAACGAGATCTACCAAACCACACCATATAAGCTTGAAGACATTGGGTCATAGAATTGTGTTAATATTTTTCTTATGCGTGGGCACCATCTACGCCCTG
>JALRHZ010000188.1 GCA_023259435.1 Paracoccaceae bacterium | reverse complement strand
CCAAAAATCAATTCACCCGCCTCCGCACGGGCGCGGGCGCCATCGACGGTCTCTAGGATCCACGCTAGTTTTGTGGCCGAGAAATAAGGATCAAGGAGCAAACCGGTGGTGGCTGTGATCATCTCTTCGTGGCCAGCCTCGCGCAAAGTTTGGCACATGTCAGAGGTCCGTCTGTCCTGCCAAACAATCGCGTTATAAACCGGCGCACCTGTGTGACGATCCCAAACCAATGTGGTTTCGCGTTGATTGGTAATGCCGATTGCCGCAATGTCGTCGGTCGCGTGCTGTGACAGAACCTCGCGGCAGGTGTGTAAGGTGGTCTGCCATAAATCTTGCGGCGCATGTTCCACCCAACCGCTTTGCGGAAAATGCTGTTCAAATTCCTGCTGTGCAGTGCTGAGCGGGGTCAACGTATCATCAAACATGATGGCCCGTGTGGATGTTGTGCCTTGGTCAATCGCAAGAATATGCCGCATGTGGGTCTCCGAATTTCGCGTTTTACCATATTCTAGGTGGAACATACGGAATGAAAAGCCCCAATTCGGTGTAAATCCCGCGCAAAGGCCTTGTTGAGTGCTGCGGAAAACGGTATCGATCCGGCCAACACAAAGGACGTAACCCATGAAATTTCTTGATCTGGCAAAAGTTTACATTCGCTCTGGTGCGGGCGGGAATGGCGCTGTCAGTTTTCGGCGCGAGAAATTTATCGAATATGGTGGCCCCGATGGGGGTGACGGCGGACGCGGCGGTTCTGTCATTGTCGAAGCCGTGGACGGATTGAACACACTGATTGATTTCCGCTATCAGCAGCACTTTTTTGCCCAAAACGGTAAATCTGGCATGGGCAATCAACGGTCTGGTGCAAATGGCGAGGATATCCTTTTGCGCGTACCCGCTGGCACCGAGATACTGGACGAAGATCAGGAAACCGTGATTGCAGATTTGTCCACGCTTGGGGATCGCGTTGTTTTGGCTAAAGGTGGCAATGGTGGTTTTGGGAACCTGCACTTTAAGTCGTCAACCAACCAAGCCCCACGCCATGCCAATCCAGGGCAGGCGGGTATTGAGCGGACGATTTGGCTTCGGTTGAAATTGATCGCGGATGCGGGCCTTTTGGGATTGCCAAATGCGGGAAAATCCACATTTTTGTCAGCCACGTCAAATGCGCGTCCAAAGATTGCGGATTATCCGTTTACAACCTTGCATCCGAACCTAGGGGTTGTGGGCATTGACGGGGTTGAATTTGTTGTCGCCGATATTCCAGGATTGATCGAGGGCGCGCATGAGGGCCGTGGCCTTGGGGATCTTTTCCTAGGCCATGTGGAACGCTGTGCCGTTCTGTTGCATTTGGTCGATGGAACCTCGACCAGTTTCCTAGACGATTATCAAACGATCATTGACGAACTCGAGGCCTATGGCGGAGACCTTGCAGCAAAGCCGCGCATTACGGTTTTGAACAAGATTGATGCGCTAGATGACGAGGAAAAAGAGTTTTACAAAACCGAGCTTGAGCGTGTCTCGGGCGGTACGGTACTCTTGATGTCTTCGGTAAGTCGGGACGGTCTTGATACTGTGTTGCGGGCCTTGCGCGCGCAGATTGATGATGATCGCATCCGCTTGAAAAAATCTCAGGAAGTCGAAGAGCCATGGCAGCCGTAACCGCGGGTCAGCGTATCGTCATAAAGATCGGGTCTGCGCTATTGGTCGATAAAACGACCGGAGAATTACGGCGCGATTGGCTGTTAAGCCTCGCCAAGGATGTGGCCGACCTTAAGGCGAAACACATTGATGTTGTTCTTGTGTCGTCGGGATCTATTGCCCTTGGCCGGAATGTTCTGGACTTGCCCATGACACAGCTTGCGCTGGAACAAAGCCAAGCCGCGGCTGCGGTTGGGCAAATCCGCCTTGCACGTGCCTATGAAGATGCCTTGCAGCCACATGGGATCACGACGGCTCAGGTCTTGGTAACGTTAGAAGATAGCGCAAACCGGCGTCGGTATTTGAACTCACGCGCGACGCTTGAGATGTTGTTAGATTTGGGCGTTGTGCCCATTGTGAATGAAAACGATACGGTTGCGACAGATGAAATCCGATACGGTGACAATGACAGGCTGGCGGCGCAGATTGCTGTGACCGTTGAAGCAGATCAATTGATATTGTTGTCAGATGTCGATGGGTTGTACACTGCCAACCCACAACAAGATGCTACAGCGCAAAAACTTGATGTGGTTGATGTCATCACCCCCGAGATTGAAGCCATGGCCGGAGACGCCGGTTCGGGTCTTTCAAAGGGCGGTATGAAAACAAAAGTGCTTGCCGCCAAGACGGCAACCGCTGCGGGCTGTGCCATGGCAATTACCGAAGGATCTGTTTTACATCCCGTCTCTGGCCTCTTTGCGGGCGCTTCTGCGACATGGTTTACCCCTCAGATCGACCAAAGAGATGCGCGTAAGCGTTGGATTTCGTCCATGAAGCCTCAGGGAACGATCTATGTGGATCAGGGGGCCGTTGCGGCGCTTCGCTCTGGCAAAAGCCTTTTGCCGGCGGGTGTCACCCGCGTTGAGGGGCGTTTTTCACGCGGTGATGCGGTTGTGATTTCTGGTCCTGATGGGGTCGAAATTGCCCATGGTGTCGTGAGTTATTCAAGCGACGAGGCACAGGCCTTGGCGGGCCGCAAAACAAAAGATATTGAGGCAATATTGGGATATCCCGCGCGGTCGGCCTGTGTGCACCGCGATGATATGGCAATTTGATTGAAAGGGTTCACAATGACCGGAACATTCTCTGACATGATGCAAGATATGGGGCAACGCGCCAAAGCGGCGTCTGAGGTGCTTGCATTTGCCCCATCTGAGGCCAAAACACAGGCCTTGATTGCGGCGGCAGATGCGATTTGGTCTGCGCGGGCTGATATCATTGTAGCAAACAAAAAGGACATTGAATTTGGCCGCGACAAAGGCCTTAGCGAAGCGATGATGGACCGCTTGTTGTTGGACGAGCCACGCATTCAATCCATGTGTGATGGGCTGCGGGCCATTGCCGCCCAAGACGATCCTGTCGGACGCGTTTTGGCCGAATGGGACCA
>JALRHZ010000187.1 GCA_023259435.1 Paracoccaceae bacterium | reverse complement strand
AACACCCTGCACCCAGTCTCCCATGTCATCGCTTAACAAACCAATAAGCTGACCCGCTGCCTTAAGTCCCGCAACATCGCCCTCAGCTGCGCATTGATGCATAACGGTCAAAACACCGGCCGTATTCAAATCATCCGCCACAAACTGCAGAGCTGCTTGGGGGATCTCACCCGCAGGAACCCCATCTGTCATGCCACGCCACTTGCGCAGGGTTTTTTCCGCCTCCTGCGCTTTGGCATCCGTCCAATCCATCGGTTTGCGATAATGTGTCGACAAAAACACAAATCGGATGACTTCGCCCGCGAAACCACGGTCCAATAAATCCCGCACGGTAAAGAAATTGCCCAAGGATTTGGACATCTTCTTGCCCTCAACCTGCAGCATCTCATTGTGCAACCAGACATTGGCAAAGCCCGACCCAGGATTGGCACAGCAGCTCTGCGCTATTTCATTTTCATGATGCGGAAACATAAGATCGTTGCCCCCACCGTGAATATCAAAATGCGCACCCAGCAACTCATGGCTCATGGCGGAACATTCAATATGCCATCCCGGACGCCCCCGCCCCCATGGGCTATCCCATCCTGGTGTGTCCTCATCTGAGGGTTTCCATAAAACGAAATCCATCGGGTTCTTTTTATAAGGGGCGACCTCAACACGGGCACCGGCAATCATATCATCCACAGACCGACCCGACAAAGCACCATAGTCGACATAGCTTTCCACAGAAAATAGCGCATGGCCCTCTGCCTCATAGGCATGCCCTTTCTCAATCAGCGCCTCGATCATGTCTATCATCTGTTGGATATATTCTGTTGCGCGCGGCATATGGGTTGGCTCAAGGTTCCCAAGCGCGCCCATATCATCAAGATACCATTGCGACGTCTCAGCAGTGATCACGGAAATCGGAACATTTCGCTCAGCCGCACGTGCGTTGATTTTGTCGTCAACATCCGTAAAGTTGCGAACATATGTGACATGTTCCGCGCCATAGACGTGACGCAAGAGGCGAAACAAAACGTCAAACATAATGACGTTGCGCGCGTTCCCAATATGCGCGCGATCATAAACAGTGGGGCCACATAAATACAAACGGACATTGGTGGGATCAATCGGATGAAACACCTCTTTTTGGCGTTTCATCGAATTTGTAAGCTTGATTTCCAGTGACATTTATACGTGCTCCTAAGCGCCTTGTGGGCGGGGGTAGCAAGTCTCAAGAGAAAATAAAATGAAAATACCACGCCTCCGCCAAAAAATTAGCGGCCAATACAGATGTAGATGGTAATTACAGTGGTCATGCCTCCGTCCTAACAAACTTTTGGAGCTGCGTAAACATAGATTGAAGTCACTTTGAAATTTGCTACTACTTCAACAAAGGGAGACGACACATGCAGCTATCACAGCCAGTACAAAACATCACAGATGGATCTGATGGTTGGGAGTTGCTGTACAAAGCGCGCGATATGAAAGCCGCCGGGCGCGACGTCATTGAACTTAATATCGGAGAGCATGACATACACACAGATCCTTTGATCCTAGAGGCGATGTATCAAAGTGCCCTTGCTGGCAACACAGGGTATGCAATGGTCCCCGGTCAGGTGGATCTACGAAAAACCGTTGCAGATCGCATTCAAGCGCGGACTGGGGTCCCGACAGAGCCGGAGAATATTTTGATCACTCCTGGGGGACAGTCGGCACTATTTGCAGCCCATTTCGCAACTTTGAATGCAAATGATACCGCCCTTTATATCGATCCCTACTATGCCACCTATCCGGGCACCATTCGCATGACAGGCGCACGCGACCACGCCATTGCAGCCCGCTCAGAAGACGGGTTTCAACCCGATGCGCGCGACATTGATCGCATTGCCTTGGAAACCTCGGCCAAAACGCTTTTGATAAATTCCCCGAATAATCCAACCGGTGCTGTCTATTCCGAACAGACCATGACGAATGTTGTCACCACCTGCCAAACCCGTGACCTATGGATCATCTCTGACGAGGTGTATGACACGCAAATCTGGTCAGGAACGCATATGTCGCCCCGTCAACTTGATGCCGAACGAACTTTGGTTGTGGGCTCGATGTCGAAAAGCCACGCCATGACGGGAAGTCGTCTTGGCTGGGTCTGTGCGCCGGCTCATGTCATTTCGCACCTTATTGATGTGGCCACCCATACCACATATGGCGTTCCCGGATTTATCCAAGACGCAGCACTTGCAGCCTTTTCTCAGGGTCCTGAATTTGAGGAACAAATCGCTCAGCCGTTCCGCCGCCGGATGAATTTGGCACTTGGAATTTTGGAACGCAGCACGCAAATCCGCGTTTTGCCGCCGCACGGGGGCATGTATTTGATGCTGGATATTCGCGCGACCGGCAAAAGCGGCGAAGAGTTTGCCTTGGGTCTCTTAGAAACTCATGGCATCGCTGTCATGCCGGGCGAAAGTTTTGGAGCTGCCGCCGCCGGACATATTCGCATTGCCATGACTGTTAATGACCAAGACTTCACCAAAGCCTTGGAACAGATCTGTGCCTATGTGGACCATTTGTGCGCATGAGCGATAGCATTTCTTCAATTCGGAACCTTGGCCCTGCCACCGAAAAAGACTTTATTGCAGCAGGCATCACAACCGCGTCCCAACTGCGCGCATTAGGCGCAAACGCGGGCTATAAAAAATTGCTGGAAAGTGGTGTAAAGCCGCATTTCATTGCCTATTATGCGCTTGTCATGGGACTTCAGGGGCGACCATGGAATGACTGTACAGGTCCGGAAAAGGAGCAGTTGCGCAAAGAATTTGATGCGCTTAAATCAGAGATCTCTGGCGGCCCATTGTCCGAGCTAGAGAAGCACTTAAATCAAGTGGGCGTTGGTCTGTGGCGATAGATACGCACTAAAAAAGGGGCCATATGGCCCCTCTTTCTTTGGGTATAGAGGCGAATTAGCCCACCAATTCCATACCTGAAAAGAAATACGCGATTTCGATTGCTGCTGTTTCAGGCGCGTCTGAACCGTGAACAGAGTTTTCACCAACGGATTCTGCGAATTCTGCGCGAATTGTACCAGGTGCTGCGTCCGCTGGGTTTGTTGCGCCCATAACTTCGCGGTTTTTCGCGATTGCGCCTTCGCCTTCTAGAACCTGAACAACAACAGGAGCGGATGCCAT
>JALRHZ010000186.1 GCA_023259435.1 Paracoccaceae bacterium | reverse complement strand
AGCACCTTGCGCCACACATAGGGCCGTGCATGCCACACCTTTGGATCAAGAAAGTTGCTTTCTGGATCATCATAGGGATCGGTTAAATTTTCATCTCGGTGATGGGCAAGGTGGGTGTCTTTGAACCGCAAATACGGCACAAGAACTGACAGTGACGGAAAAACAAGCAAGGCATTCACCCATCCCCACCGTGTCGGGTGGCCATGCAAAACCTCATGCATCAAAGACGAATGCAAGGTTGCCGCAAAGATCAGCCCCACAAACGCAAACCCCACTGATATTGGCGCGACCCAATACAAGGATGCTCCAAATACCGTGTAAACTCCTATCATCAAAAGATAAGTTGGCCATTCGGCTGGTTTCATGTGATTTTTCCCTTTGCGTGATTAACTTGGGCTACAGGAAAAAATTTCTTTTGAGTATTTAGAATCTAGTTAACAAATTTCTTAGATGTTGATAATAATCACCACATGATAAATAAAATAGACAAACGAGATCGCGCAAAGGTATTTCGTGAACGCCTTATTCGCGCAATGGAAGCGGCGAATATGACGCAAAGCGGATTATCCCGCGCCATTGGCGTCGATCGCAGTACCATTTCGCAACTTCTAACTGGCACAGGCGCACGCCTGCCCAATGCGCAAGTCGTCGGAGAATGCGCCGCTGCCTTAAATGTTTCAAGTGACTGGCTATTGTCTTTGTCCGACAATCCAGAGAGTGCAGAAACACTTATTGCAAACGCGCTCAGCCTCGAGAATGCATCGCGGTCGTTGGTGGATGAGCAAATCTTTGATTGGCACCGAGAAGCCGAAGGATATAAAATCCGACATGCTCCTGCGGGCCTGCCTGACATGTTCAAATCCGATGCTTTGCTCGAATGGGAATACGCCCCGCATATCAAGCGCACACAAGAACAAGCCATCTCGGCAACACAAGATCGGCTAAACTGGATGAGATCGTCCAAGTCTGATTACGAAATCATCGTTCCTTTGCATGAAATGATAAGTTTCGCGCGGGCCGAAGGGTATTACAGCGATCTTCCAATTGACATTCGCCTTGCACAAATCGACCGTTTTCTTGAGCTCAGCCAACAGCTTTATCCTCGGGCGCGCCTATACCTATACGATGGAAAAGAAACGTTTTCCTCGCCTCTTACTGTATTCGGCCCGTTAATGGCGACCATATATATCGGACACCACTATATCGTTTTCCGCGACAACCAAAAGGTTGAGCTTTTGTCTCAACACTTTGACCAGATTGTCAGCATTGCCCAAGTGTCAACACGCGGGCTTGCCGACTTCTTTGGTCGCTATGCCTAGTACGGCATGGGGTGCGCACGATGTGTTGCGTCTAATTCTTTGAGACACTCTGTGCTTAGGGTAACGTTGACCGATTGGACTGCGTGCTCAAGCTGATCCTGAGTAGTCGCGCCGAAAATCGCAGAACACATAAACGGTCTGGTACGACACCATGCTAGGGCCATGTGGACCGGATCCACCTCATATTTTTGCGCGACCTGTAAATAGGCCTCAACGGCTGCAAAGGCGCGCGGTGTTTTGCGGCCACCAAGGTCCCCATTCAACGACATGCGTGAGGCATCAGGCACAGCACCATTTTGGTATTTTCCCGTTAGCAACCCTGCCGCCAAAGGCGAAAATGCGATCAATCCGACGTCTTCGTTTACACTTAACTCACCAAGGTCGGTGTCGTACATCCGGCATAGTAACGAATATTCATTTTGCATAGTTGCCACACGTGGCCACCCTCGATCTTCGGACAGACGAAGCCATTGCGCAGTTCCCCATGCGCTTTCGTTCGAAAGGCCAAAGTACCGGATATTCCCTTTATCCACCTGTTTTTGCAGCGCCTCAAGAGCATCCTCCATATGCGCCAAAGTCTCAGACTTATTTTGGCCACTGGGGTCATAGGTCCAATTTTTTCGGAACATATAGGACCCGCGATTGGGCCAGTGGAATTGGTACAGGTCGATGTAATCAGTTTGCAATCGACGCAAAGACGCCTCGATCGTCTCAGGTATGGTCTTGGACGAAATTGGTGCACCATTTCGCACATATCCCAACCCTTCGCCGGAATGTTTGGTCGCCAAAACATATGCGTCCCGCCGTGTGCGGTTTTTTGCGTTCCAAGTCCCTAGAATGTCTTCGGTCCGACCGATGGTCTCTTTGGACACTGGATTGACCGGATACATCTCGGCGGTGTCGACAAAATTGATACCAAAGTCCAAAGCAAAATCCATTTGACGATGCGCCTCTGTTTCTGAGGTTTGCGTCCCAAATGTCATTGTGCCAAGGCACAGCTCTGTCACCTCAATTCCGGTCCGTCCCATTTGTTTCTTCTGCATCCGATCCTCCGCATCTATGGCCTTTGATGTATGGCTTGTCCTCATATAGAAAGCGCGCTTGTTCGAATTGCAAAGTTAAATTTATCTAAACCAATGAATTTACGCATTATTAAATTTTATCTACCACATGAGGACGCGTCACAAAGGCATTGAGATGCCTTGCTTATTCTTCCGGATGAATATCCTAATGTAAAATTACTTTGGAACAAAACATGAACATGGTAGAATACACGCATGAATCACACCCCGCTTTCTCGTGCCCATCGTCCAATCCGACCACAGCTTACGCTATTTGATAAAACGGCGTTGGATCTTGGACGCGTGCATGAAATTTGCGGGACATCGCGGCGGGTTTTCCCTCTGCTGGCAGGGCAAAATACCCAAGGCCCGATCTTGTGGATCAGACCTGCGTATATCTCGGACCACCTCTTTCCCAGCGGCGTTGCCGCGGCGCTTAACCCTGGTCGGTTTATTTTCGTAAACGCCTTGCGCCAAGAAGACCTGTTGTGGTCCATGGAAGAGGCCTTGCGCAGTGGGGCGATTTCTCTTGTTGTCGCCGATCTCCCGTTTCACGTGGCCCTTACCCCCATTCGGCGCCTACATCTCGCAGCACAGGCCAGCGGCAAACATCCCCTTGCCCTACTCCTCACACCGGAACACGGCGGAAGCCAAGGCGTCGAAACGCGGTGGACCGTCTCCCCTCGTGCGCAATGGTCACCGGCAGGATGGTCTGTGGTGCGCAATAAATCTCGGGATCTTCCACCACAAGAGTGGAATCTTTTTATGAAAAATAAAAAATTTCAAATACAATATCCGCACAATGCGACA
>JALRHZ010000185.1 GCA_023259435.1 Paracoccaceae bacterium | reverse complement strand
GGCGCCCGCACAATGAACATTCCTTTTGATGGGGCCATTCGTACATTTTTTGAGAACGACATCTCGCCCGAAATACGCACGCAGGTCCAAAATTCGGGTGCCAATGACATGTTGGATCCAGATTATCCCTATCGCAAGCGGCTTAAACGGTCTGCTTATGAAGCGGAACTACATGCTTTGCAGATCGAATTGGTCAAGTTTCAAGCCTGGATTAGGGACGCAGGGCAACGTGCGGTTGTCGTCTTTGAGGGACGCGATGCAGCCGGAAAAGGCGGCACAATTAAACGGGTTCGAGAAAATCTAAATCCACGGGTGGCAAAGATCATTGCTCTGTCAAAACCCTCTGAGGCGGAATTGGGGCAATGGTATTTTCAACGCTATATTCAGCACCTGCCAACCACGGGTCATGTTACCCTGTTTGATCGAAGCTGGTACAATCGTGGTGTTGTGGAACATGTCTTCGGCTTTTGTACCCCAGAGCAACGCGAAAGGTTTTTCACTCAGGTCCCAGAATTTGAGAAAATGATCACGGAGGATGGCACGCGTTTGATAAAAATCTGGCTCAACGTGGGCCGCGCTGAACAACTCCGCCGCTTTTTGGATCGGGAATCTGATCCCCTAAAGCAATGGAAGTTATCGTCCATTGACGTCAAAGGCCTGTCGCGTTGGGACGCCTACAGCCAAGCCATCGGAGAGACGATCCGCGCGTCTCATACACAAGAGGCGCCTTGGACAGTTATCAGATCCGATGACAAGCGTCGCGCGCGTCTTCAGGCAATTAAGGCTATTCTTTCTCAGTTTGATTATGCGCAAAAAGACGTGAGCCTTGTTGAAAACATTGACCCCCGGATAACTGGTGGACCTGAGCTTTTTCATGAGTAAACGCGGCTATCATCATGGCAATCTAAAACAGGCCCTTGTAGATGCCGCCCTTGATTTGATCACCGAAAAAGGGCCGACAGGCTTTACCCTGTCCGAGGCTGCCAAGCGTGCA
Source organism: Paracoccaceae bacterium (assembly GCA_023259435.1). Lineage (GTDB taxonomy): Bacteria > Pseudomonadota > Alphaproteobacteria > Rhodobacterales > Rhodobacteraceae > JALRHZ01. The sequence continues at coordinate 2,199 of JALRHZ010000185.1, read as the reverse complement.
GGTGTTACGCCGGCGGCTGTGTATCGCCATTTCGAGGGACGTGAAGACCTAATCGCCGAGGCCGCGCGTCAAGGGTACCAAATATTTGGCGAATTGATGCAATTCGCGTATGACAATGGTCAGCCCTCGGCCCTTGCGGCGTTTACATCCACGGGGCGGGCCTATCTTGCCTTTGCCAAAAAATATCCTGGTCACTATATTGCGATGTTTGAAAGCGGTATTTCCGTCAACCGAACACCTGACCTTGCGCTATTGGCAGACCGGTCACGTGCGGTATTAGAACGGGCTGCGAGCGATTTATGTGCCCATATTCCGATTGAACGCCGCCCGCCGGCGACAATGTTTTCTGCGCATATTTGGGCCATGTCGCATGGGGTTGTTGAACTATTCGCAAGAAACTCTCCTGGAATGCAAAGCCCGTTTGATCCCGAGGATTTGTTGGAAAGTGCAATCGGTGTTTATTTGCGCGGTTTAGGCTTAATCGAGATGGATTGAGAGGTGTTTCGCAGAGCTTGCGCTCTGCGACGCACGCGGGGGCGTTGCCCCCGCACCCCCAGAGTATTTCACTATCAAAGAAATATGATTAGTTCATATTTGAAAATATGTCCTGAAGTCGTCTGCTGCCCGAATTGTAGCAGCTGTCGATTACAAAATTTGTCTTACGGGCCTTAAAGATTTTGCCTTCATAATTGACCTGCGATGTGCGCGGGTTCAAGACAACTTGGAGGTGTGTGTTTTCGAGGATGTCAAATTCAGCCTGGCCATGTTTCAGCGCGATGATGTCGCCTGTGTCGATGTTTTTCAAAGCGAAGTATCGGATATCAATTTCGCATTCGAGGGCAAGTGTGACCTGAGCGCGGATCATTTCTGCAGGCGGTTTCTGGCTAAGCAGGTGAAGAATTGCGCCCAGCATTGCGAGAGACGAGAGGGCGAATAGGGCGGTTTTCATATGGCGGTTGTCCGAGGCTAGGTTTGATTGGGATAACGGCCGCGGGGGCAGGTCTTTTAATTTGTGTTCGCTCGCGAGGCAAACTGTTGCACGACTGCACCTGTTTTCGTTGTGAAGGGCAGTTTCATGGGGCGTAGGTCTTTTGCGCCTAAGGCCGGCGTTTGTTTGATCTTTACAAAGCATCGCGCAACCCGCAAAAGTTGTGCATGGCAATTTCGATTGATGATATTAAAGATTGATAGAGTTTAGAGACGTGGCTGAATGAACGGCCAGAGGTGCCGCGCCAAAATTGTGCTGTGTTCATTGCCGCGCGATCCGCATTGCGGGTGATGCCGGGTGCGGTGGGTGATTTGCAATTTTCCGATTGGTCTCAGGAACGTGATTTAACAGTGGTTCCGATATTGGGGAGCCTATTCATGTCAGTGGTTGCCGGCAAATTGCCAACCGCTGCTATGAAGTTGAACGCCAACGCCGCCTGCGCCAACGCCACCGGCACCGCCTCAGCCCATTTATGGCACAACGTTAGGGTTGATTGTTTAGCGTGGAAGGCCAATGCCGCGGCTGACGGAACCTGTGGTATTGATGTTGCGCCGCTGCTTGAGGGTGACTATGAAATTACCCCTGATTGGTCAGTCGTGCGTGAAAAGCTATTGCATGACACAGATCCCAAACGCGGTGCGGATTGGTCGTTTTGGGTGGAGTGGTACGATAAAATTCTGCGCGGTGATCCGCAGGATTGGGGTCTGCTGTACGAGATCGCCGTTAGTCAGGATATAGATTGGGCGGCTCGTCCGCGTGAGGTCAATGAGGCGATTGCGCGGATTGTTGAAAAACATCGTCAGCCGCAGCAAACTGGCACGCCAGAGGCGTCAACGAAGCAAGTCGCGCGCACGAAAGCTGCGTTAACGCAAAATAGATCAGCTTTGCCGCCAACCTTGGATGCAATTGAATTTCTGATTTCAAACGAGATCGATCGTCTGCAAAATAAGAATTACGTCGATGATATTGAAATGGAAGAATGCAAGCGGATGATATCCGTTTTCATGCAGCTTCTGCAGGCAACGCGCAGTTTGGCCGAAAAGGTACCAGAGGATCAGGCGAGCGATCAAGACGCACAGGATGTCATCTCCACGCTGAGCGTCTATAAAGGTTTGATTAACGATTGGCCTAGGGAATATGCGCCTGAGGTTGTGGATAGTGTTTTTAGATTGGGTTTAGTGGGAGCATCGACAGGAGTATTTGTCATGTGT
>JALRHZ010000184.1 GCA_023259435.1 Paracoccaceae bacterium | reverse complement strand
AGTGATCCCATAACCACCTGCACCATCAGATGATTTTACCGGCGTTTGCAGTGTCAACAAACGTTCAAGATGAGGCAGGGAAGTCATTACACGCCCCCCCCGACACGTTGCAGCCGAAACCGTTCAATCAAACAAATGACACCAAATGGCGCACAACCGGTATCCAGTTTGGTTTCGGTTCGATATTCGTAATAATGTGCGGCAAGTAACAGAACGGCTTGCTGTAAATCGGCCGGTAGCGTCGACCAGTCAGAGGCAAGACCCGCTTTAAATTTAACACGCAGCTTGGCCCCGTTGACCAAGATAGGCAAGCGACCGACCAAATGATCGCGCCCCAAGCGATGGGTCAACGAATACCGATCTTGCGACACTGGCGTCACTCCCGACGCAGCATCAATTTCGTCAACCGACACAAGGGAGTGCACCGGCCCCACAGGCAACGGAATTTCAGAAAAGCCGTTATGCTCTTGAATATCGGCTGAAAACTCACGCGTAATCAAAATGCGATGAATGCGCCCTTCGATACTTGCAATAGCAGCCCGCAAGAACCCGACCAATACAGGTGTTTGCAGCGTTTCTTCGGCATACCCAGTCCCAAGTCGCAAATGCGCCTGAAAGGCCTCTATTGGCAGTTGGTGCTCTTCTAAGGCAGTTGTTTCAAACAAAAGCATAGCTCTCGCTCCTAACGATTAGATCAAATAATGGACGCGGGCAAACATGGCCTTGCTTAGACGGAGGAAGCCGGACAAGACCTGTCCTGATCCTCCCGCGTCCAGGGCGACGCAATAGCGCGCCGCCCACCTTCGCAGGCCTAGTAGGCCGCGAATTTCAAAACTTTGATGGCATCAAAATCTGTGACATCGCCGCCGACGCGTTTCGTCGCATAGAAAAGAACATGCGGCTTGGCGCTAAAGGGATCACGCAACACACGTAGGTCTGGGCGTTCTGCAATCGTATAGCCTTTTTGGAAGTCACCAAAGGCGATAGAGGTGGACCAATCCGCAATGTCAGGCATGTCTTCGCTGATCAAAACCGGATAGCCCAGCAATCGCGCAGGCTCGCCCGCGGCCAAACCATCGCCCCACAAAAAGCGACCATCTGCATCTTTGAGTTTACGCACACGCCCCGCCGTACGGGAATTCATAACAAAGGTCGCATTCGCACGATATCGCGCAGGCAAGGCATAGATCAGATCAACCAAAGCATCTGCAGGAGCAGCATCATAAAAATCACCTGAAACACCTGTGCGCACATGTGCAAGCTTGCCCCATTCCTCAGATCCGGCATCCACCGTGTCATATTGCAAAAAGCCCTTTGGCTTATCCACGCCATCACCCGACACAAACGCGGCCCCTTCGGCACGGGCGAATTTTTCGGAAATGCGGTCCGCAAGCCACGCTTCGATATCAAAGGCCGCATCATCCAACAGACGTTGTGACGCTTTTGGCAGGGCAGATAATTCGTGCAATGGGATCGAAATGCGGTCAACCTGCGGTGTGCCAATTTCGCCAACGGTGGCCGTCTCGGACGCCCAGCCTGACCCAAATTCGCCATGATCCACCAGGACGTCAAATGACGTGGCCTCGACCGTAACAACGGACGCAATCGAGCGTAGCGATGAGGCCCCTTTCAAACTGGACGAGACCGACTGTGCCGTCTGAGGATCCACAAGATACCCACCATCCCCATTGACTGAAACGGATAGGCCTTTCAACTCGACTTCTAGCCCGCGCAGACCGTCGTCATCGCCGCTGCGGACATAAGAATTAAAGGCCTTTTGATGAGGTTCTGCCATTTCCGATTTCGTGGACAGCACAGGACGCCCCAATGAGATATGTTTACGATCTAGCATGTTTATCCGATCTTCTGTTTGCTTAATTTTAGATTTAATATTTCCTCGAAACACATTGAAAGAATTCACTAATTCATCCATTGCGCTCTTGACTTCAAAGACAGAAGACACAGCGTCTTCAGCCTCTAAAGAGGTGTCGGAGTTTTCCATTCTCTGCTCCTTGATGGGGACTTTATGCGTCCCAGGTTGTGAAGGTTTTCGCCGTTTGACGCATCAAATCAGCAAGCTCAACAAGCAACTGCACCACCTCTGACCCAGCATTTTGTTTCGTGGCAATGCGCGCGCTTGTTAACATTGGAAAGGTCACCAAAGAGACCTCCCACAGGTCCAGCTCGGTCAAAACGCGCTGTCCGGCGCTATTCTTTGTCGACTTGAGGGTCTTGTACCCGATTGATAATCCGTCAAGCGCACGATTGCGCACCAGATCTGCGGCCTCTTGGGCTTGGGCCACACCTGTCAACAGGCGGCCACGAACGAACAATCCGTTGTTGTCTTCAAAGACCTCATCCCAGACGCCGATCGGGCATTTCTGATCATGTTGCCACAGCATTTTCACGCGCATCCCACACTGCGCAAGCCGCGACAGGCTTGCTGTAAACGCGCCCTTTTGAACGATGTCGCCCCCTTGATCTTGCTGACCAAACCGGCTGGCATAGCCTTCGATCAAAAAGTCATCCGTGATCTGAACATCGAGATCCAGCTCGGTGAACTTGGTCTCAAGTGATATTTCAGTATTCGTTGTCATTCGACCTCCTTAAGGGATTGATGGCAGGATCTGACCCAAGGCTTGGGTCAAGATGATTGCTACGACCCCATAGACCGTCAGCCATAGGCGCTTTTCGAGGCGTTCAATCATGTGCTCGATTTTGTCCAAACGCCGGTCCAAGCTTTCAAATTGCAGCTTGGCTAGGCGCTCATGCGCCTCTAAGCGCAGAGCCGGAGCACACTCAAAAGTTTCAAAGCCTGCGTGATGTCTTGCCTCAGTCATGTGAGATCCCATCCTGTGCGGGAAGCCCAAGCAACCGACGTTTTTCAGCATCTGTTAGGAAATCTGCATCAGACACGCGGCGCCAGTGTGCATCGCGCTCTGCACTTAGTGCAGGGATTTGATCAAGATCTGGAGAGAGTTTGAATTCATCGCCGGACAGAACCCCCAGCCAACTTGAGATATGCGCGCTAACCCTCTGTACCAATGGAATAATTGTCAAACGATAAAAGGCGCGATTGGCTTCTTGATAATTGGCATAGGTGGCATCACCCTGCAGGCCTAACATCATGGGCGGCACCCCAAAGGCAACAGAAATCTCACGTGCAGCAGCCATTGCCCTACTGCCGATGGGCGAAGCTATCTCGCAGTTCGGTGCTGGTGTTTACTTCTCGGCAGTTGGAATTCTTGACCGTATTAAGGCAGGACTAACTAAGGAGTCAAAGGGAGCCAAGGGA
>JALRHZ010000183.1 GCA_023259435.1 Paracoccaceae bacterium | reverse complement strand
AGACGCAAACATAAGTAAAAGGGTAGGGGTTGAAAGCGCGAGCCCCGCGAGGAGAGCGAAACCAGTCAGGCCCGCGCCGATTGCGAACCCAAGCAAGATAAAGCCAGGAAGCAGCGTTTCCAAGATCGCGAGAACCAGGGCAGCACTTATCCAAATCCACCAAAGATGCAGCATTATTTTCCGCCTTTCAGGAGTTTAAAGGCGTCGCCAAAGGCCTCGAGGGCGCTTGCAGGTAAAATGACAGTGTTTGATCCTTGGCCTTCTCCAACTTTGGTCAGAGCTTCGACCTGTTTTAGGGCGACTTGGTATTGGGCAGCTTCGAGGCCATTTTCGGCGATGGCTGCGGCCACGACCTGTGTAGCATAGGCCTCGGCCTCGGCTTGGATGCGGCGCGCTTTGGCCGTTTGCTCGGCTTGATAGAGTTCAGCATCTGCGGCCAATTCAACGGCGCGTTTTTGGCCCTCGGCTTCGGTGACTTGCGCGCGCCGTGCGCGTTCTGCGTTTAACTGTTGTAGCATGGCGGCGCGGGTTGCTTCGTCTAGGTTGACGTCGAGGATTTCGGCGCGCGTGACCTCGATCCCCCAATCATCCACCATTGCTTTGACTTGGTCTCGGATTTTGTCGATCAGTTCAGAGCGGTTAGACTGAACATGGTCGAGTTCCATTTTGCCGATTTCAGACCGCACGATCCCAGCCACAGTCGTTGCAATTGCGCCGTCCACATCACGAATACGATATACGGTCTTTTCCGGTTCTGTTATGCGATAGAACACACTTGTTTCAACTTTGACCAAGACGTTGTCGGTTGTGATCGCGTCTTGTAGTGCATTTGGAAGTTGTCGCTCAAGAATTGAGATTTTATGCGCAACGGTGTCGAGGAACGGGATGATAAGGTTGATGCCAGGCCCCAAAACCGCATGCAAACGTCCGAACCGCTCGACGACATATTTTTCCGATTGTGGTACGATGCGAACACCCAGTAAAATACAGACAATAATAAATACAGCCAATAATATCACGGTGATATTGCCGCTTAGAAAATCTTGAATGAATGCTTGATCCATGATCCCTCCACTTGATCAGTTTGATATACATCTAGAGATTGTGGCATGGTCTCTCAAGTCTTAGAATCCGGAATGAGGTATGTGTGCCAGCATTTTGTCGCGATTGTTTACATCAGTTTGATGGAGCACAGCGGTGCCCAAATTGTGGGTCTCCGCGTTGTGTTGTCCATCCAGAGTTATTTTCTCTGGGAATTGCGCATATGGATTGCGACGCGTTCTATGCAAGTGTTGAAAAACGCGATAACCCAGAGTTGCGCGATAAGCCAGTTATTATTGGTGGAGGGCGACGTGGGGTGGTGTCCACAGCATGCTATGTGGCTCGAATTCGCGGCGTTCGATCCGCCATGCCGATGTTCCAAGCATTAAAGCTATGTCCTGATGCGGTTGTGGTGCGCCCGCGCATGGAGGTATATGCCAAGATAAGCCGAGACATTCGGGCAATGATGCAAGACATGACACCAGTAATCGAGCCCTTATCCCTTGATGAGGCTTTCATGGATTTGCGCGGAACCGAAACTTTGCACAAAGCTCCGCCGGCGGTGATGTTGGCGCGTCTTGTGAACCGCATGAAAGACGAATTAGGCCTGACAGGGTCAATCGGCCTCTCTCACAATAAATTCTTGGCCAAGATTGCATCGGATTTGGACAAGCCGAGAGGGTTTTCAGTTATCGGACAAGCAGACACCTCGCGTTTTTTACAGGGCAAGCCGGTGCGTATGATCTGGGGTGTTGGACATGCCACCCAAGAGGCGTTATCCCGTCAAGGCATTCGAACCTTTGATGATCTCTTGCGGTGGGACAAAGAAGCACTGGCGTTGAAATTCGGCACCATGGGTGAACGTCTTTGGTCGGTGGCACGTGGCATGGACGTACGGCCGGTCTCAAGCTCAGCATCTGTAAAAAGCATTTCCAACGAAACAACATTTACCGAGGATACGTCTGATTTGGATCTATTGCATGGGCATATTTGGCGGTTGGCGGAAAAGGTGTCTGATCGGGCCAAGGCCAAAGACATGGCAGGCCGTGTTGCCGTATTAACGGTACGCACGCAGAATTTTAAGCGACTTTCTCGTCGTGTAACACTGCGGGACGCGACGCAGATGGCGGACACCCTGTATCATGCGGTCGCGCCATTATTACCACAAGTGATGGAACAGGCGCCGTTTCGATTGATTGGCGTAGGGCTGGCCACTTTGGTGCCGGTTGATGAGGCCGAGAGGACATCGGATCTTTTGGATCCACAGGCCGCAAAGCGCAAAGCGGCTGAACGTGCCGCAGATCAAATTCGCGCACGGTTTGGCACGGATGCAATTCTAAAAGGTCGTTCGTTAAAGTAGTGGTTATTCAGCCGCCAGAGATCTGCCATCTGAACCAATCTCGGCAATGTCTTTTAATGCATTTTGAAGCACCCGTTGAAAAACCTGCCAATCTGGTTTGAGGTCTACGGACGCTTCGTCAAGGTATAGGCTACGGTTGATTTCGATTTGGATCGCATGTTGGTTTTGGCTCGGACGCCCGTATTTCTGGCAAATATATGCACCTGCAAAGGGGCTATTGCGCACGACGCTTAGGCCGTGGCGTTTCAATGCTTCGGACACGCGGTCCACCACATAAGAACTGGCTGAGGCGCCGTATCGATCACCCAAGACGATGTCAGGGGCGCTAAAACTTGGATTAAAAGCCGCCACCGCATCATGAGGCATGGAATGCATGTCAATAAGGATGCTTTCCCCAAGCGACCTATGAGTTTCGTTTAGAATATCCGTCAGGGTTGCATGATAGGGCGACCAAACCTTGTCTATCCGATCTTGCGCCTCACGCTGCGAAAGCTTTCCGTGATAAATTGGTCGCCCATGGGCCACCACACGAGGAATGACACCCAGGCCCGAAGCCAAACGCGGATTTTGGCCGTTTGGTTGCGCACCTTCCACCACAGCAGCATCCATTTCGTCGGCGGCGCGGTTTAGATCCAGATAGGCACGTGGGTGTTGGGCCAATAGAACATAAACACCCCTGTCCACGACATCGCGGATCAAAAGGTCGACATAGGCATCCTCCGAGCTGCGGATCAAAGGATGTGTCAAAATGCTCTGCTTCAAAAAATCCTCTGAATAGAGCCGCCCACTGTGAGGCGAGGCAAAAACAACGCTACTGATCTGCTTACTTGGGCAAATCAATTCATACGCATCAGTGATTTTCGAACACTTTTCCATGGCTCTATCATAGACCAAAAAATTTACTTATCAAAAGCCCTTGAACAAACTTCTGCAAAACTTTATAGACCGCTCACCACTGGGGAATCTTGGAGAGATCCGAGAGGAGACCGGTT
>JALRHZ010000182.1 GCA_023259435.1 Paracoccaceae bacterium | reverse complement strand
CCAAGATCAGATCATCATCGAGGCGCGTGATTTTCTTAAGGCGATTGAAACGGGCGCGCCTGTTTGGCCGACGTTCCAAGATGGGCTAGAGGTGTCCAAAGTGGTGTACGCAGCGTTGCGCTCGGCGCAGGAAAAATCATGGGTGACGGTGGATTAGTCCAAGTTTAAAAGAATGCATCAAGTGTAAGAGGCAAAAATGACAAAGTTGAAATGGGGCATGATCGGTGGCGGCGAAGGCAGTCAGATCGGCCCAGCCCATCGTTTAGGGGCACAGGCCGATGGGCTGTTTGAATTCGCGGCAGGGGCATTGGACCACCGCCCTGATGTTGGGCGCGACTATGCGATGCGATTGGGGATCGCGGCGGATCGGGCCTATGGCGATTGGCAGGAGATGCTCAAGGGAGAGAGCGCCCGCGAAGATCGCATTGATCTGGTGACGGTTGCCACACCCAACGCCACGCATTTTGAAATCACCAAAGCCTTTCTGGAGGCAGGATTTAACGTGCTGTGTGAAAAGCCTATGACAATGACTGTTGAAGAAGGCGAAGAGATTGTGCGCATTGCCGAGAAATCGGGCAAAGTCTGTGCAGTGAATTATTGCTATTCCGCATATCCGATGGTGCGACAAGCGCGTGCAATGGTTGCGGCAGGAGAGCTTGGGAATATTCGACTTGTTGTGACGAATTTCAGCCATGGTCATCACGGCGATGCGACTGATGCAGATAACCCACGCGTGCGCTGGCGGTATGATCCGGCGATGGCGGGTGTCTCGGGGCAGTTTGCGGATTGCGGGATTCACGCAATGCATATGGCTGGGTTCATTTGTAATGACACCGTGACGGACCTATCCGCTGATTTCGCATCAACGATCTCAAGCCGTGTTCTTGAAGATGATGCGATGGTCAATTTCCGGATGTCTAAAGGCACGGTTGGGCGGCTTTGGACATCTTCGGTGGCCATCGGGCGGCAGCACGGGTTTGATATTCAGGTCTTTGGCGAAACAGGGGGCCTGCGCTGGGCGTCTGAGCAGCCGAACCAGTTGATCTATACTCCTGTCGGGGGGCGGACACAGATCATCGAAAAAGGTGAGGGGGGGCTATATGAGGATGCAACGCGCCTATCGCGTGTGGCAATTGCCCATCCCGAAGGCTTTCCGTTGGCTGTTGCGAATATTTATTGCGATTTGGCCGACGCGATACGAGGCGAGACGCGCGATGCCCTTCCAAATGCCGAAGATGGCGTGCGGTCAATGGCGGCCGTCTATGAGGCGGTTGCCTCTGCAAAGAACAAAGGCGCGTGGCGTGATGCCCGCCCACCGATGTTTAGATAATCTAAGGCTTGGGGCGCAGAGTTTTGCGCTCCACCACTTGGCAAGCAAAGAGGCGCGCCTGTGGCAGACGCTCAGGAGAAGACAGCATCTCTTGAACAACATCCACTGAGGCATCAATGATCTCTGCAATGGGCTGTGCGATTGTCGTAAGGTCAAAGAGCTCCCACTTTGCCATTTTCATATCGTTCAATCCAATAATTCCAATGTCTTGCCCTACTGTGAGGCCGGCGTCGCGTATCGCGGAAATTGCCCCAAGAGATAGGACATCATCCCCGCAAAAATATGCCTCGGCAGGGTCGCCCTGCAGGAGAGTGGCCATTTGTGCGCGGCCCGCGTCAAAGGAATAGGCATTTGCAAAACTAAAATGTGTCTTGATCTCAGCGTGTTTTGCAAGCTCTTCCTGAAAGCCTTGATAGCGGTCTTGGCTCGAGGTCGCGAGTTCTGGGCCACCCATGTACCCGATATGCCCATAGCCACGCGACATAAGCTCGCGTGCGGCCATGCGACCACATTCGACATTATCGATCCCGACTACATCAACGTCGGGGGCGGTCGCAAACCGTCCGAATGTATGCACAACAGGAACGCCTGCCTCGTGAAAGGCCTTTGCAAAGCTGGGCGGTAGGGTCGACGAGGCCACAATCACAGCGTCCACAGAATATTGCCGCAGCATGCGCACAGAGTTAGACGGATCGGTTTCGTCTGTCAGGTTCACAATAAGGGGGCGCAGGCCACGCTCTTGGAGGGCGCGGGTGAATTGATCAAAGACTTCGAGAAAGATTGGGTTGTGAAAGTTATTAGAGACAAGTCCGATAAGCTTTGTGCGGCCTGTGGTCAGAGAAGAGGCAAGAGCATTCGGACTATACCCCAGTGCAAGCGCAGCCGCCTCGACTTTCTCACGCATTTTAGGAGAAACGGAGGCCCCTTTAGTGAATGTTCGGGACACAGCAGAGCGTGAGACACCAGCAAGCCGAGCAACATCATCAAGTGTTACGGCCATACGTCTTGCTCCTCCCCAATTTACTATGTCGTAAATATTTTAGCCAAGATACGATATGTCCATAGGGTCGCGCAACACATATCCGTTGGATGTTACATTAGCTAATCGTGATGCCAACGGTCCCAAGCCATTCTTTCACCCGTTCTGTATTCGAACGGGGTACCGCGATTGAGGTTTTGTCTTTTAGAACTAGAATGAGCTTGCGATTTTCGATCGTTGCGAACTTGATCGAGTGTTGGGAAATCCAATACGATCTGTGTGGACTGATCCCATACTTTGTTGGAATTTCATTTGCAATTTCTGAAATCTTTCCAGGAATGAAATCCGATATAGATGGACCCACAATGGATATGTAATGGCCCTCGGATTTGATATAATAGATGTCATCCGTGTTGTATCGGTTTCTTGTTACTTTAAAAATATGCCCTGAGGTTGCAGGGGCTGAATCGTTCTTGTTTTGCCGAGCTACTTTTTGACGTATTTTTGTAAGCTCACTTTCCGTCAAGATAGTGACGGCGATCTCAATCCCCAAAATGTTGAAGATAACTCCGTATATAGGATACAAAAATTCCTCTTGGTAATAGGAGGAAAGCCATAATCCAAGCTGCAACATCAAAAGATAAACAAAGAAGCTTGCCGCTGTCATAACCAGCGGTTCAAAGACATATTTCCCTTTGAAAATTTTCGTAATTGATACTGCGATGACAAGTATACCGGGATAGGCAATGCCAAATGAGAATGTCGCCGCTGTCCAATAACTGACCCAGTATTGAAGTGGCAAACTGGTTGTCCAGTGTACCGGGTTGATGCATAAAATGAACAGGGCCACCAGCCCGATTTTCGTTAAGACGCTGACCTCTGCAATTCCTAGGAATAACTCGCGCGGCGTCGGCCTCAGTTTTGGACGAAGGGGGAGGTAAATCTCCATGCTATGTGGATCGCGTTCCAAGTTGTGGTTTGCGTCCACTACGTGGCCATTCAGCCATTTTTTGACAATCGCCACTTTGGACTTTGCAATATGATGAGTTTCGTTGTCGAGCGTTGTTATGGTTTGATCGTTGATTTTGGACAAAGAGCTAGGAACAGCACGTTTTGCGATCCAAGTTGATCGATGAACTAAAATTCCTTCAATATCATCCA
>JALRHZ010000181.1 GCA_023259435.1 Paracoccaceae bacterium | reverse complement strand
TGCCCCTCTGATACGGATTCAGAGGTAAAAACATAGGATGGTCGGGTCATGAAAGTGCTCCAGTAGATTAAGACGCTACGTCAGGAAGCCGTTGTAGCGCCAAGATGGCAAAGCGTTACGCCTGTTAGGAATTAACGTCAACTTGTTTTCGAAATTGAGATATAATTGCGGTAAAAGCCAAAACTATGAGTAAAATCTTATACCAACGGTCCCCAATACGCACATAAACTGTTGCATCCGTTCGATTTGGCAACCAAAAATCTGCAAATCCGTCATTATTCAATTCAATTTGATGTGTCATCCGCCCGTTCGGATCAAGAACGCCTGAAATTCCTGTATTCGCAGCACGAATAACCGGAAGACCCGTCTCGATCGCCCGCATCCGCGCTTGGGCCAGATGTTGGTATGGTCCCGAAATTTGGCCAAACCATGCATCATTTGTCAAATGAACCAAGGCATGCGGCCGATCATCTAACGCTCTTACATCATGGGGAAAAATCGCCTCATAACAGATCAAAGGTACGACGCTTATGTCTGGTGTGACTTGGACGGCCTTTAACCCTGCACCGGCGCGAAATCCGGTTCCGAATAGATCAGAAACGATTGTCACCCCCATACGCGACAACCAACGTTCAAAGGGAATAAATTCGCCAAATGGGACTAGACGCGACTTATCATACACCACCTCAGCGCGATCTGTCACAAGCGCCACAGAATTGGTGATGTCCGGCCCGTCAAATCGCAACGTGCCCACCAAAACAGGTGCAGCTTGGGAAAATGTAATAATGTCCTCGATCAACGGATCTGCATAGTCCAGCAAAACAGGGATCGCGCTTTCTGGCCAAACCACTAGATCCGGCCGCCCGTCGCGCATCGCAGACGCGCGCGCGGTATAATCCAAGGACCTTTGGAAATAGGTCATTGAATATTGCGGATCCCACTTTTTTGATTGCTCAGCGTTCGGCTGAACCACACGGACCAAAATGTCAGAGGCCGTTACATCTTGCCGCAGGACGGTTCCCCACGACCACAGCGCCGCAACACATGCCAGCACGACAAGCCCAGAGACACCTGCACCTTTTGAAACAAAAACCCTTGCCCCTATATACCCTATCAACGCCGTTACGCCCGTCAGGGCATAAGGCCCGATCCACGAGGTGACTTGGATCACTGGCGTCTCAAGCCAAATCTGTCCAACAAGCCCCCAAGGAAAGCCCCCAAAAACATACGAGCGTAGAACCTCGGCGCAGGCAATCCCAATGGCAAAGCCCCAACCAGCCCGAAAGACACGCGTGGCGCCGCCCCAAAATATCGCAAGGCCGCTTGCCATACCGATCAATGCAAAGGGAGCCATCCAACCGTGCGTTGCAACATCCACCAAGAATGGCTCGATGATCCACGACAAGGACACAGCGAAATACCCGAGAGCGGCAAAAAACCCAAAGGCAAAGCCCCGTAAATGGACCTGTCTGATCCAAATGAAGTTTAATAGGCAAAGCGCAGGCAGCGCAATAAACCATAGGTCCCAAGGGGCAGCCCCAAGGCCCAGCAGAGCGCCCAATAGAAATACCGCACCCCAAATCATGGATATTTTATTCCGCAACCAAAGCGGCCCCAGACAGGCGAACACGCAGCCTTTTGATCCGTCGCGGGTCAGCATCGATCACTTCGAACTCTGGCCCAAGCGGGTGTCGTATGACCTCTCCTCGGGCGGGAACGCGACCTGCCAACATAAAGACAAGACCGCCGACCGAGTCGATTTCATCGGCATCGACGTCTGGCGCATCACTTAGGTTAACACCAATCTCATCAGAGAATTCCGCAAGGTCCGCTTTGGACTGGACATTGTATTCTGCAGGCCCCTCTTGCACCCATAGGGCGCTATCTTCGTCGTCGTGTTCATCTTCGATTTGACCAACGACCTGTTCGATCAAATCCTCAATCGTCAGCAACCCATCGACACCGCCATATTCATCAATGACCAAGGCCATGTGAATCCGATCTGATTGCATCTTGGTTAAAAGAACACCAATCATCATCGAGGATGGAACATATAACAACGGTCTCAACAAGGAGGTGACGTTAAAATCCTGCGTCCGATCATGCGTATCCAAGAAAAAATCTTTGAGGTGGACAAAACCCAAGGGCGTATCCAACGTGCCAGAATACACAGGTAAACGCGACAATCCGCATTCCCTAAATTTTTGCACCAATTCATCTGCGGTGATTGTGTCTGGAACAGACCAAATTTCGCTTTTCGGGATTGCGACGTCCTCGACCCGCAAACGACCGAGGTTTGTAACGCTTGGCGTGGCTAAAAAGGAATTTTTTTGCTCGGATGTTTGGGGCAAATCGCCGACCTGTTCATCAAGGCGATCATTGCCGCCAAAAAATGCCGAAATTCGTTTTAATAATGTTTTGTCTTGACCTTTGGCCCGCGCGCTGTGCGCTGCCCTAGAAGACCCGTCTGTATCGCTCATAGCCTCTACCAGTTATTCTCCATCAAACGCATATGGGTTTGGCAAACCCATTTTTTCAAGTATATCGATCTCGATACTTTCCATCAACGCGGCATCTTTGTCATCGATATGATCATATCCCAAAAGGTGCAAATTTGCATGTACTATTAGGTGTACGACGTGATGCTCAAAAGGTTTATTCGCCTGTGTTGCTTCGCGATGACAGGTATCAAAGGAAATCGCAATATCCCCAAGCTCAAATTCATCTGGGGAAATTTTGTCAGGCTGTCCCCCTGGAACCGCTGCACCGCGCTCGTCCGAAGGCCACGACAGAACATTGGTTGCTGTGTCTTTGTCGCGGAAATCTGAGTTTAGCTCTTTTATCCGCGCATCATCACAGCCCAATATGGCCACTTCATGCTGATCCGTGGCAAGGCCAAAATGGTCAAAAACGTATTGAGTTGCACGTGTGCTCAATCCTTCCAGACCAGCATCGGCCCATCGCGGATCTTCAATGACACAATCGATCATTCAGAATTGGCCTGCCGTTTGCGATCTCTGTGTGCCATTTCCCGTTGATTATCTGCGTCATAGGCATTGATGATCTTTGCAACCAAAGGATGGCGCACCACATCTTTGGCGGTGAAATAGGTGAAACCGATGTTGTCTATGGGCTTTAACAGCCGCTCGGCATCTGCCAAGCCCGACGTCACGCCACGCGGCAAATCGACTTGTGAAATATCGCCGGTTATGACCATGCGTGAGCCTTCGCCTAAACGGGTCAAAAACATCTTCATCTGCATGGTTGTGGCATTTTGCGCCTCGTCCAAAACTACATAAGCATGGCTAAGCGTACGGCCCCGCATAAACGCAAGCGGCGCAATTTCAATGCGCTTTTCTTCTAGCATTTTTGCAAGCTGCTTACCCGGCAAAAAATCATTTAGGGCATCATAAAGCGGCTGCATATACGGGTCGACTTTGTCTTTCATGTCACCGGGCAAATATCCCAATTTCTCACCGGCTTCG
>JALRHZ010000017.1 GCA_023259435.1 Paracoccaceae bacterium | reverse complement strand
TCCTAATCAAATGTTTTTCTTATGGTTTGATGGCGACAGGCTTGTTCGCAATCGCCAAGATCGCACTCTAAGAGGCAATTCCAATGGCTGAATATACATACGAAACCCACGAATATGATGTTGTTGTGGTCGGAGCCGGTGGCGCTGGCCTTCGGGCGACGCTTGGCATGGCGGAACAAGGGCTGCGCACGGCTTGTGTGACCAAAGTGTTCCCAACACGCTCGCATACTGTTGCGGCTCAGGGTGGCATTGCGGCGTCTCTGTCCAACATGGGGCCGGACCATTGGCAGTGGCACATGTATGACACTGTCAAAGGTTCTGATTGGTTGGGCGATACGGATGCAATGGAATATCTGGCTCGCGAAGCGCCCAAAGCGGTTTACGAGCTTGAGCATTACGGTGTGCCGTTTTCGCGGACCGAGGAAGGCAAAATCTATCAGCGTCCTTTCGGTGGCCACACAACGGAATTTGGCGAAGGCCCCGCAGTACAACGTACGTGCGCTGCCGCCGACCGGACCGGTCACGCGATCCTGCATACCCTTTACGGTCAGTCCCTAAAGAATAACGCGGAATTCTACATCGAATATTTCGCGATTGATTTGATCATGACCGATGGCGTGTGTACCGGCGTTGTCTGCTGGAAGCTTGATGACGGTACCATGCACGTCTTTAACGCGAAAATGGTTGTCTTGGCGACGGGCGGGTATGGTCGTGCCTACTTTAGTGCGACCTCAGCGCATACATGCACCGGTGATGGTGGTGGTATGGTGGCCCGTGCGGGTCTTCCACTCCAAGATATGGAATTTGTTCAGTTCCACCCAACTGGGATTTACGGCTCTGGCTGTTTGATCACAGAAGGCGCGCGTGGCGAGGGGGGATATTTGACCAACTCTGAGGGCGAGCGTTTCATGGAGCGCTATGCACCGCATTACAAAGACCTTGCGCCTCGGGATTATGTCTCGCGCTGTATGACAATGGAAATCCGTGAAGGTCGCGGTGTTGGCGCGGGCGGAGATCACATCCACCTGAACCTAAGCCACCTGCCAAAAGAGGCCTTGGCCGAACGTCTTCCGGGCATTTCTGAATCTGCGAAAATCTTTGCGGGTGTGGATGTCACCAAGGAACCCATCCCTGTGTTGCCAACCGTGCATTACAACATGGGTGGTATTCCGACCAATTATTGGGGCGAAGTTCTAAACCCGACCGCAGAGGATCCAACCGCAATTGTGCCGGGCCTAATGGCTGTGGGTGAGGCTGGCTGTGCCTCTGTACATGGGGCCAACCGTTTGGGATCAAATTCGTTGATCGATTTGGTTGTCTTTGGACGTGCCGCCGCTATCCGCGCAGGCCAAGTTGTAGATCGCAATTCGTCTGTTCCCTCCACCAATACGGCAGAAGTGGACAAAGCGTTTGATCGGTTTGACGGACTTCGGTACGCCGATGGGGCAATGCCAACCGCAGAGTTGCGCCTTGAGATGCAAAAAACAATGCAGGCAGATGCCGCTGTGTTCCGGACATCGGAAACATTGGCACAAGGCGTCGATAAGATGAGCGCTGTTGCCGGTAAAATGAACGATCTCAAAGTCACAGATCGCAGCCTTGTTTGGAACTCGGACCTAATGGAAACGCTAGAGTTGACAAACCTTATGCCAAATGCGTTGGCGACGATTGTTGGTGCTGAGGCGCGCAAAGAAAGTCGCGGGGCGCATGCGCATGAAGACTTCACAACACGCGACGATGAAAACTGGCGCGTTCATACGGTTGCGCGGGTTGATGCGGCCAAGGTTGATCTAAGTTATCGTCCTGTGATTGTTGATCCGCTCACCACCGAGCAAGAGGGCGGCATTTCAATGGATCGAATTGCACCCAAAGAGCGGACGTTCTAGCATGAAACACGTGTTTGCAATTATTGCGGTCGCATGTGTCGCTGGATGCTCTGGAGCGACCGGTGCCGCCGAGGACGTGGCCCGCGATGCGGCAAAGCGGGTCGTAAACGGAGCTGTCGAAAGCCAGTTTCCACAGTTCAATGCCTCTGTTGTAACGGACTGCATTATCGATAACGCCACCATGCCAGAAGTCTTTGCAATCGCTCGTGACACCTTAACAACCCCAAGCTCAGAAACTGCGACACTCGTCGCAGAGATTGCGGGACGGCCTGGGACATTAGAGTGCTTTGCCGAAAAAGGCACGGCGTTGTTGGCTGGGTAAGGATCGTTATGCCATCATCCTCACCACATAAGGACACGTCACAGCGCCAAGCAAAACGCTTGATGTGCCTTGCTACCCATCACAAAGGTGGCACGGTCTGGATGAAACAGATTGTCATGGCGCTGTCCAAGGCGTGGGGAATTCCGTGGATTGGGATCTGGTCTGAGCGCCAGTTGTCGAAGGTTCCCGATACAGGTCGCGCCTTTTTGGTGAATTGGCATGGGACCTTTCCCAAAGAGCTTTGGGATAATCCCGAGTGTGGCTTTCTTCATGTGGTGCGCGATCCCCGTGATATTTTGTTATCTGGGTGCCAGTATCACCAAACTGCAGGTCCAAAAGGCGAGGGCTTTTTACACACCCCTCGCACAGATTTGGGCGGGCGGACGTATCAAGAGCATCTGAATGCGCTAGAGACGTTTGAAGAAAAGCTTTTGTTTGAAATGCACAACAAACACGCGGAAACCTTGGCGGAAATGGACGCATGGCCCTATGATCATCCACGCCAAGTCACCGTGCGCTATGAAGACCTGATGCAGGATATGGATGGTGATCTGTTTGCAGATGCGATCCAAATATGGGGACTGTCTGAAGAGGAAACACAGTCAGCAGTAGAAACGTTCTGGAGCAAAAGTCTATTTGGGGGGCAAGCCCGCTCGTTGGCCAGAACTGGGCATGTTCAGTCCGGCAAAATCGAGCGGTGGCGGAGCGAGTTGCCCAATAGTGTTTTGCAGGTTTTGACATGTAAATTTTTGTCTTCCTCATCTGTCATGTCGTTTTACAAAGAGTGTGCAACATGACTTGGTCTGGAAATCAAACACGGGTGTTTTTGGATGTGATTTTTGTCGTGTCACTGGTTGCGAGTGTATATTTTGGACCACTTGCTGCTGCATTATTGTTGCTGTTGACGGCCCTACATTTTGTGATGCGCTTAGTCAGCCAAGACAGCGTTGGGTTTGGAATGGCCTCTCCTTTGGCGCAATCACATCCTAAAGACGTACGTCTGTCTGGATTTATGATTTCGCAATTATTCTTGTCCATGGCTCTCGTTACATTACTATTCCCAAAGCCAGAGGACTTTGAATTTTATCAATCTTTTTACACAACTGGATTTTGGTTGACGTCTGGGTTTGCAATACTTTTGATTTTTGTCCGACTTGCCACCATGCAAGAGCTTGCTGCACTTTTCAGATCAACGGCGCCTATTGTTTTAAGTGTTTGTTTCGCTTTTCTTAGTTTTGAAAAACTATCTCTTTTGGTGAGTGACGGCGGCTGCCGTATTGATGGGTTACATCCCCTTGTGTTCACGCCTGCAGTTTTGTTTGCCGGTTTTTCTCTTTTGTTGTTTGCGTTTTGGCCAGTTGCGTCAAAACGTGAACGTGTGATGTATTTGGTTTTGTTGGCTATGGCGCTTGCGGTGGCCCACGGGTATACGGGATCTCGGTTTGTTGCGATTGTGTTGGCAGTCAACACAGCAAGTCTGGCAATTTTGTTTGTTATGCGTGAAAAATCTTGGTTTTGGGCCCTTGCTGTAGTTGCGGCCGCGATTTTTGGTGCGGCGGCGTCCTACGGTCTAGATTCACTTGTAGGGTGCAATTTACTGTCGCGTGCTGCCGAAACAACAACGGTCATTAATCAAGATGTGTCTTCTATCTCTGACGGGAGCGTTAGCCTGCGCCGTATGATGCTAGGGATTGGGCTATCCGATTCCTTTGACGTTTTTTGGACAGGTTCTGGTATTTGGAGTGAAGCGCACTCGTTGTTTTCACACGGGCTGCGGCAAGATCATTATCACAATCAGTATCTAAGTTGGATGAAATGGGGTGGTATAGGCGCGTTATTATCCGGCTTTGTGTTTTTGGGTGCGATTATACCCGTTCTGTTTCACGTAAAGCCCAGTTGGAAACGAGACGTAATATGTGTCGCAGTTTTGACTCATTTGCCTTTAAATCTAATGGCATTTACGTGGATGCGCCTTGAAGGATTTATGCTTTTTCACGCCCTCATGACCATTCTTGGTTTAGCAATATTATTAGAACCCACTGAACGGAAATATCCAGTGCTTGCGCGGTTGCGGCAGGCATAACGAAGGAGCCAACAAATGGTAGAGTTCACACTTCCTAAAAATTCACGCGTCAAAACAGGTAAAAGCTGGCCCAAACCTGAGGGGGCCACGAACTTGCGGAAATTTAGCATTTACCGCTGGTCGCCCGATGATGGAGAAAATCCACGGGTGGATACATATTTTGTTGATATGGATGACTGTGGTCCGATGGTATTGGACGCGCTGATTTACATCAAAAACAAAATCGACCCAACACTGACCTTCCGCCGCTCTTGCCGTGAAGGGATCTGTGGGTCGTGTGCGATGAACATTGATGGGATCAACACTCTGGCCTGTATTTACGGTATGGATGAGATCAAGGGCGACGTAAAGATTTATCCTTTGCCGCATATGCCTGTTGTTAAGGATTTGATCCCTGATCTGACGCATTTCTATGCGCAACATGCGTCCATCATGCCGTGGCTCGAAACGAAAACAAACCGTCCTGCGAAAGAGTGGAAACAATCCATTGAAGATCGCAAAAAACTCGACGGTCTTTATGAATGTGTGATGTGTGCCTCTTGCTCCACATCATGCCCCTCATACTGGTGGAATGGTGACCGGTATCTTGGGCCAGCAGCCTTGCTTCATGCCTATCGTTGGATCATTGATAGCCGGGATGAGGCAACGGGAGAGCGTTTGGACGAATTGGAAGATCCTTTCAAGCTATACCGCTGTCACACAATCATGAACTGTGCAAAGACCTGTCCAAAGGGTTTGAACCCTGCCAAAGCGATTGCAGAGATCAAAAAAATGATGGTAGAGCGGACTGTTTAGGTGGTTCAATTTTCGGAATTCAAAAGGCGCGGGAAAGTCCTGCGCTTTTTTTCGTAATAGGGCCAACTTACAGGTTATGATCGGTGAATGTAATGCAAGGTGTTGAACTCACGTCGCCAGGCCGCTGTGTCCCGGGCCATGCTGCTGGGATCATTCGACTGCAACGCTTTTGCAATCCGATGTGCCAATTCTTGGCAATGGGCCTCTGTGACGCCAAACCGGACAAGCTCCGGTGTGCCAATCCGCAATCCGTTTAAGTCTCCTTCAACTTGTGCTGTGGGTAGACCTATTCCGCATGCTAGAAATCCCGCGTGGCGTAGTCTTTTTGACGCTGTTTGTCCGCCGCCAAAAGGCGCAGCAAGGACAGCAAATTGATGCGACAATGTGGGGCCATGTTCAGTCTCAAATACCGAAATCCCTTCCGTCTTGAGATGTTCCGCCAAAGATTGCGCTACGGACACCATTTTTTTTGCATAGGCGTGTCCATGGTCTCGCCAGTCAAGCATCGACATGGCAAGCGCCGCGGATTTTGCGGCATCAAAATTTGCTGTCATACCCGGAAAGGCAATGCGGTCCAGCCGCTCTGCGATGTGCACATCGTTTGTTACCACCAGACCAGAGGGAGGCCCGCCCAAGGATTTATAGGTGCTCATTGTCATAATGTCTGCGCCTTGGGATAAGGGGTTATCCCACACGCCGCCGGCAATAACACCGCATTGGTGGGCAGCATCAAACAACACATACGCGCCAACGTCTTTTGCAATTGTGCATATGTCGCTGACAGGGTGGGGCGCAAGATTGAGACTTCCGCCGATTGTAATAAGCCGAGGGCGCAGTTTTTTGGCCATATTGGCGAGCCCATCCAAATCCACTGTATATCCATCGGGTCGTACTGGGGGATAGGCGACGTTCAAGCCATACAACCCTGCACATCCATCGGTATGATGGGTGACATGGCCTCCGATACTTGCGGGCGGGGCGATTATCGTATCACCGGGTTTGCACAGTGCCATAAAGGCATAGAGGTTTGCTATGGCGCCGGATGGTACCCGGATTTCGGCATATTGTGCGCCAAAGACCTCGGCACACAGCTGCGCTGCGATAACCTCGATTTCTTCTATCGCTTCCAGACCCATTTCATATTTGTCACCCGGATAGCCCAATGATGGGCGTGTCCCGATGCCAGACGATAACAAAGCCTCGGCCCGTGGGTTCATTACGTTTGTTGCAGGGTTCAGGTTAAAACAGTCCCGCTCGTGGATTTGCTTGTTTTGAAGTGCAAGCGCGTCAAGCCGGTCGGCGATTTCAGAGCTAGTGGCATGTTGGGTTTCCGTGGCATATGTTTGCACCAGTTTTTCCACGGTTTCGGGTACCCAAACCCGAAGAGCCAATCCATTCATAGTCTTCTCCCTGTTTTGGTACCTAGAAGAAACCGAATTCACTCCAAGATCAAATAAAAAGGCACAGTCCTCGGTCGGCACGGAGGGGCAGACCGACACATGAACAAGACGTCCGACGCCGCCTAGCCAAAGGCGGCATGCAGGGCGATTTCGACCATATCACCAAAGCTTTGTTCGCGGTCCTCTGGCGGCAGGGCCTCGTGGGTGATCAGGTGGTCCGAGACGGTACAAATCGCTAAGGCTCGTGCTTTGTGACGCGCCGCGACAAGATAAAGTTCTGCAGCTTCCATTTCCACGGCTAAAGTGCCATGGCGCATCATAAGCTCATTGAGGTCAGGGCGTTCATCATAGAAGACATCAGATGAATAAATGCCCCCCACATGCGTCTGTGCGCCGGTGTCCCGTGCGGCGGTGACGGCATTTTCCAGCAAACCATAGTCTGCACAGGGTGCGAAATTTAATTCTTTGAAAATGCCGCGTGAGGGCGTGCTAAGGGTTGTTGCGGTCATTGCAATGACGACGTCGCGCACCTTGACATCGTCTTGCATCGCGCCACAAGATCCGATGCGGATCAATGTTTTAGCGCCATATTGGGTGATGAGTTCATTGGCGTAAATGGACAATGATGGCATCCCCATGCCTGAACCGTGGATTGTGACAGGGTTGCCTTTGTAGGTTCCGGTGAACCCATACATCCCGCGCACCTCATTTACCAAGCGGGCGTTATCTAGGAAATTTTCCGCGGCCCATTTGGCGCGCCTTGGGTCACCGGGCATTAGGACGGTTTCTGCGATGTCTTCTTTTTTGGCATTAATATGGGGTGTCATGTTTCACCTGTTATATTTAATAAACGGAGTTTTTTGCGCGATGCGGTCATAGAGCTGTCGCGCGGTTTCATTAAAGTCTTGGGTCAGCCAATATACGTTGGGCGTGCCATTCGCATCCGCCGCGGCATAGACCGCCTCGATCAAGGCGCGGCCAACGCCGATCCCACGGGCCTCGGGAGAGGCGTAGAGGTCTTGGAGATAGGTCACGTCTTCGATTTTCCAATTGTGGGGGTGGTAGATATAATGGACCAACCCAACAGCACGATTGTCAAGCACAGCAATCAGCGCATTTTGATTTGGATGCGTGTCAGAGATCAAACGCGCGAATGTGGTGTGGTATATGTTCTCTTCAACACGTGTTTCATAAAAGGCCAGATAATTCATCCACAGGCCTTGCCAAGCCGTGAAGTCGTCTGGTGTGAGGGGGCGAATGTTGAGCGCCATCGATGCATCCTTTTAACATCGACCGTAGCGCCGATGGTTGAGATGTTCCAGAGTGTTTTAAAAAATGTGCGCCCCAGTGGGGCGCGCATGATCAGCCCCTTACGGGGCGGTTTGAGTATTTTTGGCAAAAAGAAAGCCTATTGTGCGGCTATTTTTTGGGGATCGGCGAGGGCCACGATATCCATCATAATTGCGTTAAGCTCAAAGTCCTTGGGGGTGTAGACGCGTGCGACCCCCATGGACAAGAGGCGTTCTGCATCATCATCAGGAATAATTCCGCCAACGATAAGTGGAATATCGGCCATATTTTCGGATTTTAGTTTGTCCAAAGTTTCGATGACCAGAGGAATATGGGATCCCGATAGGATGGATAATCCGATGACATGCGCCCCCGTGTCTTTTGCCGAGGCGATCAATTGATCGGGGGTCATGCGAATTCCATCATATTCAATGTCCATTCCGCAGTCCCGCGCTCGGAAGGCGATTTGTTCGGCGCCGTTTGAGTGCCCATCAAGGCCAGGTTTGCCGACAAGGAACTTTAGGCGGCGGCCAAGTTTGTCGCTTACAGCATCGACTGCGGTGCGGATGTCGTCGAGCCCTTCTGTTTTGTTACTTACAGAGCGCGAGACGCCTGTCGGGCCACGGTATTCGCCAAATACGGCGCGCATTTCGGCGGCCCATTCGCCTGTGGTGACACCGGCTTTTGCCGCGCGAATTGAGGGTTCCATCACATTTTTACCGGCTTTGGCCGCGGCACGCAGATCAGCGAGGGCTTTGGCAACGGCCTCTGCGTCGCGTGTACTGCGCCAGTCGTTGAGGCGATTGATTTGCTCTTGTTCCACGGCCGGATCAACGACCATAATGCCTCCATCCCCTGCCGTGAGAGGGGAGGGTTCGCCATTTGTGAATTTATTGACACCGACTACGATGGTTTCATTCCGCTCGATGCGGTTGAGGCGCTCGGCGTTGCTATCGACAAGGCGGGATTTCATGTAGTCGATCGTTTCGATTGCGCCGCCCATACCGTCGATGTTGGCCAATTCGTGACGTGCGCCGTCTTTTAGGGCTTCGACCTTGGCATCCACGGCTGGGTTGCCGTCGAAGAGGTCGTCGAATTCCAAAAGGTCGGTTTCAAAGGCCATAATCTGCTGCATGCGCATGGACCATTGTTGATCCCATGGACGTGGAAGGCCCAATGCCTCGTTCCAAGCAGGAAGTTGAACTGCGCGGGCGCGGGCCTTTTTCGATAGGGTGACCGCGAGCATTTCGATCAGAATGCGGTAGACGTTGTTTTCGGGCTGCTGTTCGGTCAGGCCCAGTGAATTCACCTGGACCCCATAGCGGAAGCGGCGGTATTTCGGATCCTCAACACCATAGCGCGTTTCTAAGATCTCATCCCACAAATCCACAAAGGCGCGCATTTTGCACATTTCTGTGACAAAACGAATGCCAGCATTCACAAAGAATGAAATACGCCCGCACAGGCGTGGAAAATCCTCGGCGGGGACGCGGGTTTTGAGCTCGTCCAAAACTGCGATGGCGGTGGCCAAGGCAAAAGCCAGCTCTTGTTCTGGTGTGGCGCCGGCCTCTTGGAGGTGGTACGAGCAGACATTCATTGGGTTCCATTTGGGAACGTTTGTATAGCAATATTCCGCAACATCCCCGATAAGTTTCAACGAGGGTTTTGGGGGGCAGATATAGGTGCCGCGGCTTAGGTATTCTTTGATCAGGTCGTTCTGCACCGTGCCTTGGAGGTTTGAGACCTCTGCGCCTTGTTCTTCTGCAACAGCGATGTAGAGCGCCAAAAGCCAAGGGGCGGTTGCATTGATCGTCATCGAGGTGTTCATTTGTTCCAATGGAATTTGGTCGAACAAGGTGCGCATGTCTCCAAGGTGGCACACAGGAACGCCTACCTTGCCCACTTCGCCGCGGGCAAGAGTATGATCGCTATCATATCCTGTCTGCGTCGGAAGGTCGAAGGCCACCGAAAGACCGGTCTGACCTTTTTCCAAGTTGGAACGATAGAGCGCATTTGAGGCCTGTGCCGTTGAATGACCAGCATATGTGCGGATCAACCATGGTTTGTCTTTTTGCGGCATCTCAGAGGCGTTTGTCATGATGTGTCCAGTTCGATCAGGTAACTTTATTGCTTTAATGTATGAATACGTGAAATATTGTACCTTTGTCAATTCGCCGCGTTGCAGCGCTTTGTTTTTGTGAAGTGCTTTTGAGTTTCTTCAGGAAAATATAAATAAATCATATATTTAAGAGGGTTTATGGTAATTTCTGCAATTGCTCGGTTATAAAATTACAAAAAATGATAAGAAATTGTTGCAAAATTACGTGGTGAATCTTAGACATAAGGAATACCGCGATTCTGCAATGCGGCAATTTACTAAATGGAGGCTATGATGGCTTTGGACACTGAAAACGCAATTGCACCCTATGATGCTCCTGAAAAGGATCTGTATGAAGTTGGTGAAATGCCACCCCTAGGCTATGTCCCAAAACAAATGTACGCATGGGCCATTCGTCGGGAACGCCATGGAGAGCCTGACAAAAGTTTCCAAGTCGAGGTCGTTGATACACCCAAGCTGGACAGTCATGAAGTGCTTGTCTTGGTTATGGCGGCAGGTGTGAATTACAATGGTATTTGGGCTGGCCTTGGTGTGCCAATTTCACCTTTTGATGTTCACGGGGCGGATTTCCATATTGCAGGGTCGGATGCGTCAGGTATCGTTTGGGCAGTTGGGGACAAGGTCAAAAATTGGAAAGTGGGCGACGAAGTTGTCATTCACTGTAACCAAGATGATGGCGATGATGAACATTGTAACGGTGGCGATCCGATGTATTCCCCGTCTCAGCGGATTTGGGGGTATGAAACACCGGATGGATCGTTTGCCCAGTTTACCAATGTGCAGGCGCAGCAACTTTTGCCGCGGCCAAAGCATCTGACTTGGGAAGAAAGTGCCTGTTACACGCTTACTTTGGCAACAGCCTATCGTATGCTGTTTGGTCACCCACCGCATGAGCTTAAGCCCGGTCAAAATGTCTTGGTCTGGGGCGCATCTGGCGGATTGGGAACCTATGCAATCCAGTTGATTAACGCAGCAGGTGCGAATGCCATCGGTGTGATTTCGGATGAAAGCAAGCGTGATTTTGTGATGAGCTGTGGCGCAAAAGGTGTCATCAACCGCAAGGATTTCAATTGCTGGGGCCAACTGCCGACTGTGAACACGCCCGAATATAAAGAGTGGTTCAGCGAAGTCCGCAAATTCGGCAAGGCGATCTGGGATATTACCGGAAAAGGCAATAACGTCGATATGGTGTTTGAGCATCCAGGTGAATCGACGTTCCCAGTGTCTACTTTTGTCTGTAAGCAAGGCGGTATGGTTGTGATCTGTGCAGGGACGACCGGATTTAACTGTACTTTTGACGTCCGTTACATGTGGATGCATCAAAAGCGTTTGCAGGGATCACATTTTGCGCACCTAAAACAGGCTGCAGCGGCGAACCGTATGATGGTCGAGCGTCGTATTGATCCCTATATGTCAGAGGTTTTCCCATGGGCCGAGATCCCGCAAGCGCACATCAAAATGCTGCGTAACGAGCACAAGCCTGGGAATATGTCCGTTTTGGTCCAAGCGCCAACAACAGGTTTGCGCACTTTTGAGGACGCTTTGAGCGCGCGTTAACGGAAAATTATCTCTCCCAACCTTAAACCCGTGGTTCTTGCCACGGGTTTTTTTGTATTATGTGATTACAATCGTTTATAAATTTGGCCCTCGCTATTTATGGGGAGTTGAAAAAAGCGAATTTTTAGGAACGAAAACTCTTGCTATGGTTGCAAATATAAGCAACTAATCGTTTTAGACGGGATGGAATAATGTCGTATGACTGGATTTTGGATGTCCTGACGGACCTAAGAAATTTTGCGGAAGACAATGATCTGCAGGTTTTGGCAGCGCATTTGCAGGACACGCAAATGATTGCGGCAATTGATATCGCGTCTCAAACTGAGGGGATGCTGTTTGAAACGCCGACTACACCAATCGAATGTGAACGAGATCTTGAGGGGTCTCGAGAGGGCAAGCGCGCTCTATGAGTTGCAAGCCGCAATAGAGGCTTTGCGAACTTCGTATTCGGTGGACCATATGATTTACCACTGGGTCAATGCAAAAGGCGCCGAGACCGGGGTCGGGACCTATGAGCCTGCGTGGGTCGAAACATACCGACGGGAAAATTATATCCGCGTCGATCCTGTTATCTTGGGCTGTGCTCAGGCTTTTCATCCAATGGACTGGAAGCAATTGGATTGGTCAAGTAAAGCCGCACGTCAATTTCAAGCGGATGCGATCGCACATGGCGTAGGCAATCAAGGCCTGTCGATCCCGATACGCGGACCCAATGGGCAGTATGGATTGTTTACGGTATCGCATTCAGCGGATGATCAGGCGTGGGCGGAATTCATAGAAACGCATCGGCGTGATCTTATACTTATTGCGCATTATTTTAATCAAAAAGCCATTGAGTTAGAGCCAGAGCGCGTACCTGAGACAACCCAACCCTTGTCCCCGCGTGAGTTGGAAACCTTAACGTTATTGGCGGTTGGATATAACCGCGCGCAAATTGCAAGGACCTTGAATATCTCGGAGCATACATTGCGTGTTTATGTCGAGAGTGCGCGGTTCAAACTGGGTGCGATGAACACAACCCATGCTGTTGCGAATGCCTTAACGCGTGGGCTAATTATTTTGTAGCGGAAGAGCTGGGGGCTCTGCCCCCAGACCCCCGAGATATTTTCAGACAAAAAATGAGTAAGGGCCTTGTTTGAGCTGGGTGCAACGTCTGTTGCGGCGGTGTTTGGGCAAGCTTTGGTGTGTTTGGTCGAAGGATCACATATCAAGGAGGTTTGCATGATACGTTTTTTATATGGTCATCAATTGGATGCCTTTCCGCGGCTACGCGATACAATGTTTTCGGATCGGGCGGATCAATTTAAAAGGCGATTGAAATGGGATGTTCATGTGAGTGAGGAGGGGTTTGAGCGGGATGAATACGACGATATGGATCCTTTGTATGTTATTGCGGAGGCAGATAACGGGGATCATTTGGGGTCCATGCGTCTGTTGCCGACGGTGGGGTCATGTATGGTGAATTATCACTTTGCGCATTTATTAACTGGTCCAGTGCAATCGCCGTTGATTTGGGAAAGTACGCGGTTTTGTTTGGCTCGCCATGCCCCACGTAAGACGGCCGCCCTGCTTATGTTGGCGGCTGGTGAGGTGATGGTCGGATTTGGGGTTGAGCAATGTATCGCGGTCTTTGATCAGCGCATGGTGCGAATTTATCGGTTGAATGGATCAGAGCCAGAAATACTGGGGTCAATGGGAGAGGGGCAGGACTATATTGGGGTTGGGCTATGGTCGTTCAACAGTCACGCGCGAGAGGCGGTGTGCCAACGCATTGGTGTTGCGCCGCAAGAGTCTCGGACGTGGTTTGATCTGCATTTTGGAGAGGATAATCGTCTGGGGCAGGTCGGTTAGCACTGGCGTCCCAATGCGAGGATGGGTAGGGTCCGTGCATGACCTTGCCCACGCTACATTTTTCCGATGATCAGGCGGATGCCTATGACACAGTTGTTGCGCATCTGCGCCACGCAGGAATTGATCTTGATGACGATTTGTTGCGTCCACAGAAAGATGAAAAATCCTCTGTTTTGGCAATTATGGGTAAGGCGGGATCTGGGAAAACGCTATTGCTGTCGGAACTGACCAAAGCCTTACATGCCTCGGGCCTTGAATTGGTGTCCGGCGATTATGAAAGCCGTCGCAAAAAACAAAAACGCAGTCTGGCGATTTTGGCGCCAACCAATAAGGCCGCAAGCGTTTTGCGTAACCGAGGCGTGCCTGCGACGACCATCCATCGGATTTTATATACGCCTGTTTATGATCCAGAATATGAACGGATGGCAGAGTGGCTTGCCGGTGAAGAGGAACGTCCCGACATTGAGGGGTTGACCGAAGAGGCGATGACGCGTGCCTATGAGTTCTATCAAGTGAACAAATCTATTCCCGGGGCTTTGGCGACCGCGGGATTGCGCGGGTCAGATTTCATTACCGGATGGAAGCGGCGCGAGGATCCATTAGACGTCGGGTTTGTTGACGAGGCCTCGATGTTGGATGATCGCCAGTATGAGGACTTGCGCGATATTTTCCCGACGCTTGTTTTATTCGGGGATCCGGCGCAGCTGGCGCCGGTAAATCAATCCGGCGCGATGGTTTTTGATAAATTAGACGAGAAAAATAAGAAAAACCTCCAGCGTATCCATCGCCAAAATGCAGATAGCCCTATTTTGGATTTGGCGCATGCTTTGGCCGATCCGGATCTTCGGTTTGAAGACTTTGAAAGCATGATCCAAGAGGCCGCGCGCAAGGATGATCGTGTGGTTTGGGCGCAGCGGGTTGAGGTTGACCTTATGGCGCGTAGTCCTGTTTTGGTCTGGCGGAACGCCACGCGCGTGCGGTTGATCAATGCATTTCGGGCTGTTTATGGCGCACCAGAGGATGAATTGCTGGCCGGCGAGCCGCTCATTTGTGATGGTATCGAATTGCCGTTGAAGCACCGAAAAAAAAGGATTGATCTTGAGGCGCGTGGTTTGATCAAAGGCGCGCAAGTGGTCTATTTGGGCCCTGGACGAAAACCTGGGTTTTCGCGCCTGCATGTTATGGGGGCCGAGGATCCCCAAGTTTCCGCTGCTTCGATTGTCAAAATTGAAAAACCTGATGAAGAAGATCCCTTTATCCCCTTTGCCGCACGGATGGGGGCGGCCTTTTTGCATGGGGCGGCAGTGACCATTCACAAGGCGCAAGGATCGCAATGGGAAGATGTTCAGGTGTTTGCACCTGATTTATTTGTTGCTGCGCGTATGGGACGGGTCGAAGCGGGACAGCCGTTATGGAAACGCTTGGCCTATGTTGCCATTACTCGGGCGCAAGAGAGGCTGCATTGGGTCGTGCGTAATCGGCTATCCAAACCTGCAAACCCTCTGCGGACGGATGATTTACGGACATTAAGCGCGCCGCAACTTGAGTTGACAGGTTCACCAGATCCCTCTGAGGCCGCGGAAACGTAACGTCTCGTTATATCTTTACTTGCCATTCTTGTGATCTCGTCCACTATCTCTCTTAAAACGGGAGGAAAATATGCTTGGACAGATGATGCACCGGCCTTTGGCTGTGATTGAATTGCTAAAATTTGCGGCGGACATGCATCCGAACGGTCAACTTGTCTCGGTTCGGACCGAAGGTGACATCCACCGGTATTCCTATAAGGACGCATTTTTGCGTACCGCGCAATTGGCGCATGCTTTGAAAAAGCTAGGCGTGTCCCGAGGGGACCGCGTTGCGACATTGGCTTGGAACGGCTATCGACATTTTGAACTATACTATGCGATTTCCGGCAGCGGGTCTGTGTGTCATACGATCAATCCGCGCCTAAGTGCCGAGCAGATGATCTACATCATTGAGCATGCTCAGGATAAGGTGATTTTTGTTGATACAACCTTTGTGCCTGTCCTTGAAGCGCTAAAAACGCAGTTGCCTTCGGACTTGCAAATTGTGGTCATGACGGATGCGGCGCATATGCCCGAGACGTCATTGGATGTTCAATGTTACGAAGACCTGTTGGCAGGAGAGCCTGACACATTTGATTGGCCCGAATTGCCCGAGGAAACAGCGGCGGGATTGTGTTACACCTCTGGCACGACAGGGAACCCAAAGGGGGCGTTGTATTCGCATCGCTCAACCGTGTTGCATGCGATGACCTTGCCTTTGTCGATCCCTGACAGCTTGAAAGAGGGGAATAATATCCTGCCTGTTGTCCCCATGTTTCATGTCAATGCTTGGGGTCTTGTCTATGCCGCGCCTCTTATCGGTGCCAACTTAATTTTCCCTGGTGGTAAATTGGATGGTCCGTCGGTCTATGATCTGATGAATACGGAAACGGTGCATTCCGCGTGGGGCGTTCCAACCGTGTGGCAAGGCCTGCAGGCGGAAATTGAGACGCGGGGTGCGGTTCCCAATGGGTTTTCAAGCGTGATTATTGGGGGATCTGCAGCACCTCGTTCGATGATCGACAAATTCGAAGACGCCGGTGTTTCTGTCTGCCACGCATGGGGCATGACCGAGATGAGCCCAGTTGGAACTCATGGGATCTTGCCGACACACTACCGCAAGACGCGCAGCGTTGAAGAGCAGCGCGGGTTGCAATCCCTGCAAGGACGGCGGTTCTTTGGCGTCGACCTGAAAATCGTGGATGAAATGGGCAACCGCTTGCCGCACGATGGTCACGCCATTGGTGAGTTATACGTCCGTGGAAATGCGATTATCAGCGGGTATTATGAGAACGAAAAGGCCACGCAGGATGCAATGGATGCAGAAGGTTGGTTCGGAACTGGTGATATTGCATCGATTACAGCTGATGGATTTCTCAGCATCCAAGACCGGGCCAAAGATCTGATTAAATCCGGCGGCGAATGGATCAGCTCGATTGACTTGGAAAACATTGTGATGGGCCATCCTGAGGTTGCAAGCTGTGCCGTGATTGCGATTGCGCATCCCAAATGGGACGAACGCCCTCTTTTAGTTGTGGTACCCAAAGGCGAGGCGCGTGTGACCAAACCGGAAATTGACGCGCTGTTGTTGCAACATGTGGCCAAATGGCAATTACCGGATGCCATCGAGTTTGTAGACGCTTTGCCGTTAACCGCGACGGGAAAGGTGTCTAAATTGACGTTGCGACAGATGTTTAAAGATTATGAATTACCAACGGGAGAGCAGGAATGAGCATGGAGTTAGGGATTTCTGACAAGGTCGCTCCTTTGATCGCTGCGGTGCGGGATATGGTTGAAAACGAAATCGCGCCACTGGATATCGAGTATCGTGCAGAGGTTGGAAAACACCCCTCTGGGGATCGGTTTCAGCATACCGAGCGTCAGATTGAAATCTTAGAAGGCCTGAAAGCAAAAGCCAAAGAGCGTGGTCTTTGGAATTTCTGGCTGACAGGTAGCGATAAGGGATACGGGTTGAGTACCGTTGAATATGCCTATTTAGCCGAGGAAATGGGCAAGGTGCATATCGCCGCTGAGGTGTTCAACTGTAATGCGCCGGACACCGGAAATATGGAAGTCTTAGAGCGATATGGCTCTCAGCATCATAAAGATCGGTGGCTTGGGGATTTGTTGGATGGAAAAATTCGGTCGGCCTACGTGATGACCGAGCCAAATTTGGCATCCTCGGATGCGGCGCAATTGGCGTTTCGTGCGGAAAAAGACGGGGAAGATTGGATCCTTAATGGTGAGAAGTGGTGGATTTCGGGGGCAGGTGATCCCAGATGCGCGCTCTATATCTTGATGGCCTGTAGTGATCCCGATGCAAGCAAACACAGCCGTCATACGATGTTTGCCCTTGATCCCAAAACTGAAGGGATTGAGGTGCTGCGCCCGATGGAGGTATTTGGCGCAGACGATGCGCCGCACGGCCATATGCATATTCGTTTCACAAATGCACGTATCCCAGCAGATAGCGTGATCTTGGGTGAGGGGCGTGGATTTGAGGTGGCACAGGGTCGGTTGGGACCAGGACGTATACACCATTGCATGCGGGCGATTGGGCAGGCGGAAAAAGCCCTTGAGATGATGTGTGTGCGTGGACTGTCGCGCGAGGCCTTTGGCAAACCATTGACCGAGTTGGGCGCGAATTATGACATCATCGCGAATGCGCGGATGGAAATTGAGATGGCGCGTCTGTTGTGTTTGAAAGCTGCGCATATGATGGACACAGCCGGTGTGCGGGCAGCACAACCTTGGATCTCAAAGATTAAAGTGATCGCTCCTCTCATGGCAGGTCGTGTGATTGACGAGGCCATGCAGTTGCATGGTGCCGCGGGGATCAGTCAGGATTTCGATCTGGCCCATATGTGGACGCATGTGCGGACATTGCGCTTTGCGGACGGACCGGATGCGGTGCACCGCAGACAAGTGGCACGTGCTGAGCTGCGAAAGTATTCGAATTCAGTGCGGTAAGGGGATTGCTTTTGGCGGGCCATCGAGGCCCGCCAAAAGCAGCGCAATTCATAGAATTGCGCATATTGCCAGTGTCGCGAGTGGATTAGGAATATTGATCCGTATCCATCCAAATCGTGACCGGCCCATCGTTCAATAGGCTAACTTTCATATCTGCGCCAAATCGACCGGTTTGGGTCGGAATACCAAGGTCTTGGAGTGTTTGCGCAAAATGTTGGTAGAGGGACTTGCCAATGTCCGGCGCGGCAGCAGTTGAAAACCCAGGTCGATTTCCGCGTGAGGTGTCCGCCGCAAGGGTGAATTGGCTAACCACCAAAGCGGTCCCTGAGATGTCGATGACAGATCTATTCATGCGGTCTTGGTCATCTCGAAAAATACGCAGTTTCGCAATTTTCTGGGCCAATTTTTCGCAGTGCGCTGGGCTGTCGCCCTCCATCGCGCATACCAAGATGAGCAGACCGTTGGTACATGCGCCAATCACCTCATCGTCAACAACAACCTGAGCATGTGCAACCCGTTGAACAACTGCGCGCATTTAAATGGTTCCTTGGTTTAGGGCAATCGCATAGCCAATTGCCCCAGCAATCAACAAGCCCGTGATGACAGCGAATGTAATTTTCCAAGCTGAGTAGGGCCTCTCGCCTTGGACGCGTCCGGTTTGGCCGTTGACGACAAATCGATAAGACGTCCCCCGATATTTGTAAGCCGCGATCCATACGGGCAGAAGGATATGTTTATAGGTGATGTCGCTTAGGCGTGTATCAACGTGGTGAATACGTTGGCGGTCGCCCCCGATGTCAAAGCGGATATCCCGCGCGATCTGTTGATCCATGATATCTCGGGCGGTTTCAAATCCTTGTTGTAATTCGATGGAATACCCTTCGGCTTGGAAGCCGGCCAAAAATTCCGGTGTGTAGGGGGTGAGCCGCGACAAATCCCAAGGGGCCAGACCTTGAATGAATTTGCGGGGAAGCGCCTGAGATGCAAGGACCAAGACGTCGTCAAAAAATCGCGCGACTCGGCCAGATGCGGGAAACCAGCGAATTTTTTGAACGCGCTGTGTTGTCATTTTGCCGTCTCGCATGACTTGGCGCGTTTCATAGTAAATTTTGCCGCGTTCTCCGCGATAGGTCGAGGAGGTGTCCGCGTCGAATGTCCAGTACGGCACATAGACCCCTTGGAGTTTGCGGCCCTTACGCGCGTAGTCCTGTAGACCGTTCGGGGCGAACCAGAGCTTTCCCATCCAAGTTGTCATGGCCTGTTTTGCGGTTGTTTCATCGACGTAAAAAGGGACAACGCCCTTTGGTTTTATGTGGCGATGGGTGCTTGTGTCTGTGACGACAGGTGTGGCGCAAAACGGGCATTCAGTGGCGTGTATGTCGGGATCCAAAGTGACTTGGGCCGCGCAATTTGGGCAAGAAGAGACGCGTGTTTCTTCTATGTCGGCGTCTGCGAGTGAGAGGGCGACGCCTTTGGCAAAGTCCATCTCGGTGATTTGCGTGTCCCATGGTCCTTGCTGGGCCACAGATTTTTCATGACCACAGTGATCGCAGTGTAATTTTCCCTCTGATGGGGAAAATCTGTAATCCGCGCCGCATTGATCGCAAGGAAAGAGATGTTCATCGATTGGTGCCACGGGTGCGTCACGCGCGTCGGGTGCTGGCGGGGGAGTAAGTGTCATGGGGTGGGATGCCTCCGGCGGGAGTATTTTAATATCAAAGAAGCATTAAGCAGGGGGTGGGGGCGGCGGCAAGATTGTAAACAACTGGGCCAATTCTTGGACGTCCTCTGCGGTACGCCACCCATCTTGGCCCGGGGTCCAAACATGTGTTGTCCGAGATAAGGTGCCCTCGGTCGCCATTCGGCCCAAGTCTGCTTTTGAAAAGGGTCCTTTGGTTTGGCCATTCTCGGCAATGTGCCAGACGTGTTCGACAGGGGGAGGCGGGGGCGCCATCGGGGCGGTTGCGGGGGCTGCGCCCCATGGGCCGGTTTGCGCCATGTTTTGGGCCATTGCCATACCCATTCCCATGCCAAGCCCCGCGCCCATGCCCCCATCCCCATTTGGGTTTGCTGCGGCTGTTGTCATTGCTTGGGCGGCAGAGAATTGAGTGAATTTTCCTAAATCACCCACGAGGCCCATGGAGGTGCGTTTATCGAGCGCCTCTTCCACGGCAGGCGGAAGCGAGATGTTTTCAATGTACAGTTCCGGAATAGAGAGGCCATATTCTGCGATTGTCGCGGAAATTTGGGTTGCAACAAGTTTGCCGAGGTCGGCTGTGTTTGCAGCCATGTCCAAGACTGGGATGCCGGAGGCCGCAATGACGCGCGAGAATTCTTGGACGATGATATTGCGAATTTGGAAGCTAATTTCATCCATGGTGAATTCGCCATCAGTGCCCACGATTTCAGTCAAGAAGCGCGCAGGGTCGGTGACGCGGATCGAATAGGTGCCATAGGCGCGGATACGTACCGGTCCAAATTCAGGATCGCGCGCCATGATCGGGTTTTTGGTGCCCCATTTGAGGTCGTTGAACCGTGTTGTATTTACAAAATAGACTTCGGATTTGAAGGGGCTTTTGAAGCCGTGATCCCAATGGTTAAGCGTCGTCAGGATCGGCATGTTGTTGGTCTCGAGCATGTACAGACCGGGAGTAAACACGTCCGCCAATTGACCTTCATGGATAAAGACCGCGGCTTGGCCTTCGCGGACGGTGAGTTTTGCGCCGTATTTAATCGCATGTCCTTCGCGTTCGAATCGCCACACCATTGTATCGCGGGTGTCGTCCACCCAATGGATCACATCAATAAATTCGCCGGTTAAAAAATCGAAAATACCCATTGGAACCTCCTGAGGTTAAAGGCTTGGTGTGTTGAGCTGTTGCCCTATGTCTTTTAATATAGGAAGGGCTTGGTCGCGCGTCATCCCCGCGCGAAGACGGGGGTCATATAGAATTTCAAGCATCACGGCGTCCAAGGTCGTAAGATACGCAAATTCGTCATCATCGTTAAAGATTGAGGGGCGGGCCTCTGGGCTATCATTTCCAAGGCCCAAGCCCTGTGCAATCTCTTCGTGATAACAGGCCTGTCGCATCAAATCGGGATGCTCGGCTCGGATCACGGCAACGGCTTGTGTTGTGACATTTGGCCTGTTTTGTTGTGCGAAAGACATGACCAGACAATACACGTTACGTGGCAAATCGGAAACCAGATCCAATGCCGATTGCGGGATCGCGGGGACGCGTTTTTGAATGTCGCGGGCAAGACGGTTGCGATCATCATGTCCAAACAGGTGCACCGTAAAGTTACCGTTTGCGGGCACAACCGCAATGGGATGTTTCGTTAATTGCGCTAGGCGATCAACATAGGCCTTTACGAAAATCTTATCCTTTTCCTTCATGGACGGCGTCACCGAGGCTTCGGTAAGGAATTCAACCCGGATCGGAGCGTTCCACTTGGAAAGAGGGATCTCCGCGCCCGAAGGTGCGTTGGAAAATGTTGGCCCACCATATTCGTCAACAAATGCAATGGATTGGAACGTTTCGATAATATCATCCATATCAAAGGGCGTGTCGACACCCCCGCCATCTGTTCTCAATAATCCCAAAGCAAGGCGCCGCTCTTGTTGGCGGGCATAATATTTGGCCAATTCTATGGCCTGTGCAGAGGGTGCTTTTTGAGGGGGTGTTTCTATAGCTAAATCTAAAGGTTCAGGTGTCGCGATGTTTGGATCTGCGCAGCCGGAAAGAGCCGCTGTTATGACAGCGGCCCCCGTAAAAGAGCGAAACATCCAGACACGTGACATCTAGATATCGTCACCTGCCTCGCCGACTTCGTCAATGGACGCATTCTGGCGGGCCTTTGCCGCGGCGAGCGTGTCGCGCAGCTCAGCTTCCATTTTTGTAAGTTCTTGTTCCGCGGCTGCGCGTTTTGCTTTGCCTTCATCCGCGATTTCAAGGCTGTCTTGGATGGTGCCAATTAGATCGGCATTGGCCTTTTTGATGGCCTCAATATCAAACACACCGCGCTCCATTTCTTCACGGACAATGCGGTTTGTTTCGCGCAGGTTGGCGGCATTTGCCGTCAAAAGCTCATTCGTTAGATCGTTTGCATCGCGTACCGCATTTGCGGCCTCGGCACTACGTTGGATTGTCACCGCTTGCGCCAGCTGATTTTCCCACAGTGGGACAGTATTCACCAAGGTGCTGTTGATTTTTGTCACCAAAGATTTGTCGTTTTCTTGCACCAAACGAATGGACGGCAAGGATTGCATCGTGACTTGGCGCGTGAGTTTCAGGTCATGCACGCGGCGTTCAAGGTCATCTCGCGCCGCACGCAGGTCACGCAACTCTTGGGCGACCATAACTTGGTCGTCTGCCTCTGCGGCTTTGACATCGGCCTCTTTTGCAGGGATGACTGTCTCATCCAATTCGCGTAGCTTTTCTTCGCCAGCTGCAATGTAGAGCGCCAATTCATCATAGAACGCCAATGTTTTGTCGTAAAGAAGATCAAGCGATTTGATGTCTTTTAGCAAAATCGTTTCGTGGCTCAGCAGGTCCTCGGTGATCTTGTCGATTTGACCTTGGACCGTTTCAAAACGGGCTGTGAATTTTGCAATCGGTGCGGCGCGGCCCAAAAGCTTTTCCCACCAGCTGCGGTCGCGTCTTAGGTCAAGCTCTGAGACGGAAAACCCGCGGATTGTCGAGACGATTTCACGTAATGAATCGCCCGCTGGGCCAACGTCTTTGTTGCGGACACCCTGCAGCATCGATTGGCTGATTTCCTGAAGCTCTTCCTGAGCGGCGGACCCAAAGCCAATGATAGACCCTGTATCTGTCATATCGATTTCGTCGATACGTTGTTTGATCTCAGATTTGGTTGCTGCGTCGGCTTGGTCCAGTGTGACCAAGGCATTTGCATCGCTTGGTTCTAGCAACTCAACCGATGCGATTTCTTCTACATCGCCTGAAACGGCCTGTGCTTTGTTTTGAATTTCTACTGACATGGTATCCCTTTTCACTCACCAAATTTATTTCGTTGTGTTTCGCGGCCCAGCCGTTCCCGCAGCACTTCGATCTCTACCGTGAGGTCCGTGCGGTCGTCTGACAAGAGTTTTTGTGTTCTTGCCGCAAAGTTTTGCTCTAAGTCGTCCAATAACGTTAAATAGTCATCGCGCGCCGTTTGATCTTGGGACCGGCTGTATAAATCCGAGAATGCAACCGTCGCATCCCGCGCGCCTTGTAAGTAGACAGACAAATATTTTCGCGCCGACGTCAGGTCCCGAGGATCTTCTTCCACGGTCCGGAATAGATCCTGAGCGGTGAGCGAAAACTGTTCAACACGGTCCAAGAGGCGGCGGTCCCCAGATCGTTTGATCGCGTCTTTCATCGCGCTAAGATGCCCTTGCGCGCCTTCGATGGCTTTTGCCACACGGTCTTGCTGAAACGTGTCGATGCCTTCCATGCCTTTGTCTTGCATTGGGTCAATTCCAAACGCAACAACGTGAAGTGCCACAACGCAAAGCGCAAGCAATCCAGAGGCCACAAGGTTTCCGTCATTGCGAAAGGCCAAGAGCGAAACGCCAAGACCCGCCGCAAGAGCGGCGAAGAGTTTTCTGGGAATTGCGGGGCGTCGGGCTGCGCGGCGCGTATCATAGGCCGCGTGTGCGCGAATACCTTCGCGCAAAAGCCACGCCCCAAGCCCCAAGCTTGCCGCGCCCGCCAAGCCAAACGTCATGCCAACAGCCCCAGAAAAGACCGATGTCATCGTGGCGATAATAGGTGGTACAAACATTATGTTGCTGCGTGCACCAACTGGATCGGCTTTCAACGGTTTTGGCTGGGGCGTTGTCTTGCCTGTGTTCTCGGCGTTCGGGCTGAATTGTCCACCATACCTTTTTGCCATATTACAACCCTCCCAACCATCCTGAGGCCACGCCAATCAAGATGAGGATAAGTGCGATATAGGCAAATTTTCCGAATGTGGTTTCTGACATCTTAGGTCCGTTTCAGATTAATTTCTCACTGTCATATGTGAACCAATGTCACAAATTACCATAGGCAAGATATTGGTTATCGCCTGCTCATGGTTCTTCGCTCGGAATTTAGTTTGCGGGTATATCCTGATTGGATCACTTCGACTGCAACCAAAACGATGACGCTAAAGTAGAAGGTTGTTTTGGACATAGGAACCACTTCGTAGCCAAAGAATTTCAATGCCAAAGTATCGTCGTGCATTGCATGTGCTGCGGCTTGGCCCGCTTCGCCCAGCAAGACAACCCCAACGATCAGCAAAATGAAAAGGCCCAAGACCTCATACATACGGTTCTTTTCCAAAAATGTTGTCACCCGCTCGGCCAAGACAAGCATGGCCACGCCTGATAGAATGATCGCAGTGGCAAGAATGGCAAAGACATCCGTGATCGCAATGGCCGACAGAACCGAGTCGAACGAAAAGATGAGGTTCATGAACACGATCAAGATGATGACCTGTGTGGCGCTTTTGCCGGATTTATGTTCGACGTCTGTATCGAGATGTTCGATCGATAGCATATGGCCAATTTCTTTGACCGCCGTATAGATGATAAATATGCCGCCGATAATGAACACACAGGTCGCAAAATTGATCCCGCCCTCAATCAATCCTGGTGAGTTGAATACGTAAAACGGTTCGGCCATCGCGTCGATCAATTGCAGCATGGTAAACAACAGAATTACACGCAAGGCAACCGCGATGATGATGCCCCAATACCGCACTTGTGATTGTTGCGCGACAGGCGCGCGCTGGCTCTCGATAGAGATATACAACAAGTTGTCAAACCCGAGCACGGCCTGCAAAAAGCATAGCATCAGCAAATTGCCAAGGTTTTCGATAGTCAGTAATTCCGTCATAATAAACACCCCTTTTGGATAGGCTTATATCATGACAAACGGATTGAAGAATAGGCAAACAGGGGGAAACTTAGGGTTTTCCTCTCCGTTGTGAGGGACCTGATGCCTTTGGCGTGCGTCTTTGGCCAGACCTTTGATCCGCATTGTTCCCCGTAGGTTTGCCCGTTTTACGCGCTTGGCTTAGGCTCCCGCTTGGCCGTGCCGCAGGTTTACCCTTTTTGGGGTCCTTTCCTTTGGGGCCTGAACCTTTTGGACCTGTACTTTTGGGCCCTGTACTTTTGGGGCCTGTACCTTTTGGATCTGCGCCGCGTGGTCTAGGTTTTAGGCCGCGTTTTTCTTGCGACTTAGGGTTTGAGGCGACCGATATGTCTAGCCCCAGTTGATCTTTTAACGCCCGTGGCCTCAGTTCTTCGACTTCGCCAACCTTTAGCTGACCCAGCTGAAACGGCCCATAGGCCACGCGGATCAAACGGTTCACCGCGAAACCTATGGCCTCCATCGCGCGGCGGATTTCACGGTTTTTGCCCTCTTTTAGGGCAATCGTGATCCACGCATTTGCCCCCTGTTGACGATCCAACGTGATGTGCATGGGCAGGAATTTTTCACCGTCAACCGTGATACCCTTTCGCAAAGGCTCAAAGCTTTCGTCTTTGGGGCGTCCGTTGATGCGCACACGGTATTTGCGTGTCCAGCCAGTTGAAGGCAGCTCAAGTTTTCGTTTTAGCCCGCCATCATTTGTTAGCAGCAGTAGGCCCTCTGAATTTAGGTCCAGACGTCCAACTGTCATCACCCGTGGCAGGTCCGAAGGCAAGTCATCAAAAATGGTCTTGCGGCCTTGTTCATCTTTGTTGGTCGTTACAAGCCCCGAGGGTTTGTGGTAAAGCCAAACACGAGGCGCCTCCGCCGGAGCAAGGTCTTTTTCATCAACTTCGATTTTGTCACGGCTGGCGACATTCAGCGCGGGCGAGGTGATGACCTTGCCATTGACACGCACACGACCAGCCGCAATCATACGCTCGGCGTCGCGACGACTTGCGACACCCGCGCGGGCAATTACTTTGGCGATTCTATCGCCTTTCGGAGAATTTTCTGTCATGGATTTGGCCTACGCGATTTTAGGGCATTGGGAAAGGGGCGAATGTTTACATCCTTTATGACAGACGCCTTAGCCGAGGCACGAGAGGCGGCAGCACGAGGCGAGGTGCCTGTGGGGGCGGTTGTGGTCACGTCTGATGGTGAGATTATCGGTCGGGGGGGTAATCAGACACGAGAGCATCACGACATTACCCAACATGCCGAAATTGTCGCCCTGCGCCAAGCTGCGCAAACCTTGGGTCAAGAGCGATTAGACGGCTGCGATCTCTACGTCACCTTAGAGCCCTGTGCCATGTGCGCAGGCGCAATTTCGCATGCGCGTATTCGACGGCTGTATTTTGGAGCGAGTGATCCAAAGTCAGGGGCGGTGCACGTCGGGGCACGGGTGTTTGAGCACGCGCAAAGCCATCATAAGCCCGAAGTGATTTCAGGATTGCAGGAAGAGGAATGTGCCGAGGTCTTGAAGGTGTTTTTTGCTGCACAGCGTGACCTAGGTAGGTAAGGGGGCTGCCGCCCCCTCTTGGCATATCGCCAATTCACCCCTGCGAGTATTTTTTGCAAAAAGAAAGCTCTATTGTTTTGTGCGCGCACCTGTCGGGTCGTACATGGGTTTGAGGGAGGCGTCTGCCCGTATTTTGGTTCCGGCGACATCAATTTCAAAGGAGGATGCAAGGAGGTCTTGAGCCGTTTCACCCGCGCAGGGGACATAACCCATTCCGATTGCGCCGCCTAAGGCGTGCCCATAGCTGCCGGAGGAAAGATATCCCACGAT
>JALRHZ010000180.1 GCA_023259435.1 Paracoccaceae bacterium | reverse complement strand
TGGCATTGTATCGCAGTTTCTCTGAGCTGACCAAAGCCGCACCCGCATTTGCATTGAAATGGCCAAATGATGTTTTGTTGAATAATGGCAAAGTCTCTGGAATTCTATTGGAGACTTTGGCCCGCAAAAATGGCCCGCCTGCTTTGGCCATTGGGATCGGGGTTAACCTGTTGCATGCCCCTTCCGACGCCGAGGTTGAGCAAGGCGCGGTCGCACCGGTTTCTATTATGGCCGAGACAGGGGTGCGCATTCATCCCGAGGCATTTCTGGATGTCCTGTCTAGGCATTTTGCCGAGATTGAACAGAGTTTCACAACATATGGCTTTCTCGCGGTCCGCGATGCATGGTTGGCCCATGCCGCCCGCATAGGAGAGCACATCACCGCCCGCACAAGCAGGGGTGAGACAACAGGGATATTTGACACCATCGACGAGAACGGGCATTTGGTCATGCAAACGGCTGAGGGGCGCAAAACCATTTCGGCTGGTGATGTGTTTTTTTAAGGGAGCGATGCCATGCTACTGGCAATAGATTGCGGAAACACAAATACGGTCTTTTCGATTTGGGACGGCAAAAGTTTTATCGCGACATGGCGCACGAAAACCGATCATCAGCGCACGGCAGATCAATATTTTGTGTGGCTTTCGTCTCTTATGAGTCTGAATAAAGTTGAGGCGGTGATCACAGATGTGATTATTTCGTCAACGGTGCCGCGGGTGGTGTTTAACCTGCGCGTATTGGCGGATCGGTATTACAACACACGGCCCTTGGTCGTGGGAAAACCTGAATGCGAGTTGCCAGTCGATGTGCGTGTCGATCAGGGGACAACCGTTGGCCCAGACAGATTGGTCAATACGGTCGCTGGGTTTGATTTATATGGCGGCGATTTGATCATCGTCGATTTTGGAACGGCGACAACCTTTGATGTGGTGGATCATGACGGTGCTTATGTTGGTGGCGCTATTGCGCCAGGGGTAAACCTGTCTCTACAGGCGCTGCACCATGCGGCTGCTGCGCTGCCACATGTTGATATTGCCAAGCCGCAGAACGTGATTGGCACAAACACGGTGACCTGTATGCAGTCAGGCGTGTTTTGGGGCTATATCGGCCTTGTAAAAGAAATATGCGCTCGGATCCGCGCAGAACATGGATCCTCGATGAAAATTATCGCAACCGGTGGGCTTGCCTCACTATTCCAAGCCTCAGAGCAGCTTTTTGATGCTTTTGAGGATGATCTAACAATGCATGGATTACGTTTAATCCATGATCACAACATAAAGAATGCAGGATGAGCACAGATAGATTGATTTACTTACCCCTTGGGG
This sequence comes from Paracoccaceae bacterium, assembly GCA_023259435.1. GTDB lineage: Bacteria > Pseudomonadota > Alphaproteobacteria > Rhodobacterales > Rhodobacteraceae > JALRHZ01. The sequence continues at coordinate 2,164 of JALRHZ010000180.1, read as the reverse complement.
GCGCAGGCGAAATTGGCATGAATGCCTATGTCTATGGCTATGGCACGCCCGGAAAAGAGCGGCTTATTGTCGTTGACCTAGGCGTGGCGTTCCCCGACATGGACACGACACCTGGTGTCGATTTGATATTCGCCGATATTGCGTGGCTTAACGAGCGGCGCAATGACATTGAGGGTATTTTCATAACCCACGCGCACGAAGATCACATCGGTGCTGTTGCGCATCTGTGGGATGAATTGGGGGCGCCCATTTATGCACGTGCCTTTACGGCGCATCACGCACGCCGCAAAATGGAAGAGCGGGGCCATCCCGAACGTGCGGTCAATACGGTTTCGAAATGGCCCGAAACGGTCAAACTTGGCCCCTTTACTGTAGGCTTTGTGCCAATCTCGCATTCCATTCCGGAAAGCAGTGGTTTGGTCATCGATACACCAGATGGGCGCATCGTGCATACGGGTGATTTCAAGATTGATAAAACCCCCGTCGTCGGAGAGCCGTTTGACGAAGAATTATGGAAAGAGATTGCCGCATCTGGGGTAAAGGCCTTGGTCTGCGACAGCACCAATGTGTTCTCTGAACATGCGGGGCGTTCAGAGGCCAGCATTGGAAAAGATATCCAAGAGTTGATCGCAAGCGCCCCTCACATGGTGGTTGCCACGACATTTGCCTCAAACGTGGCGCGGTTGAAAACCATCGCAACGGCAGCAGATCGGGCAGGGCGGTCAATTTGTTTAATGGGGCGGGCTATGCGGCGCATGGTCGAGGCCTCCATTACAACGGGTGTTTTGGATGGGTTCCCGACTGTTGTCTCACCCGAAGATGCCGCAAACATCCCACGCGAAAACCTATTGATCCTTGCCACAGGCAGCCAAGGGGAAAGACGGGCCGCATCCGCTCAGCTGTCCAACGGTAAATTTCAAGGGATGAAGTTGAAAGAGGGGGACATGTTCCTGTTCTCATCAAAAACCATCCCCGGAAATGAAAAAGGTGTCATTCGCATTATGAACAACTTTTCAGAAATGGGCGTTGATGTGGTGGATGATAATGCCGGCAAATATCACGTCTCAGGGCATGCCAACCGTCCAGACATTGAATTCATGCATAAACTCATCAATCCCCAGATGATTATTCCAATGCATGGCGAGCATCGTCATCTGCGTGAACACGCGAAACTGGCAAACTCAAACGGCTTTGCGGCACATGTGTGCGTGAATGGAATGATGTTAAATCTCTCCGGAAACCAGCCCAAAGTCGCCGAATATGTCGATACGGGCCGCCGATATTTGGACGGCTCGACCCAATATGGGGCGTTAGACGGGATTGTGCGGGATCGTCTTCGGATGGCGTTGAACGGTCATATCATCGTCACAGTGATCTTGGATGAAGAAGATGAGCCTCTAGGCGACCCATGGTGCGAGGTGATGGGGTTGGCCGAGCAAGGACGATCCCACGCGCCTTTGGTTGATATTCTCGAGCATGACTTGTCCCAATATATGGGACGTGCCGGAACCAAGACCATGATGGATGATGATGCACTTGAGCAAGGGCTGAAAAAAGTTGCGCGACAGTCGGCCTTATCAGAGATCGGCAAAAAGCCAGAAGTCACCGTTGTGATCAGCCGATTGTCTTAATACGACGCTTGCCTGATCCGATTGTGCTCAAGCCACTCTCGGAAAATAGCCAGCTCATCCGCAAAACGGGTGAGCTTTTCTTCTTCCCAATCCTCAAAGCATTCTAGGATATCAGGAAGTAAAGAGGCCTGAAGTCGCCCAATAAACCCTGCGCCTTCGTCGGTAATTTCAACGTGTTTTTGCCGACGATCCGCGCTGCCTTTTTTGTGACGAACGAGCCCCAAGTTTTCAAATTTTTTGACAGTTTTGGTAACAGCGGGCTGTAGGACTTCTACGGCGTCAGAAATTTGACCAATCGTTTGGCCGTCTTTGCCCATGCGAAGGATATGTTCGAGTATGACGAATTGTGGGTAAGTAATGTCATGCTTTCGCAACAATGCAGCCAAACGCCCCGAGTACAATTGTGCAACCACGAGCACAGTGGTGGGCACGGGTGTGGACACGTCTGCCAGGGCAGCTGTGGGCATCAAGGTAGGAATAATGGTTGGGATGGCTGTGGGGATAGGTTGAGGAAGGGCTGTGGGGGTGGCTGT
>JALRHZ010000179.1 GCA_023259435.1 Paracoccaceae bacterium | reverse complement strand
CTGCACGCGTTGTGGAACAAAGGGAATGACGAGACCTCCTTGCGGTTTATCCAAGAGGACGATCCTGCCACATCTCAAGGCAAAATTGCCCTTGCGCGTGCAGTAACTGTTGTTATTTCAGCAGGTCTTGGTATCTTGGGCGTCAAACCTGCAGAGGAAATGCGCTAACTCATAAGGCGACCCTGCAGGCGATGACATAAAACCCCACGGGCAATGGGGAAGATGAGGGTCGAATGGCAGAGCAGTATTATGATGGGTCCCATGGCGGGGCCTCTTCGCAAATTACACTTGGGACGATGCTAAATATTGCGGGAGGGCTGGTAAGTTTGGCCCTTATCGCAGGTGTGGCCTATTGGGGATATAGCATCATTAGTCGCGACATGAACGGCGTTCCTGTCGTACAGGCGGTCGCGGATCCAATGCGGGTTGCGCCAGAAAACCCTGGCGGGACTTCGGCAGATCACCAAGGCCTAGCCGTCAACCAAGTTGCCGCGCAGGCGCAAACAACGGCTCCGGACCAAGTTACCTTGGCGCCTAAGGCCATCGGCCTTAGCGCAGATGACGTTCCCACCGTGACGATTACGGCAAACAAAGATAAAGAAAGCCATTTCGTCAAAGTCGAGGATGCACCGCTTGATATTCAATCGCTTGCCGACCAACTAACCGCAGGGGCCACGCCTTTGTCGGGGGAGGTCACCGGGCCAAAAACCGTCAAAGTGCAAAGCGCAAATGTGACCGCAGCTCTACAAGAGGCGCTCTCGACGCGGGCAACGCCTGTGGCGGAGGGCGTGGTGGGGACGGTGATCACAGCGTCGCTGCGTCCCAAATCTCGTCCAAGTGGGATAACAGGTGTACAGGTGGCCAGCACCTCTCCGCAAATCGTGAATGTCCCAGGAACCGAGCTTAGCCCCTCTGCATTGCCAGCGGGAAGTGCCCTTGCCCAATTGGGTGCTTTTGATAGCGCAGAGATTGCGCGTGCTGAATGGGCGCGGATTTCGTCGAAATTCCCTGCGTTCATGGGAAATCGCCCACGAGTGGTACAAGAGGCGCAAAGTGGCGGGCGCACGTTCTATCGTCTGCGCGCAGCAGGATTTGACGGCATTGATGATGCCCGCAGGTTCTGTGCCGCGTTGACCGCCGGCAAAGCTGATTGCATTCCCGTCCTGTCTCGATAGGGCATCGTTTGCCAAACAGGGTTGACATTGAGGTATCTCAGACGCAGCTTATTTTGAACGAGCTGCAGGGCCCCGAATGAGCGAAAAGACATTATTTGATACCAGCAAGGACCAAGACGTCGCGGATCGTCTTGCGGCTGAGGCTTTGATCGTTGATTTGGATGGCTATGAGGGGCCATTAGATGTGCTGCTGACGTTGGCACGCACCCAAAAGGTGGACCTGCTCAAAATCTCGGTCCTCAAGATGGCCCAGCAATATTTGGCCTTTGTGGAACGGGCAAAGGAATTGCGGATTGAATTGGCGGCGGACTATCTGGTGATGGCGGCATGGCTTGCGTTTCTAAAGTCGCGCTTACTGTTACCACCAGATCCCACAGAAGAGGGGCCAAGTGGCGAGGAATTGGCCGCGCATCTGGCCTTTCAACTTGAACGCTTACAGGCCATGCGCAATGCGGCGGCCAAACTTATGGCGCGGGATCAATTGGGCCGTAATTTCTTTGCACGTGGCATTCCGGAATCTGTCGAGCGGGTCAAACGGGTCTCTTACACCGCGACCCTTATGGAGTTGATGCAGGCCTATTCGCGCCTGCGCACCCGAGATGAGTTTCGACCCTTTGTTATGGATCGCGATAATGTCTATACCCTTGAACAGGCGCTTGAGGCGATGCGAGGTTTGATCAACTTTGCCGGTGATTGGACGGACCTAACATCTTATTTGCCCAATGGCTGGACCGAGGATCCTGTGCGACGGCGCGCGGCAACTGCGGCGACTTTTGCCGCATCACTTGAACTTGCCAAAGCGGGAAAAGTAGAACTACGCCAAAGTGACACATTTGCGCCCATTCAATTAAGACGAAAGGCATCTTCTGATGACAGATGAGAGTGCCAACACCAGGCCCAATGAGACCCTCTTTGAGGCACCGCCCATGGCAGAACAAGAGCGGATGGTTGAGGCCATTTTGTTTGCCTCTGCCGAGCCTGTGACGATCAAAGATCTGAATGCCCGCATGCCGCATGGGTGCGATGCGGCTGCAGCCTTGGTGCATGTGCAAAAACGCTATGAGGGCCGTGGCGTTCATGTGGTCCGCATCGGCGAGGCGTGGGCCATACGAACCGCGGCCGATCTTGGGTTTTTGATGCAAAAAGAGACGGTTGAAGTGCGCAAGCTTAGCCGCGCCGCAATCGAAACGCTTGCAATTATTGCCTATCACCAACCTGTCACACGCGCTGAGATCGAGGAAATTCGAGGCGTAAGCGTGTCACGCGGGACGCTTGATTTATTGCTCGAGATGGAGTGGATCCGCTTTGGCCGCCGCAAAATGACACCCGGCCGCCCCGCGACTTTTGTGGTGACCCAAGGGTTTTTGGATCACTTCGGCCTAGAAAGCGCGCGGGATTTGCCCGGATTGAAAGAGTTGCGCGCCGCAGGGTTGTTGGACAACCGCCCGCCACCGGATCAGCAAGATGAAGAGGATGAGGAGGATCAAGACGATTTGTTCGACGAAAAAGAGACTTCATAAATTTGCCATGATCCCTATGTACGTAGGGACAAGTAACAACGAGTGAGAATTGATATGAATGCGAATAGACTGATCAATATGGTGCTACGGCGAGGCATGAATATGTTGATGCGCAAAGGCTTTCAAAAGATTGGGCAGAGCAATTCCAAAGATCCGAAATCTGGGCCAAACGTCGATCAACGGAAACTGGCCAAGAATTTACGGACTATGCGTCGTTTTACAAAATTTTGATCCCTTTTGCCGCACTTTACATATTCATAAAATAATATATAAAATAAGCCGAACAGCACGACGATGATGTCGGCTTTGAGAATAAGGAACGAGATATGACAAACGAAACCGAAGTCACCTACGATGAACGCGTTGAGAACATGTCTCGGAAACAGGGCATGGCTTTGGCGATTTGCGGCGCTTTGATGGTGTTTGGGTTTTTGGCCATTGCCATGAACATCCGCACGATTATGAGCATGGACAACCCCTTTGTTGCCGTCATTATCGCCCAAATCCCTGCCGCGATTTCAGGATGTTATTTGGGGTGGGTTTTGATGTCTGCGGGACGCGGCGAAAACCTGCGTGCCACCGATGAATAATAAAGGTGAATAGTACTGCCGAATAAGACCGACGAATTCTGCCGGCGCGTTATCCCTAGGCTTTAAAGTGCTTTGACAGCTTTAAACCCTGTCCTTGGTAATTCGATTTAATGTCTTGGCCATACAGGACCGTTGGCACCTGTGACATGCGTTCATAGATCAGCCGCCCAACCACCTGACCATGTTCCAAGACAAACGGCGCTTCGTGACAGCGCACTTCGAGTACACCACGCGACCCCATTCCACCAGCGGCTGAATGCCCGAACCCAGGGTCAAAAAAGCCTGCGTAATGAACAC
>JALRHZ010000178.1 GCA_023259435.1 Paracoccaceae bacterium | reverse complement strand
TTCCGTGGCTAGGATGACGGACGAAAAAGATGTCTGATAAAACCATTGTCGATCTTGTGAGAGAGACACTTCTTAACCCACGCGCAGCGGCTCTTGAGGTAAAAGGGTTTGCGGCCAACGCCACTGTCGTTTGGATGGGGATGGTGTGTGTTGTCTGTGTGTCGGTGGTGTTGTCCTTTGTGATGGACCTTATCGCGCCAGCACCACAGGAGTTCCGCGATTTGATGGGCGGACCCATTTTCATGACTGGTGTTGTGCTCTTAGTTTCTGTTTGTTCGGCGTGGCTGATGAGTGAAATAGGCCGCCAAATCGGTGGAACAGCCCAATTCATCGATGTGTTGTTGGTTATGGCATGGACCCAGTTTATACAGGTCTTGTTCCAAGCCTCTGTGTTTCTAGGGCTTATCCTTGTTCCAAGCTTGGTCTTGATCCTCCAATTTTTGGCACTTGCGTGGAGCACATGGATTTTTATCCAATTTCTCGACCAAGTGCATGAGTTCAAGAATGCGTTCAAAGCGGCCGGTTTGGCCATTATGGCATTTGTATTATCGGTTGTAATTCTATCAGTAGTGGCAACAATGTTCGGGGCAGGGGTATAATATGTTTGATGTCAACGCGACGCGAAAAGATTTTCCGATATTATCCCGCACTGTGAATGGTAAGCCACTGGTTTATCTGGATAATGGAGCGTCGTCGCAAAAGCCACAGGTTGTAATCGACGCAGTTACAAAGGCCTATGCCGAAGAATACGCCAACGTTCACCGTGGCCTACATTTCCTCAGCAACCTTGCGACCGAAAAATACGAATCCGTGCGCGGCATCGTTGCCAAGTTTTTGGGCGCACGGGACGAGGATGAGATCGTTTTGAATTCGGGCACGACCGAAGGCATAAACATGGTGGCCTATGGATGGGCCATGGAAAATATGTCTGCTGGCGATGAAATCGTTCTTTCGGTGATGGAACACCATGCCAATATTGTCCCTTGGCACTTTTTGCGTGAACGCTGTGGTGTTGTGCTGAAATGGGTCGATGTTGATCACCATGGTAATTTGGACCCCCAAGCCGTGATCGATGCAATCGGGCCAAAGACCCGCCTTGTTGCGGTGACACATATGTCCAACGTTTTGGGCACGCGGGTCGATGTCAAAGCAATCACAAAAGGCGCGCATGCGCAGGGCGTTCCTGTCTTGGTTGATGGATCACAAGGGGCAGTGCATGCGCCCGTTAACGTCGATGATATCGGCTGCGATTTCTATGCGATCACGGGGCATAAGTTATGCGGGCCAAGTGGGTCCGGTGCGATTTTTGTCAAGAAAGAGCGCATGGCGGAAATGCGCCCGTTCATTGGTGGCGGAGATATGATCAAAGAGGTCCATAAGGACCACGTGATCTATAATGATGCGCCTATGAAATTCGAAGCGGGAACACCTGGGATTGTGCAAACCATTGGCTTCGGCGTTGCGCTAGATTACTTAATGACGCTTGGCATGGATAAGATCGCTGCCTATGAGGACCAGCTGACCAAAGAAGCGGCTCAGAAATTGGGGGCGTTGAACTTTTTGCATCTGCAAGGTCAGCCAAACGACAAGGGCGCAATCTTTAGCTTTACACTCGATGGCGCGGGTCATGCGCATGACATTTCGACCATTTTGGACAAGCGCGGAATTGCGGTACGTGCAGGCCAACATTGCGCGGGACCCTTGATGGATCATATGGGCATAACCGCTTCGTGCCGCGCATCTTTTGCTTTTTATAACACGTCCCAAGAAATTGATGCGCTCGTCGATGCGTTGCACCTTGCGCATGATTTGTTGGGGTAGGAGTGACTAAATTTTCAGATACGCAAATTATCCGACTTTCCTCAATCTTATCCATTTTTAAATGGCGTCTTATTTTGACGTGGATATTGATTGTGTGCGAGACATCTTTGTCTGCTGTTTTGTCCTTGTTGATCGGTCAATCCATTGATGGTCTTTTGGCAGATGATTGGAGGGCGTGTCTATGATACGCGCGTCTATGGCTCTATTCGGGCCGAACTTGGGCAAACGCAGGTACGCCGCGCGTCTAATCAAGATATCAGCATCATAAATGCGCGGATTTCAATGGGGCGTGAGTTGGTGGACTTTCTAGAAGAAACAGCCCCAAATGTTGCCACGGGCGTTGTTCAAATTCTGTTTTCATTGGTCATTTTGTATTCGTTTAGCGGGGTGCTCTTGGCGTCATCCTTTTCTGCGATTTTCTTGATGGTTCTGCTGTATGGCCTGTTCGATCGACGGATTTTCGGTGGAATAAGTCTCTTAATGAGCAACATGAACAACAAGTCCAATCGATCTAATCCCGCGACCCCAAACAAATATCGGCCCATTTTCTAGGATTGCGTAAATTCGAGGTCAAAATTTCAGATACTGAAAGCCTCGTTTACGGATTGATATTTTTGGTTCTGTTGGCGATGCTGGCATTCAATTTATGGTTTGCAGCCACAGGTCTTGGGTCGTCCGCAGGTCAGATATTCTCCATTGTGAATTATTCCTATGAATTGATCCAAGCGGCTGTCACGGTACCTATGGCCCTGCAAAGCTGGACGCGGCTGTCCGAGATCACCAATCGGATCAACTCACTATAAAGGCCAGTCGGTACAAAACTAATTTTGCACCTTGGCAATTGTAGCACGACAAGGTAATGAACGGCTTAGGCACCCATAGCTCAGCTGGATAGAGCGCTGCCCTCCGAAGGCAGAGGCCAGAGGTTCGAATCCTCTTGGGTGCGCCATTCCTCCCCTGCGTTGCAATCCGTTCGACGTCCGTCTAGGCGACGCCGGAAACTTTGGAGGAATTTATGGCGGGCATTGCACCCTTCGACTGGACCGATCCCTTTCGTCTCGACGACCAACTGACCGATGACGAGCGGATGATCCGCGATACCGCGCATGCCTTTGCGCAAAGCGAGCTTCAACCGCGGGTGATTGACGCTTTCCGTGAGGAAAAGGATGCACCGGAGCTGTTTCCGCTGATGGGCCAGACGGGACTGCTCGGCGCGACTATCCCGGAAGAATATGGCGGGGTCGGCGCTTCCTATGTCGCCTACGGCCTGATCGCGCGCGAGATCGAGCGCGTCGACTCGGGCTATCGCTCGATGGCTTCGGTGCAGTCGAGCTTGGTCATGTACCCTATCCATGCCTACGGATCGGAAGAGCAGCGCCGCAAATATCTGCCCGGCCTTGCCGCCGGCACGCTGATCGGCTGCTTCGGCCTGACCGAACCCGATGCGGGCAGCGATCCGGCAGGGATGAAGACCACCGCTAAGAAGGTCGATGGCGGCTATGTCCTGAGCGGCTCCAAGACCTGGATTTCCAATTCGCCCTTCGCCGATGTCTTCGTCGTCTGGGCGAAATCGGAAGAACATGGCGGCGGCATCAGAGGCTTTGTCCTCGAAAAAGGCATGAAGGGCCTTTCGGCACCGAAAATCGAAGGCAAGCTTTCGCTGCGCGCATCGACGACCGGCATGATCGTCATGGACAATGTCGAGGTCGGCGAAGACGCGCTGCTTCCCAATGTCGAAGGGCTCAAGGGCCCGTTCGGCTGTCTCAACCGCGCGCGCTATGGCATCAGCTGGGGCGCCATGGGGGCGGCGGAATTCTGCATGCATGCC
>JALRHZ010000177.1 GCA_023259435.1 Paracoccaceae bacterium | reverse complement strand
GGCCTTGGCCTCGGGATCGCGCCAATCCTTCGTCTGGCGCTCCCACACCTTGTCCGACGTCGCCTGCGCGTTCATCTCGGCCTCGGTCGTGCCCTCGAAGAAATTCCATTTCAGATTGTATTCGCGGATATGCTCTTTGCAGAACCACAGATATTCATCCAAGACATCAGGAGATTTTGGCGCGCGATATTTTCCCGCCTCCTGGCAGCCCTCATGCTCGCAGGTACGTGTGGAGGTTTCAGACTCTCCTGATAAACTGCGCCGACCGCGAGGGTTCTTTTTCTTTGACGCAGATACGGACATATCAAAACCAAAAGGATCAGGCTTGGACATTGTTTCTCCTTTCCGACTCGGACAACACATCATAATGTAATGACAGGTAAAGAGAAGGGGGCAGAGTAAAAAAATGACCAGGCAAGAGCAAATAAAACACGCCTTAGAAAACGCCTTTGATGTAATCGAAATTGAGGTGTTTGATGATAGCGAAAGTCATCGCGGCCACAGTGGGTATCAAGAGGGCGGCGAAAGTCATTTCAATGTCCGACTTGTCGCGCAGGATTTTGTTGGAAAGTCGCGGATTGCGCGGCATCGATCTGTCCACGCCGCTTTGGGAGACGAGCTTTTGGGACAAATCCATGCCTTGGCCTTGGATTTATCTGCGCCGGAGGCGTGAAAGCTGTCTGGACTTGGGGGCTTTGCGCCCCCAAACCCCCGCAAGATATTTTTAGACAAAAAATGAACTTAGTTTTGGGTCTTTGTTACGTTTATGCCGTAAGATTGGGCAACGCGTTTTAATGTGTCGCTGAGAAGTGCAAGCGACGCCGTTGTATGTGCTGTGGGGCGCGCAATAAGGGCGATGTCACGGTTCGCGTCCTTAATGGACAAGGGTTTTATTACAACTTCTTCGCGGTAGATACCTTGGCGTTTAGCATAGAGTTCCGGTACAACGGCAATTCCAGCACCTGTGGCGGCCATCAGGACGATGCTGTCAAGTGTTGTGCCTTCATAGTCGTCCGAGACGATACCACCTGCCTGCGACGCAAGCGCATAGACGATCCGAGAAAGCCGATGTCCGGTGTCGAGTGTAAGAAGCCTGCGGCCTTTGAGCTGTGTCAGTGAAATTGAGGTTGTGTTTTGTGTGATTGGATCATCGACGGCAACGGCACCAAACAAGGTTTCATTGAACATGGGAACTTGGTGGGTGTTGGGGTGGTCTTCGGGAGTTGATAAGATAAAGTCAAAGCGTCCAGACTTGAGCCCTTTTTCAAGATCGCGCGTGTTCTCTTCGCGCACGGAAATTCGAAGGTCTGGATAGGCCGAGTGAATGTCTTTGACTGCTTGGGGCAGGAGGTATGGCCCAATTGAGGGCAAGACGCCCAGACGAACTGTGCCCGACAGAGGGTTGGTCTGGGTGATAGAATTGCGCAACTCTTCGACAGCATTTAGAATTTTCTGAGCTTGTTCTACAAAGCTTTGACCTTGGGAAGTTGTTTGCACGCCGCCTCTGTCGCGTTCGAACAAGCGGAGATCAAATTCCTCTTCGACGGCTGCGATCTGAGCCGAGAGGCTGGGTTGGCTAACATTTAACAGTTCGGCCGCAAGACCAAAGCGGCCTAATCTATGAACCGTTACGATATATTCAAGTTGTCTTAATGTTGGGCGCATAATTCATAATTTTAAACTATGTAATGTTTAATTACAATATATTTACACTATGGATATCAATCTGTCATATGCCCTCGAAATCTTATCGAGGAGTAGACAATGCCGGATGTTTTAAACACGCTTGCGGGGAACTTATTGGTTCCCACCATTATGTTTTTTGTTCTTGGATTGGTGGCCGCCTTTGTGCGCAGTGATTTGTCAATTCCATCGGGTGCCGCAAAGTTTATGTCGCTATATCTGCTTTTGGCGATTGGGTTTAAGGGCGGAAATAACCTTGCAGAGCATGGGTTGCATTTGGATTTGTTCCTAGCGATTGGCGTGGGAATTTTTCTGTCTTTTGTGATCCCCTTTGTCGCCTTTTTGCTATTGCGTGTGATGACGCGTCTGGATGCGGTGAACGCCGCTGCGGTTGCGGGGCATTACGGGTCGATTTCAATCGTTACCTTTGTCGCTGCATCTAGTCTATTGGACTTGGTGGGGATCACAGCAGATGGGTATATGGTGGCAATCGCTGCCACGATGGAGGTGCCGGCCATTCTCTCGGCGTTATGGATCGCGCATAAGTTTTCGGGTCAAGATCAAGCGGGGTCGGTACCGATGCGAGAATTGCTGGCGAACGGATCAATTGTCTTGCTTGTGGGTGCATTTTTCATTGGAGCGGTCACGCAGGACGAGGGCATGGAGATGATTGCGCCGTTTGTTGTCACGCCGTTTACTGGAATTCTGTGTTTGTTTTTGCTGGATATGGGGTTGTCTGCGGGACGTAGCCTTTTGGATAACCGCCATTTGTTGACGGCCGGATTGTTTGGCTTTGGTGTTCTGATGCCATTGATCGGCGCAATTTTGGCGTGGGTCATGGGGTCCATGATCGGTTTGCAAGACGGAAGTAAGTTTTTGCTTATGGTGCTGTCGGCCTCTGCGTCCTATATTGCTGTTCCGGCGGCTATGAAGATTGCATTGCCACAAGCGCAATCGGGGGTGTATTTGACCTTAGCTCTGGGTGTTACGTTTCCGTTTAACATCACTGTGGGCTTGCCCTTGTATTTATGGGTTGCTGGGTTCTAAGCGCTGAGACAACTCAACACTAAAAAAGGAGCCGAAAGGCTCCTTTTCTTGTTTCTATTGGTCTCGATTTGGAAAGAAATTCTACAGACCAAGTTTTGCTGAGATGATTTCATTCACCGCTTTGGGGTTGGCTTTGCCACCTGTGGCCTTCATGACCTGTCCAACGAACCATCCGGCGAGTTTTGGATTGGCCTTGGCTTTTTCCACTTGTGCAGGGTTCGCAGCGATGATCTCGTCCACGGCCGCCTCAATCGCGCCGGTATCGGTGACCTGTTTCATGCCGCGCGCCTCGACGATTGCGGCCGGATCGCCGCCTTCGGTATAGATGATTTCGAACACGTCCTTGGCTATTTTGCCGCTAATGTCGCCTTTTTGGATGAGGTCGATGATGCCGCCCAACTGATTTGGTGAAACCGGGCTATCTGTGATGTCGTGGTCGTCTTTTTTCAGACGACCGAACAGCTCATTGATGACCCAGTTTGCCGCCATTTTGCCATCTCGGCCTTCGGCAACAGCCTCAAAGTAATTTGCGGCCTCAACTTCGGCGGTCAACACGCTTGCGTCATACTCAGAAAGACCGAAGTTTGTAACAAAGCGCGCTTTCTTTTCGTCTGGCAATTCTGGCAAGTTGGCCGCGATGTCATCGACCCATGCCTGTTCAATTTCCAATGGCAAAAGGTCGGGGTCGGGGAAATAGCGGTAATCATGCGCTTCTTCCTTTGAGCGCATAGACCGTGTTTCGCCTTTGTCAGGATCATATAGCCGGGTCTCTTGATCCACGGTGCCGCCGGCTTCGACGATTTGGATTTGGCGGCGCGCCTCTACTTCAATCGCTTGTTGGATAAAGCGCATTGAGTTCATGTTTTTGATTTCGCAGCGCGTGCCGAGATGGGAAAAATCACCTGTCTCTTGGTATTTTTCGTATTGACCCGCACGACA
>JALRHZ010000176.1 GCA_023259435.1 Paracoccaceae bacterium | reverse complement strand
AAAAGCGCGAACAAACTCTTCCAAGCGATTGAAAGTAAGAAAACTATTGGATTTGGACGGTGCTTGTTTTCCCTAGGAATTCGCCATGTGGGCGAGGCTGCTGCCAATCTTCTTGCGTCGCATTATACGTCTTGGACCATATTCTCAGAGGCTATGAGAACGCACGAGATTTACAAGGCTCTGCGTGGGACGATCTTTTGGCGATAGATGGGGTTGGACGTGTTATGGCGACGTCGTTGGTGTCTGCCTTTGCCAACCCCGCAGAGCGTGCGGGAATTGATCGATTGCTGTCACATCTTACCGTTCAAGATGCACAAGCGCCCAAAACACAAGATAGTCCCGTTGCGGGGAAAACTCTTGTCTTTACAGGCACACTTGAAAAAATGAGCCGATCAGAAGCCAAAGCCCGCGCCGAAGCCTTGGGGGCAAAAGTGTCTGGGTCTGTTTCGGCTAAAACAGATTTGGTTGTGGCCGGACCGGGGGCCGGATCAAAGGCCAAGAAAGCCGCGGATTTGGGCGTGACGCTGATTGACGAAGATGCCTGGCTTGAGATGATAAGGGGCCTATGACAGGTCGTCCCGACATATTGTTTCCATTGTTTGGAGACCTGCAATCCTTGGATGGGGTGGGCCCCAAGATTGCCAAGCTTTTGGCGGATGCGGGATGGCACAAACCGCGGGATTTATTGATGTCTTTGCCCTATGCTGGGGTGAACCGTCGTATTGTCTCTTCTGTCATGGATGTGGTTCCGCCCACGACGGTAACGGTTGAAATAGAAGTGGGACCGCACAAGAAACCCCGAACCAGATCGGGCGCGTATCGTGTGTCTGCGGTGGATGGGAAAACGGCATTTCAGATGGTGTTTTTCCATGCGCGTGGGGATTATCTTGAACGCCAACTGCCGGTTGGGTCGCGTCGGATTGTGTCGGGGAAAATTGAGATTTTTGATGGGCTGTATCAGATGGTCCATCCCGATTACATGTTTGATCCTGCGACACCTATGGCCTTGCCAGAATATGAGCCGGTGTATCACCTGACCGCAGGGGTCACACAGAAAACTATGTTCAAAGCGGTCACTTCGGCTCTTGAGCGTGTCATAGAGTTGGCTGAATGGATTGATCCAAGCGTGGTCAAAGATAGGGGATGGCCTGCGTGGAATACGGCCATGCGTGCCGCGCATCGCCCGCTGCAGGATCAAGACCTTTTGGCCCATACACCCGCGCGTGAAAGACTGGCCTATGACGAATTTTTTGCCCATCAACTGACACTTGCCATTGCGCGATCAAAGTTAAAACGCGCCGCTGGCCAAATCACCACAGGGAATGGCGCGTTGCGGTCCAAAGTTTTGGACATGCTGCCGTATTCCCCAACACAGGCGCAAACCCGTGCGATCCGTGAAATTGCCGAGGATTTGGCAAAGCCGTTGAAAATGAACCGTCTTTTGCAGGGCGATGTTGGGGCGGGCAAGACGCTTGTCGCCTTTATGGCATTGCTCATTTGTGTCGAATCTGGCGGGCAGGGCGCTATGATGGCGCCTACCGAGATTTTGGCCCGTCAACATCTAGAAGCGTTAAAGCCCTTGGCAGAGGCCGCCAATGTGGTGATCGAGGTTCTGACCGGTCGCGATAAGGGCGCAGAACGGCGTGCCAAACTGGCCGCGCTTGAGAAGGGTGACATTCAAATTTTGGTCGGCACACATGCGTTATTTCAAAAAGACGTTGTGTTTCATGATTTACGTCTCGCGATTGTGGATGAACAGCATCGTTTCGGCGTGCGTCAGCGCCTTGAGCTTGGCCAAAAGGGGCGTGCGGTTGATGTGCTGGTGATGACGGCCACGCCGATACCACGGTCTCTTGCGTTGAGCCAATATGGGGATATGGATGTCTCGATCTTGGATGAAAAGCCACCTGGTCGAAAACCGATCAAAACTGTTCTGGTGTCAAACGAACGGTTAGATGAAATTGTCACGTCAATTCGTCGTGCGGTCTCTGAGGGAAAACAGGTCTATTGGGTGTGCCCCTTGGTCGAAGAGAGCGAGGTTTTGGATTACGCCTCGGCCGAGGACCGGTTTAAACACTTGCGCGCTGTCTTTGGCGAAGGCGTTGTCGAGTTGGTGCATGGCCAGATGCCGCCAGCGGAGAAAGATAGTGCCATGGCGCGGTTTGCTGCGGGCGAGGCAAAGGTTTTGGTTGCCACCACCGTTATTGAAGTGGGCGTTAATGTGCCCAATGCAACGATCATGGTGATTGAGCGGGCCGAAATATTTGGATTGGCGCAATTGCATCAGCTGCGCGGACGTGTGGGGCGCGGCGATGCCCAATCGAATTGCGTGCTGTTATATCAAGCGCCTTTGTCGAAATCAGGTCAACGCCGCCTTGAGGTCATGCGTGAGACAGAAGATGGGTTTGTGATTGCGCAGACCGATCTTGAGTTACGAGGCGCAGGCGATCTTATTGGGACAGAGCAATCGGGCGTTCCGCAATTCCGTATCGCGGATTTGGAACAACAATCCGACTTGATGTATCTTGCGCAAAAAGATGCGCGTTTGGTTTTAGACAAAGATCCGAATTTAGAAACAGAACGCGGGAAAGCAATCCGTGTTCTTTTATGGTTAATGGAACAAGAAAAAACTTTACCTTTAATTTCAGTGGGATAAGCTTTTTGTTCCTTAAAAATTTATTAATGTTCTAAAAATGTTCTTTACGAACCGCGCATAATATGAGAACAAAGAGGCAACAAAAGGGAGTTGCAAGGATGTTCACTCAAATCAAAACACTGCTAGATCGTGCTGAAAATGGGATCGTATCCGATGTATTGGGTGCCGTTGCTTTAATGGCGTTGCTTTTGGGGTCACTTCATTTTCCCGGAACATTCTAACACTTATTTTTGTCTGCCGATGTGTTTGATGTAGTGTCCCGAGCGATCGACTTTCCCAAACCTATGCAGGTCCGCCTTACCCTGCTTTGATCGTATCTCATCTAATGCATAGACCTCCGCCGCCTTTTGTCCCGTCAAAAGTGCGGCGGTTTTTTTTATGCGTCCTGTTTTATGTGATCAAGGGCTGCCAATGTGGCATCTAGGGATAACAGAATTGAGGCGTGGCGATTTTTGAAATCACGTGCAGGTGTTAAGACCTCAAGGTCTTGAAAGGGTGCTGATGGGGCAGAGCCACCGTCTTTTAACATCGCATGAAGTTCGGCGCGGGCCGTTTCGATTTGTTCAGGGGTTGCCCCAATGATTGCAGAGCCAACAACAGAGGCCGCCGCCTGACCCAAAGCGCAGGCTTTGACATCTTGGGCGTATTCCGAAATTTTTCCATCGTTCACGACAAGATCAACGGTGACAGTGGACCCACACAAAGGGGACCGTTTCTTTGCGGTGGCCTGCGGTTGTGCAAGAGGATCGGTATGTGGAAGATCAGCGGCAAGTTCGAGAATGCGCGCCGAATATAGCTTGATCAGATCAGAGTCACCCGACATGTCTTTTCCTTTCGACTGTTACGTCTTAAATAGGACGAAATAGCATTTTGCAAAAGGGGTACTAAGGTGGAGATCGAAAAATATAATCTAAAGTACAATTCCGATGGCCTGATCCCCGCAATTGCACAAGATGCGCAAAATGGTGATGTTTTAATGATGGCATGGATGAATTCAGATGCCATTCAGAAAACTTTGGAAACCA
>JALRHZ010000175.1 GCA_023259435.1 Paracoccaceae bacterium | reverse complement strand
TCCCCCGGCATCGGCAAGCGGCACCCTTTAATCACTGTATCCTGATCTTGCAATGCCACATCAAAATGCGCGATGCCTGATTTATACGTCAGATTAATCGCCCGCACATCCGCCTGAGAGTTGAACCCATAGGTCACAACACGGCGATCGGTCACGCGCCCAACCAAGGCCTGCACTTCGGGATGATCGGTACAACAAATCGCCAAACCGTAAAACGGAATGTTCGAGACAAAGTCATAAAACCCTTGGCGCAGGTTTTCGATGCTGCCCCAATGCTCCATATGTTCAGGGTCAATATTGGTCACAATCGCAATCGTTGCCGGAAGGCGGTTAAATGTGCCGTCGCTTTCGTCGGCCTCAACAACCATCCATTCACCCTGCCCCATGCGGGCATTTGATCCATAGGCGTGAATAATCCCCCCATTGATCACTGTGGGATCAATGCCGCCTGCATCCAGCAGGGTCGCAACCATCGTGGTAGTGGTGGTTTTCCCATGTGTGCCCCCGATGGCCACGTTGGACTTTAACCGCATCAATTCGGCCAACATTTCTGCGCGGCGCACAATGGGCAACCCCTTGAGGCGCGCCGCATCCAACTCCGGATTACCTGTTTTAATCGCCGAGGAAATGACGACAACTTCCGCCTCTTCAAGGTTTTCCTCGGATTGCCCCAGAAAAATCTTGGCCCCTAGTTGTTCTAGTCGATCCGTGATTTTACTAGTCTTTAGGTCCGACCCCTGCACCCGATACCCAAGGTTTAACAAGACCTCAGCAATCCCAGACATTCCGATCCCACCAATTCCAACAAAATGGATCGCGCCGATATCGGTAGGAAGTTTTGTTGCGGTTGTCGTCATCTTTGGTCTTTCTGGTCAAATGTGGTTCAAAATCAGCCTTGGTTTGGGGCAAGTGCCTCAACAAGGTCGGCAAGACGCTCTTTGGCATCTGGCATACCACAGGACAAGGCCGCTTGGGCCATTTTATTCGCAGCTGACGGATGTTGGAAAAAATTCCCCATCTGGTCTGTCAAGGTGTCCACGTGAAATACGTCTTCGGGCATCAAAATGGCCGCACCCGCATCGACAAGGCCACGCGCATTGGCGGTTTGTTCATCGCGCAACGCAGCAGCCAAAGGCACCAAAATCGACGGGCGTCCAATGACAGACAAATCCGCAACAGATGACGCCCCCGCGCGCGAGATAACCAATTGCGCCTCGGACATAATTTTTGGCACATCATCAAAGAATGGCTGCACGGTGGCCCGAATGCCTTGGTCTTCATAATATCTTGATACGCGGTCGTGATCTTCGTCTCTTGCTTGGTGGAACACCCGCAAATATTGCAAAATCGACGTCGGAAGCTCTGCGATTGCAGGCGGCACAACATCGGACAATATGCGCGCGCCTTGGCTTCCGCCCATCACGAGGATCGACATGGGATAATCACCGGGTGCGATGTATCCTGCACCCTGCCGCTCTAGTACAACGCCGCGGACTGGGTTGCCGATATGTTTGGCCTCGGCCTCCTCGACCCCTTGGGTCGGCCAAGTGCCACAAGCAATCACATTCACCCATTTGGCAAACACTTGGTTTACGCGTCCTAACACCCCGTTTTGCTCATGGATCATGCGCGGTCGCCGCAAGATCACGGCGGCGGCCAAGGCAGGGATCGAGGGATACCCACCGAACCCCACAACCACAGCAGGCCGATCCCACAGCATGGTCCACATGGCTTTGAGCGTACCAAACCCGATTTTGAACGGCACCATCAGCTTGGCCAAAAGGCCACCACGGGCAAAGGTCCCTGATTTCAGAACCTCTATTTCCACAGCTTCGGGAAAGCCCCCAACATAGCGCGCGCCGCGCGGGTCTGTGGTAAGCTTCACACGCCACCCACGTGCAAGCATTTCCTCGGCAAGCGCTTGGGCAGGAAACATATGTCCACCCGTGCCGCCTGCAGCCAAAACCAAAACTGGCTGTTTTGTCATTTACCGTGTTCCACCCAAAATATCACTCACATCCTTTTGCGGACGTGATCGGGTCAACGCCAACAGCATGCCAATCGCTATGCCCCCAGCTACCAAGGACGATCCGCCATAACTTACGAACGGCAACGTCATCCCTTTGGCAGGCAGGATACGAACGGCAACCCCCATGTTAATGACGGCTTGCACTGCAAACATCGCCAAAAGACCACATCCGGCATTGCGGATAAACGGATCCCGCTCTTTCGTCAAACGACTAAGCGAAACTATGACGATTGAGGCGTAAATGGCGATAATCAACGCAACCATAATCAGGCCGTATTCTTCGGCCGCCACCGCAATAATGAAATCCGTATGCGCATCTGGCAAAGACCACTTTACCTGACCCTCGCCAACACCAACGCCAAAGAGACCGCCCTCGCGGATGGCATTGGTGGCATAGCCCAACTGTGTGCGAGGATCGACATCAGCGGATAAAAATCCATCAATCCGACGCGCAAAGTGTTCTGAATAGTGATAGGCAAACCAACCTGCAATGCCAGCGCCGCCCCCCATAAAGATCAACAAGGGCATAGGCGCACCTGCCACGAAATAGACCACGCCCCATGCAAATAGGATCAAACAGGCCTGTCCAAAATCCGGCTGCAATGCCAAAATAATGGCCACTGTAACGGCCAGCATAAATGACCATAACCGACCGGGCGGGCCATTTATTTCCTCAGCAGCAGCGATCAACCACGCCGCGACCACGATAAATCCAGGCTTTAGGAATTCAGACGGCTGAACGGATGCAAACCCAAGCGCATACCACCGCACGGCCCCTTTGCCGAAATCTGTCCCGAACAACGGCAAAAGTACGATGGCGATAAAACTGGCCAAAAACCCAAGCACCGCAAGACGGCGCACAGTCGTAGGCGACATCAAAGAGACAATGAGTATCGTAAACAGAGACATCCCGCCAAATATGATTTGACGCTGAACATAGTGGAACGGAGGCAATCCATTGCGTTCGGCCAAAGGAGGAGAAGCCGCAAATCCCAATAGCAACCCAATGCTAAACAACAAAATGATTGCGAAAAGCGTGAATTTATCAATCGTGCGCCACCAACGCGGTAGGATCGCCTCACCCTGCGCATCAGGGATGGATCCATAGACCATCTCAGTCATCTGTTCTGCCTTTGCCTCTTTTAACCCGAATATCGAGCGCCCCGTTTTCGGGGTCATTATGAGGCTCAACTTATCTAGGTTTGACAAATTACGCTAGGAAAAAGAAACAAAGCTTGCCGATCCTCGCCGAAAGAGTCATCTAGGCCACATGACCTATACCACCGTTATATTGGGCGCAGGGGCCGCTGGCCTTATGTGTGCCGCACACGCCAAAGGGCCAGTCTTGATCGTCGATCACGCCAAAGCACCTGGCGAAAAGATCCGCATTTCCGGTGGTGGGCGTTGTAATTTCACGAATATCTACGCAAGCCCTGAAAACTATATCTCGAATAACCCGCATTTCGTAAAATCCGCGCTAAGCCGCTATACCCAATGGGATTTTATCGACCTTGTCGCCCAATACGGCATCCCTTACCATGAAAAGACCTTGGGGCAATTATTCTGCGACGCTTCGGCAAAAGACATTATCAAAATGCTGTTGTCCGAGATTGAAAAAAACCACGCAGCTCTCTGGCTAAAAACAGAAGTTGGCGAAATTCGCCACTCGGACGGCGTGTTCCACCTCC
>JALRHZ010000174.1 GCA_023259435.1 Paracoccaceae bacterium | reverse complement strand
CCAGCTTGTCATCGCGGATCACGGGTAGCTCGGTGTCGAGATCGGCAAACTCTGGCACGTTTTCTGTGACGAAATAGTGGTGGGTCATCGAGGTCATTGGCAATTGCAGACCTGACCATTCACCCATTTGCCGCGCATAGGTGCCGCCGGCATTGACCACATGTTCACAGCGGATGGTGCCGCGTTCTGTCTCTACAATCCATTCGTCATTTGCATCGTCACGGGTGATATTGGTGGCGCGGCAATGGCGGATGATCTTGGCTCCCAACTGACGCGCACCTGCGGCCAAGGCCATGGTCACATTCGTGGGATCGGCATGCCCATCATCTGGCGTATACAGCGCGCCAATGACGCCATCTAGGTTATAAAACGGATGCAGCTCGCGGATTTTTTCAGGGCCGACCAATTCGATGTTAAACCCAAGGCTGTTTCCGACCGACAGGGTATGGCGCAGCCAATCCATCTCATCCTCGTCATAGGCAAGACGGAACGATCCGCAGCCATGCCATGTCACGGATTGTCCCGTTTCCTGTTCAAGCTTGCCTGAATACAGCCCGATATTGTAATCCACGCATTTGCCAAGCGAATAGCTTGATGTTGAATGGGTGATTTGGCCGGCGGCGTGCCAAGTCGAGCCTGATGTCAGCTCGGCCTTTTCCAACAGGACGGTCTCATTGCCCCATCCTTCATGGGCAAGGTGATAGGCAAGACCCACCCCCATTACGCCGCCACCGACAATGACCACTTTGGCCGAACTTGGGAAATCAGACATACTTATTTTTCCTGCGTGGATTCGATTTTCGCTTGCCACGGTAATCGTACATTTGTACCATCGTCAACTATGAATGATACAAATGTTTCAAATACGATTCTTGAGCGCCTCAGCGATGAATGGGATGCCCTTACGCCCGAGGCGCAAAAGGCCGCAAAATATGTTTTAGAAAACCCACAGGATGTGGGTGTCTCGACAGTACGTGAAATCGCTCAGGCGGCACAGGTCAAGCCCAATACAATCGTGCGTATGGCCCGTGCGGTTGGATTTGAAGGGTATGATGATTTTCGCGCGCCGTTCAGAGATGCCATTCGACGTGGCGCAGTGAGCTTGCCAGAGCGCGCAAGGTGGCTTCAGGATATTCGCAAACAAGGCGATTTAGGCGGATTATACGCGGATATGGTGGATGCCGCCCTGCGCAATGTGACCGAGACATTTTCAGGGATCACCGCAGAACAACTACAGGCCGCAGCCGAGGCGATCTGGCACTCGCGCCGAGTATATACATTAGGCGTTGGGGTGAATAATGCGAATGCGCGTAATTTTACCTATCTTGCCTCGACCGGAATGGTGCAATTCCACGCCATCCCGCGTGCAGGCTCTACGGCAATTGATGACATCGCTTGGGCCGATCACCAAGACGTTTTGATCGCCATCACAAGCGCCCCGTACCGTAAAGAAGTTATCGAGACTGCGCGTTTGGCCAAAGAGCAGGGATTATGCGTTATTGCAATGACCGACAGCTTGGCCAGCCCGATTGCACGCATCGCCGAGCATACCTTTATCACGCAAGTCGACACACCACAGTTTTTCCCATCTTCGGTGTCCTTGATTGCGCTGTTGGAAATACTGTTAAGTTTCGTGATTTCGGTTGCAAGCGATGAAATCGTCGATCGCGTAGACACCTTTCACAAACGTCGCCATGCGCTAGGCTTATATGGAGAAGATTGAAATGCCAGATACTGGTCCTGTACGTTCGCTTGACGCAAAATATTACATAGACCCCAAGATCTATGAGTTGGAAAAAGCGGGGCTTTTGGCGCAGACATGGCAATTCGCATGTCATGCCTCTGAATTGCGGAACGTGGGGGATTATTACACGTTTGATCTGGCTGGCGAGAGCCTATTTAGCATTCGTGGTCGTGACGGTGTGATCCGTACATTCTACAATGTATGCCAACACCGTGCGCATCAGTTGGTCGAAGGGCAGGGCACAACGCGTGTTGTGGTCTGTCCCTACCACGCCTGGACCTATGAGTTGACGGGCCATTTGCGCGCAGGCCCGAATACCAATGCAATTGAGGGCTTTGACAAGTCGAAGATTTGCCTGACCGAAGTGCGCACAGAGGAATTTCTAGGGTTCGTTTTCGTCAACCTAGATACCGAGGCAAAGCCGATGGATGACTGGTTTCCAAATGTGCGCAGCGAGCTTGAGAGTTTTGTGCCGAACTGGGCAGATTTAGCACCCCTAGAATGGGTAGAAATTCCAGAAAACTGTAATTGGAAAGTGTCGGTCGAGAATTATTCCGAATGCTATCATTGCCAATTAAACCATCCGACCTTTTCCACCGGCGTGATCAAACCCGAGACCTATGACATCCAACCCCAAGGCTATTGTCTGCGGCACACCACCGAAAGCAACGCGCTTGATCAGATGAGCTATGACATCAACTCTGGGTTTGATAACAACGAGAAATACTCAAGCTGGTTCTTGTGGCCAATGTTTTCGTTCCAAGTCTATCCCGGAAATCTCTTGAACACATATCATTGGCGTGCAGTCGATGCCGATCATGTTGTGGTTTGGCGTGGTTGGTATTCTGTAGGCGGAAATGATAACGAAACCGTTAGAAAGATGGCCCTCCAAGATCGAGCCACAACGGTTGAAGAAGACATCAGGCTGGTCGAAAGTGTTCAAAAGGGCCTTAAATCTCGGGGATATGTTCCAGGCCCATTGGTTGTTGATCCAAAATGCGGGGTCAATTCCGAACACTCAATTCTGCACCTACAGCGCTGGATGAGAGAGGCTGTTGCAAATTAGTGACAAGGCACATGTTTCCAAAATAACCTTCAATTCGACCATTCCATCAGCTCTAGCATTAACTATAGTCCCTCGTGTCGCGGGGGCGCCACAAACTAAAGTATGCAAAGAGCAGGCTGGTGGTCCCGTTGAAGAAAATATTGATAGCGTCCGTTTGGGTGTCTTATTTTGCGTTTGTAACGTTCTCGGCTGCTTGGGCTGAAACAATTTCTGACAAGCTTGAAGTAATTGAGCTTTCAAATATTGGAAGTGCATTCTCAACCGTTACCCTCGAGAATACCTATACCTCGGCGGTTGTTGTGTGCACCCCTATGTATAATCGCGCAAATAGCACGTCCTATAGAATTCCTATTATTCGGGTGACAGGCATCACGGCAACGTCATTCCAAATTCGCGCCCAAAGGTTCAGCAGATGGAATGATGTGAACCAAATACAGCTGCCTGCACGGGCAACATGTCTAATTGCAGAGGCGGGGGAACACACCCTTGGCCCGTTACAATTAGGCGCCGGCACAAGGCCTGTGAATGGAGCGACACACGCAACAAATCGGCCAATGGACTTTTCAAGCTTCACACATTTCGATACGTCCAGATCTTTTTCCATCGTGGGCGCAGTTCAATCAAACACAACCTATGTCCCATCCACCGTCGCGTTCAATGACTGCGAAAATCTTGCAAATCCCGCTTTTAACAGCGGATGGACCGACGGCGCCTGTGTGTCACGGCTGACGGACAAAAATGCAAGTTCTGCAAATAAAACCGCATGGGAAACTATTGGCTATATCGTTTTCACAACGGGTTCTGGCTTATTTTCAACTTCAGAGGGCATTTTTTCCTTCGATGGCCAAATAGGCGGACGTGACATCGCCGGTGTCCTGAATGGTGCTCGCTATAGCTATGCGACATCGCGTCAGCTCGAGTATGCCGTTGCCTCACAAAATAGTGGGCATGGAAACAATGAAACGGTCGTTGGATTACAGGGCGCG
>JALRHZ010000173.1 GCA_023259435.1 Paracoccaceae bacterium | reverse complement strand
ATGACCGTTTCTCCCACAAAGATATGGCATCAAATCCTGTGCGCGCACGAACTTTTAACGCGTCTGCCCCTGTCATTGTCAGACAGCACAAGGCAACAGTCGCGCGCGGCCTATTGGGCCTATTTTAGCGTCGGTCTGACCATCTCTTTATGCGTTGTCGCATTTGGATATGCTGTGCTCACAGTGTACCAACACCAGACAATAGCAGTGCTTTTGGCCCTCGGCCTAAGTTTCTTACTCACCGGTGCGATGCATGAGGACGGTTTGGCAGATTGCGCAGACGGGTTCTGGGGAGGATGGGACCGCGAAAAGCGTCTATTGATTATGAAAGATAGCCAGATTGGTACCTATGGTGTTCTGGCCCTTGTGCTTGCTGTGGGGTTGAAATTTACCTTGTGGCATTCTCATGCTTTGGATTTTTGGGCCATAGCCGCATCTGCAGCAGCATCTCGCGCGATGATGCCGGCCATCATGGCAACAACGGATCACGCACGGCGCGATGGTTTGTCCCATTATGTCGGTCGGCCCTCCAAACGACAGGCTGGTATTGGCCTTTTCATTTCTGTCATGTTTTTGGGGTGGTCTTTTTCCGGTTTGGGCCTGCTCGCCTTTGGTGCTGCCTGCCTCTTGGCCATTGGGCTACGCTTTTTAGCACTTCGCAAAGTAGGAGGTCAAACCGGTGACGTGCTTGGAGCCACCCAAATCCTTTGCGAATTGATGATTTTGATGGTCCTTCTGCCGTGATGACCAAAAAGAAAAGCCGCCCGAACGGACGGCTTTCTTATAAAACTCTGGCCACAGCTCTATTAGGCTGCGCGGGACACCAATACATCATCCACGCGCTGTGCTGCGCTGGTCTCGTCATCGCCACTTGCAGCTGCGATTTCGCGGGTCAAACGCTCAAGTGCTGCTTCATACAGTTGACGCTCTGAATAGGATTGTTCGCGTTGGTCATCATTGCGATGCAAATCGCGGACAACCTCGGCAATCGCAATAAGATCGCCTGAATTGATCTTTTGCTCATACTCTTGCGCGCGGCGCGACCACATTGCTCGCTTGACTTTCGCCTTGCCCTTCAGCGTTTTCATCGCCTGCTCGACAACGTCGGGCGTACTAAGTGACCGCATACCGATTTCGGTGGCTTTATTCGTAGGGACGCGCAGCGTCATTTTGTCTTTCTCAAATGAGATCACAAATAATTCCATTGAAATGCCAGCAATTTCTTGCTCTTCAATGTTCACAATCTGACCCACACCATGCGCCGGATACACAACATAATCGTTTGGGCGGAATTCAGACTTCTTGGACTTGGACATAGCGTTCCCCTTCAAAGCTATCACACAAAACAACACACCCAACCGACGAATTTGCATTTGTCGAATTTGAGCGTGATTAAAGGTTGCCTACTCGGCGCGGACCTTAATTGTTTTGTGATATGACAGAACCATTATCATTTGTGACACCTTTGTAACACAAATTTCACCTGATTCCTAGGCACAGTCTTTTTAAACAAAAAAGTGGTTATCCACCTTCGCCGGGGGTCTCTGAGAAATACTTTTCAAGCTTGCCGTCTTCACCGTCGCGCTCTTCCGCTTCGGGAAGGGGATCTTTCTTGGTGATAATCACAGGCCACTTTTCCGCATATTTGCGATTAAACTCGACCCATTTTTCCATATCAGGCTCTGTATCAGGGCGAATGGCATCCGCAGGACATTCGGGTTCGCAGACGCCGCAATCAATACATTCATCAGGGTGGATCACCAACATATTCTCACCCTCATAAAAACAATCAACCGGACACACCTCGACACAGTCGGTGTATTTACATGCAATGCAATTGTCATTGACGATATATGTCATGTCTTCATTCCTGTCATATCTTTGACTGCCTAGCTAAATCAGCTTGGAAAATCATTCAAGGTCTTGGGCGCGGATAAGATCAAATGCCCGACGATCCTTCTTTGTGGGGCGACCCTGTCCCGTTGTTTTTGGTTTCGACGTATCTTTTTCCTGCTTCGGTGTAAGATCCGCGTATAACATTTGCGCTTCTGGTGCGGGTCCGCGTCGCTCTCCTAATGCTTGGATTTCGACAACACGGATAACACACCCTTGTGGAAAGGTCAGGACATCACCAATGGCAACATAGGCCGCAGGTTTTGATACTTTTTGGGCGTTCACGCGCACATGACCCCCAGTTACAACTTTCGCAGCCAAGGTTCGAGTTTTGAAAAACCGCGCCTGCCACAACCATTTATCGAGGCGCAGTTTTTCTGTCATGGCCTTCTCTTACTTGTCCGTTTTCAATCCCATCAACGCCGCCGCGAACGGGTTATCAGGATCGATTTTCTTTTCTTTACGCTCTGGAGCCGCGCTAAAGGATTTCCCGCCTTGTGGCTTGCCGCCTTTTTTGGGCCCACGGTTGGCGTTGGGGCGCTTTCCCTTGCCTGGCTTGCTATCGCCACGTGGGCGTTGTCCACGACCCGCTGGTTTTCTGCCCCATGTGAAGCTGTAGAACACCTCAACCTCTGGTACGGCATCAGATGTATCTTCGTTAGATGCAGCCTCTGCCACTGGGTCGGCGTCTGTCTCGTCGGTGGGGTTAGGGCCTTCGCCCTCTTCTGCAGGAGCCGCAGCCTGAGATGATTCGGTTGGTTCCGCTTTGACTTTGGGACGCTCGCCTTTTTCGGCGGCATACCCCAAACCTTGCATCAGATCTGCAAATTGCTCAAGCGTCATGCCCGTGATCGATAGCATATCGGGTTTAGCTTCAAAGCCACCCCTGCTGTCTTCTGCGCGCAACAAATCAGCCAAACGTTCGAGCATATCAATACGAATAGCGCGGGCACCCGCAATTCTATACCCAGACATTGTATCCGCATCCGGTTGCGCATCTGCAACAGAGGGGATCGTCACCAAGCCAGCCGGTGGTGCCTCTGGGAAAATGTCCAACCCTTTTGACAAAGACCAAAGAACCAAACGCAGGCGCGTTGGTGCCGGCTTAAGTAGCAACGGCATAAAGATCGTAAATTGACCAAACCGAACGCCATGCTTTCGCAACGCGCCGCGCGCCTCTTGATCAAGGGCTTTGACCTCGTCTTGAATCTTTGCACGTTGAATAAGGCCAAAGTTTTCAACCATTTGAAACGCAAATCCGCGCGCCAAGCCTGTTAACGCTTCGTCGTTCTTCATCGTCATGAGCGGCTCAAACAAAGCGGCAACCTTGCGATCCATAAAATGCTGAAGACGGCGTTCTACTTTTTGCAAAACATCTGGTCCGGCTTCGTCATCGACAAACGCCACGATCCGCGGTTTATATGCGTCATCGCTTGCGACGAGCTTTCCAACCGCTTGATCCCCCCACATCAGGCCACCTTGTTCGGTGAAATCAATCTCTGTATCCGGCGCGTTGTAAAACTTATCCGCTCTGAGATGGAAATGTGGCGCCAACGCCTGCAGCGACGCAGTTTTTAGCGTCTTTGCTTCTTGACCCGTTGCATCTTTATCCTGACGGAACCGGAAACCTTCTAAACGACCAACGAATTCACCTTCGACGGTCACTTCACCTTTTTCATTTACTTCGGCCAAGAGGGCCTCCTTCTGCTTGAGCCGCCGCAACAGCACCGAGGTGCGGCGATCCACAAATCTCTGGGTCAGACGGTCATGCAGCGCGTCGGACACCCTGTCTTCTATCGCGCGGGTCTCATCGCGCCAAGGGCTTTCGTCGGCGACCCAGCCATTGCGCTGCGCCACATAGGTCCATGTGCGGATATATGCCAGCCGTTTCGACAAGGCGTCGATGTCGCCGTCGGTCCGGTCGATTCGCGCGATCTGGCGGGCGA
>JALRHZ010000172.1 GCA_023259435.1 Paracoccaceae bacterium | reverse complement strand
CGATTGAATACAACCGTTCACGTCAGGCTGTTATTACCAACGAGCTTATTGAAATTATCTCGGGCGCTGAAGCGCTCTAAGAACCGGAGACGAAAACATGGCAAACGCAAAAGGCAAAATCACTCAGGTGATCGGCGCCGTTGTGGACGTGCAGTTCGATGATCACCTGCCAGAGATCCTCAACGCATTAACCACCGAAAATAACGGTAAAAAACTGGTTCTGGAAGTTGCCCAGCACCTTGGTGAAAACACTGTTCGTACAATCGCGATGGACGCATCTGAAGGTTTGGTTCGTGGCCAAGCTGTCGTAGACACAGGCGCGCCAATTTCGGTTCCAGTTGGCAACGCCACATTGGGACGTATTTTGAACGTTGTTGGTGAACCTGTGGACGAAAAAGGTCCTGTGAACGCTGACGAATATCGTTCAATCCACCAACCAGCACCTGAATTCAGCGAACAATCAACTGAGTCAGAAATCTTGGTAACAGGTATCAAGGTTATCGACCTTTTGGCGCCTTATTCAAAAGGTGGTAAAATTGGTCTGTTCGGCGGTGCCGGCGTTGGTAAAACCGTTTTGATCATGGAATTGATCAACAACATCGCAAAAGTGCACTCAGGCTTCTCGGTTTTCGCGGGCGTTGGTGAACGTACGCGTGAGGGCAACGACCTTTACCACGAGATGATTGAATCGAATGTTATTAAGCCAGACAACCTAGAAGAGTCACAAGTGGCCTTGGTCTATGGTCAGATGAACGAACCTCCCGGTGCGCGTGCACGCGTCGCTTTGACGGGTCTGACATTGGCGGAACAATT
Source organism: Paracoccaceae bacterium (assembly GCA_023259435.1). Lineage (GTDB taxonomy): Bacteria > Pseudomonadota > Alphaproteobacteria > Rhodobacterales > Rhodobacteraceae > JALRHZ01. The sequence continues at coordinate 3,040 of JALRHZ010000172.1, read as the reverse complement.
CCGTGACCAATCTGGTACAGACGTTTTGTTCTTTGTTGATAACATTTTCCGCTTTACACAAGCGGGTTCCGAGGTGTCCGCGTTGTTGGGACGTATCCCATCCGCTGTGGGCTATCAGCCAACATTGGCGACAGACATGGGTGCGATGCAAGAACGCATTACATCAACCAAAAATGGTTCGATTACATCGATCCAAGCGGTTTATGTTCCTGCGGACGACTTGACCGACCCTGCGCCTGCGACCACATTTGCCCACTTGGACGCGACAACAGTTTTGTCACGTGCGATTTCAGAATTGGGTATCTATCCTGCGGTTGACCCATTGGACTCATCATCACGTTTGATGGACCCTGCGGTTGTTGGTGAAGAGCATTATGGCGTTGCGCGTTCTGTTCAGAACATCCTGCAGCGTTATAAGTCGCTTCAAGACATCATCGCGATTTTGGGCATGGACGAATTGTCAGAAGAAGACAAATTGACTGTTGCTCGTGCGCGTAAAATCCAACGCTTCTTGTCTCAACCATTCGACGTTGCGAAAGTGTTTACAGGTTCTGACGGTGTTCAGGTTCCATTGGAAGACACAATCGCATCCTTCAAAGCGGTTGTTGCTGGCGAGTATGACCACCTTCCCGAAGGTGCGTTCTACATGGTCGGTGGTATCGATGAAGTGATCGCGAAAGCAGAGAAAATGGCTGCTGACGCGGCCTAAAGGAGGCCGAAATGGCAGACACAATGCAATTCGATCTTGTGAGCCCTGAGCGACGCCTTGCGTCGCTTGAGGTCACAGCGGTGCAAATCCCAGGTGCAGATGGCGACATGACTGCCATGCCAAACCATGCTGCCGTGATCACAACATTGCGTCCTGGTATCCTTCGCGTTGAAGCGGCGTCAGGCCAGCAAGAATATGTTGTAACAGGCGGCTTTGCTGAGCTTGGTGAAAACCTATCAGTTTTGGCCGAACGTGCCGTAGCAAAGGCAGATTTGGATAAATCCGGATACGACACAATGTTGGCCGAAGCGAAAAGCACGCTTGAAACTGCAAAAGCAAACGGTGGCTCTGTGGATGACATGGCAAAAACTGTTGCGGATCTAGAAGCAATAGGCGCAGAGCTTGGCCTGAGCTAAGTTTTGTCTTTAAAAATAGAAAAACGGGTCGCTTTGGCGGCCCGTTTTTTTTTGATTTACACTTTATTGATAGTGTTTAACCGCGGCGCTTAGACATCATGGCCAATTTCACCATAAGTCGTTCAAGTACCTCCATTTGGGGTGCGGTTTGATTGGCCGAGCGCAGTAATAGGTCGGTATCCGTCAATTCTCCAACGGCTAGCTTTAGAGTTCCCACAGACCAAGTATTGGCCTGCCTCATCAAGCGATCGCGGCGTGGTCCAAATGCAGGTGGACGGAGTTTTGAGATGCCTTCTGATGGGCCGTGAGGATGTCCCACGATCAATAACAACGTTTTAAAGTGGCGGGCCAAAGCTATGCACAGCCCAACTGCATTTGTGCCTTGAGACTTTAGCCGTTTCAGGATTGGGCCAATGTCTTGGAAGCGGCCTTCTGCAACCGCATGGATTACATCGTCCATTTCCGCCTCATTAGACGCCGGAGCGCATACAGAAATATCTTGAAAAGTAACAGGCGACGGATCGTTCAATTTGTAGAGCGCTAATTTTTCAAGCGTTTGCCGGAAATCGCCAGGCTCCAATTCATGCGCCAAGGCAGACAGGGCACCCAGAGCATCCTGCGGAAGGTTTTCCAAACCCGCAGTGCGAAGATCATCTGCGATTTCCTCTCTGGTCGGCGGGTCATCATAAATCGCAGCGGCATAGGTTTGTGTGTTACTTTCAAAAAACTTGCGGAGTTTTGAGGTTGGCTTCAATTGCCCTGCAGTCACGACAACATGCGCGTCCCCCGGACGCCAGCTTTCTAAGGCTTCGATAATGATGGGTGCAACGGTATCGGTTACGCCTTCGACAAAGGCCACACGTTGCCCAGGGAAAAAGCCTGTTGCTTTGATGGCATCCGACAGCAGGGCGGGTTCTGATCTAAGAGCCCCTCCTGACAAACGAGTCAACCGCATCTCTTCTTCGGCGTTTGGGCCCAGAAGCGACGCGTTAAGTTCTTGACGTTTGAGGGCCACGCGCATCGCGTCCGGCCCATAAAGCAAAGTCCCCGCTTTTGAGGTGTCCGGTGATTTAAAGTGCCGCAACATATCGCGTTTGTTCAGTTTCACTGCGCCACCTCGTGGGCCCGCAAGAGCAAATCTTCTGTGACTAAATCTGCAAGTTGTATCATCAATCGTTGCGCGGCATCGCGCTCAGCGGCTGCAGTGGCAACAGTTGAGCCTGTGGTCGAATGACCGACAAAGGCATCAGCACGACCGGATATGACGACCTTGGCATCTGATTGGCGTGTAAGAGTATAGACAACGCGACCCTCAATCAGGTTCCGGTTGGCCTTGCCGTCAGATGAAATCGACGTGCGCTGTGACGATGTTGAGATCGAAAATTGCAGTGCATATGTCGGCGATGTGACACCGCCTAGTCTGTCCTCAAGGCGATGCACCAACATAAATTCGTTTTTATTCTGTGGCGTGGGCAGGGTGATTTGCCCCTGAAACGGATGCCCGCCTTGACCGATTGGAGAGAACCCGCACCCAGCAAGGGATGCAGTTCCAAATAAAAACAAGCGTCTGTTACACCACGACATTTACAATCCGTCCGGGGACGACGATGATTTTCTTTGGCGCGGCCCCGTCTAACGCGCGTTTTACAGCATCCTCTGCCAAAGCGATTTTTTCAATCTCTTCTTTTGGCATATCTTTTGGTACGCTGATTTCCGCGCGGCGTTTGCCGTTGATCTGGATCGGCAGGGTGACTGTGTCTTCGACCAGCATGGCTTCGTCGACAACGGGCCACGCAGCTGTGGTCACAAGTCCCTCACCGCCCAAGAGCGACCAGAGTTCTTCGGACAGGTGCGGTGTCATCGGCGACATCAGTTGGGCCAGAATGCGCGCTGCTTCTTTCTTTGCCTTGCCGCC
>JALRHZ010000171.1:314-3909 GCA_023259435.1 Paracoccaceae bacterium | reverse complement strand
AGACACCTACCGGACATTGACCGCCGTGGATGCCGCCGTGATGGTGATCGATGGTGCCAAAGGGGTTGAAAGCCAAACGCGGAAATTGTTCGAAGTCTGCCGTCTGCGCGATCTTCCCATTCTGACGTTTTGTAACAAAATGGACCGCGAAAGCCGCGATACTTTTGATATTATTGACGAAATTCAAGAAAATCTTGCGATTGATGTGACCCCTGCAAGTTGGCCCATTGGTGTGGGGTCTGATTTCATGGGCTGTTATGACATGTTGCGTGATCGTCTTGAATTGATGGACCGCGCCGACCGAAATCGGGTTGCAGAAAGCATCGAAATCAATGGGCTTGATGATCCGAAACTGGCCGAACATGTGCCGGCACATTTGCTTGAAAAACTGATTGAAGAAGTTGAAATGGCGCGTGAATTGTTGCCACAACTTGACCCACAATCCGTACTCGAGGGGCACATGACCCCCATTTGGTTCGGCTCTGCGATCAATTCCTTTGGCGTCAAGGAATTGATGGACGGCATCGGCAATTATGGCCCCGAGCCGCAAATTCAAAACGCGACACCGCGCGAAATTCGACCAGAGGAAACAAAAGTTGCTGGTTTTGTGTTCAAGGTGCAGGCGAATATGGATCCAAAACACCGCGACCGTGTGGCCTTTGTCCGGCTGGCCTCGGGCCATTTCAAGCGCGGTATGAAACTAACCCATGTGCGCACGAAAAAGCCTATGGCCGTCTCAAATCCCGTTTTGTTTTTGGCCTCGGATCGTGAATTGGCCGAAGAGGCTTGGGCCGGTGATATTATTGGGATCCCAAACCACGGGCAATTGCGCATCGGCGATACCTTGACCGAAGGCGAAGCCCTGCGCGTTGCCGGTATCCCCTCATTTGCGCCCGAATTGCTACAGACCTGCCGCGCAGGCGATCCGATGAAGGCAAAGCACCTTGAAAAAGCCCTGATGCAATTTGCCGAAGAAGGCGCGGCCAAAGTGTTTAAGCCGACCTTTGGATCGGGCTTTATCGTTGGTGTTGTTGGTGCACTGCAATTCGAAGTTCTGGCCAGCCGGATTGAGATGGAATACGGGCTGCCTGTGCGGTTTGAGCCAAGCCAGTTTACCTCGGCGCGTTGGGTAAGCGGCGAAAAACTTGCCGTAGACAAGTTCACGAATGTCAACAAACAACATATTGCTACCGATCATGATGGCGATGTTGTCTATTTGACGCGTTTGCAGTGGGACATCGACCGGGTCGAGCGTGATTATACGGACATCAAACTGACCGCGACTAAAGAGATGATGGCCTAATCTGTCGATCTGTCTGTTCTTGCGATTGGGTACCTAGCACGGTAGCCTAGGCAAAAAGAGGACATATGCCAGACGCAACTTGGGTGACTGTAACAACAACGAATGCGGACATCGATACGGTTGTCCGCTTTGCTGCTCATCACCTTGCGCAGGGCGCGGACCGCATCATCCTATATCTGGATGATCCTATGTCGCCCTGTCATGCATTTTTCGAACATGACAGGTCTGTGACAACGGTTTTATGTGATGACACCTATTGGGCTGTCGCAAATCAATCCAACAAAGGAACTCGCCCAAAGACAATTGAAGGGCGTCAAAAAGCAAACCTTAACAATGCGATATCTTGCCTTCTTAAACAAGAAGCACCACCTGACTGGGTGACACACATCGATACAGATGAGTTTATCCTTCCAAAACCCTTTCACGAAATTGGTCGCAAACTTGGGAAAGTTCCTGAGGGTAAAATGGCCCTACGGATGCGACCGATCGAGAACCTCATATCGGATCACGACGGTGAGGTGACCTATTTCAAGGCCCTCGTATATCCCTTTGGCAAACGCAAACGCTCGTCCCCAGACATCTATCCGCAATTTGGCACAGATATTCCTGGGGGATTTTTGTCACACACGGTTGGAAAGTCCTTTTTTCGACTGACCAAAGACCTCGCACCCAATATCCACCTGTTACGCACGCCTGATGCTCTAGAAGAGACGCAAACCTTTTTAGGGGGAGTGGAACTTGCGCATATGCACACCAAGCCGTGGAAGGCGTTTTGGCTGGAGTATCAAAGACGCCGCAGCGAAGGAAGCTATCGCAATTCGCTTGCCCCTGATGCCTCAACAAAGGTTAAAAAACGGACCTTGAAGAGTGTCTTGACCGAGCTTGAGGATAAAGAAGGACAATCAGGGATAAGACGCCTCTATGATGAGCTATGTGTCTTGACCCCAGAGCTGGAAACCGCGTTGCGCGCAAACGGCGTTTTGCGCGAGGTGACATTCCAGTTTGACACGTATATCGCGCTCTATTTTCCGTATTATCCCGCAGCCACGCCCCCGCATGGTGCGATGGATTGACGTGGGCGTACATTTTCGTTATGCAGCCTCAACCCTAGTAGGCGCACAACCGGTGTGCCTCGGGTCAGATGAGGGCCGCAGAGCTACAGGCGGCAAAAACTGGATATAAATGACTAAGTTTTCCGACCTAAACCTAAACCCGAAAATTCTAAAAGCAATTGAAGAGGCAGGGTACGAAACCCCCACCCCAATCCAACAAGGCGCAATACCCGCGGCGTTGGATGGAAAAGATGTCCTTGGCATTGCGCAAACTGGAACCGGCAAAACCGCAAGTTTCACATTGCCCATGATCAATATGTTGGCGCGTGGCCGTGCGCGTGCGCGGATGCCTCGGTCGTTGGTCCTTTGCCCGACGCGCGAATTGGCCGCACAAGTTGCCGAAAATTTTGATACCTACGCCAAGAATTTGCGCCTAACCAAGGCGCTGTTGATCGGTGGCGTAAGCTTTAAGGACCAAGATGCTCTTATCGATAAGGGCGTCGATGTTCTCATCGCAACACCAGGTCGGTTGTTGGACCATTTTGAACGCGGCAAGCTGTTGCTTACGGGAGTACAAATCATGGTCGTGGATGAGGCGGACCGCATGTTGGATATGGGATTTATCCCAGACATTGAGCGGATCTTTAGCCTAACGCCTTTCACGCGCCAGACCTTGTTTTTCTCGGCCACTATGGCGCCCGAGATTGAACGGATCACAAACACGTTTTTGTCGGCTCCTGTTCGGGTCGAAGTGGCCCGCCAAGCAACCGCCTCTGAGACCATTGAACAAGGCGTTGTCATGGTCAAAGCCTCTGGTCGTGAACGTGAGGCAAAGCTAAAGCGGACAATCCTACGGGACCTGATTGAAAAAGACGGTGACGCCTGCACCAATGCAGTTGTGTTTTGCAATCGCAAAGTTGACGTGGATATTTGCGCCAAGTCTTTGATCAAACACGGCATTGATGCACGCCCCATTCACGGGGATCTGGATCAGTCTCAACGGACAGAGACCTTGGACAAGTTCCGAAATGGCGAGATCAAAGTGCTTGTGGCCTCTGATGTGGCGGCGCGCGGTTTGGATGTTCCATCGGTCAGCCATGTCTTTAACTTTGACGTCCCAAGTCACCCCGAAGATTATGTGCACCGCATTGGCCGTACAGGTCGTGCCGGCCGCAGCGGCAAGGCCGTTACAATCTGCGGCGCGCGTGACGTCAAAAACTTTGACGCAATCGAAGCCTTA
>JALRHZ010000171.1:0-304 GCA_023259435.1 Paracoccaceae bacterium | reverse complement strand
ATTCAAAAAACCATCACACGAATTGAGACGACCGTCACCGAAGACGACCTCCCCGCCGAGCGCAAACGCGGAGGACGAACGGGTCAAACCAAATCCAAAGACACGCGATCAAAAGATCACACCAAAGAGGTGACAGCGTCAGAAACGCCGGCTGACGCACAGCCAAACCCTCGCCAACCGCGAGAACCGCGCCAAAACCAGAGTAAGACAACAATTGCATCCACATTTTCAATTTCTGCAATTTCGATAGGTTGGTAATCTTTTTCAAGATAAGCGATAAATTTATTTGAAACTATGGGTAGTG